>URMA01000035.1 GCA_900548875.1 uncultured Porphyromonadaceae bacterium | reverse complement strand
AGCTACTTCTAAAAGAGTCCTCACGCCTTTTTCCTCCGACAGACGTCCGACATAAATATAATATGGCTTCCGTTCTTTTACAACCGAATAGCCTTCAATTTTTGCCGGATCCATAAAATTACAAACCACATGCAATTTTTGTGACGGAAATCCGCCCTGCTCCATTTTCTTTGCCATAAAGCTGCTTGGGCACACAAAAGCATCCGTATAGGCCGCCAGTTTGTCACGATTCCAATAACGGGCTTCCCAATAGGCCAAGAAACTTGCCGCACGGCTGCCTTTCATGCAGCGTTTGTCAACTACACCATGAACATTACCGCCAATACAATCTTCACAGACTTTTCCCTGCGAAAGGCAGGAATACGACGGACACACTAATTTATAATCATGCAGTGTCCACACTGTCTTCGCTCCAAAATCCTTTGCCATTTTAACGATTACCGGCGAAAGATAGGAATGTATGTTGTTAAAATGCACCACATCCGGATGAAAATCCTTCAGCAAACGAGAAAAGGCAGCCTTCACACCGGCTCCGCCAAAGATACGCGCCGCCGCCTTCAGTTTTCCGCCTACACCTCCCGAAAAGGAAACTTCCGGTGCAAAGTAACCATTGTACGGCGTCTGAAAATTCTCTGCATACTGCATGGCAAACACAGCCGTTTCATGCCCCTGTTCACGAAGCATCTGTTCCAAGCTGATGGCACACACACAGTCTCCGCCACGATTATAAAAGAATTTATTGACAATTAATATTTTCATAAATACAAAGGTACATTTTTTTTCTTACCTTACTTGATTATTTATGAAACACCGTAAAAAAATGATTAGATACTCGCTTTTCCTCTGGCGGCAATTTCATATAATCGCCGAAAATGGCACGCAACCATGTGTCGTAGCCTGCGGGCGCAAGAAACTTACCGTCCTCAAAATCCACATCAACGGTTTTTTCAAACAGGGATTTGGGCACTCTCCGCAAAATTCAAGTCAGCGACCCATGAAGCATTTTGATAAGGAAACCGTTGCTGTAATTTGGAGATATGATTCAATAATCGGCTGTCAGAAACAGGACTCAGCAATACCTTACCACTTACATGGAGAATATTCTTCCACAATGGACGATCTTTCGACACATACAACCGTTTTACTTCCAGCTGTTTGCGCAACATTTTTATTTCCTCACACAATCTGTCCGACTTCTTCTTATCATCAGGCAACCCATCTATCGGAAAAACATCGACATTGACTCCGACCTCGATAGGGCAATCATAGTTTTCTTTCACCAATGTATCAGGATCAGCTACCTTTCCATATAAATACGGATATTTTTTGTCATAAAGCTTATTGAGTACGACATAGCGGGAGGATGTAAATTCCTTTACAAAACGCTCATAGTCAGGCCGGGGCATTGCTATATCAATATCATCATCCCACGGAATAAACCCTTTATGACGGATGGCACCTATCAGACTGCCATAACTCAAGAAATAGCAAATATCACGCTTGCGGCAAAATGTATCTATTTCCCGCAAAATATTCAACTGAATTTCTCGCAATTCAGCAACCTCTATTTTTCTCATAAGCCTTTTCCTATTACGCAGCTACACCCAATATTTTTCAATACCGAAATCCGAAACCGGAGCTGACACCCCCATCCGTTCCAGAATTTTGGAAGCAAAATAAATATCGTGAATGGCAATGCCTATATTATACGACAGAATCTTTTCCTCATTATTTTCTCGTCCGGCCGACAGCCCGTTCAAGACATTGGATATTTCATCAAATCGACGGAAACGATTGAAATATTTGAAATTTTCGACATGTGCCCGATCATCGGCAAACACCTTGTCGAATACCAAATCACAGTTCTGAAAACCACGGGTATGAACCGGAACCACAAGAATACCGGGACCAAAAGCCTCATCAGGAGCAAACAGTTCGTTTGCAGCCGTGACACACGACACAACGACATCTGAATTTCTAATCAAATCTTCTGCCGTATCGAATACCTTGAATTTCAAATTCGAATATTTCTCGAAGCGCTTTGTGAACAGTTCCACATGATTCTTATAGCGTAACAGATGAATATCAAGCTCACGGTTCTCATTGATGGCCTGCAGGCAGAGCATTGTTGCCCTTGCCGTATTGCCCAAACCGATAAATCCATAGCTGCGAGCTCCTTCTTTCTGCAAAGTCTGAATGCTCAAAGCCGCCACTGCCCCTGTTCGCATCGCCGTAATCCACGTACCGTCCATAATGGCCAGATTCTGACCACTTACAGCATCGTACAAGAGAATATCGCTCTGCAACGCCGGAGTACGCTCCGGATAACGGGATACAACTTTCACACCAACAACCTGCTGATTGGGCAAATAGGCCGGCATCGTATTAACAAATACATCATTCTGCATCTTGATACTGATCTTTGGTGGAAGCTGACATTCGCTTTTGTGAACAAACATTTCTTTCACCCAGTCGACACACTCACGGGGAGTTATTTCCAGATTCTTTATTTTCTCAAAATCAATATATTGCATTTCTTTCAGTAAGATTGTAGAATATTCAAAAGACGGTCATTGTCGGCTCTGTCGCGTACAGCAATACGGATAAAGCTACGACCGGCGAAAGCCTGCTTCTTTCCACAGTCCTTCAACAGGATTTCATGTTCAGTCAAAAGTTTCAGAGTCAATTCATGAGAAGTATATGACGATATGATTTCACACAGGAAATAATTGGCCTGCGAGGGAATGACACGCAAAAAAGGTATCTTCTTCAACTCATCATAGAAACGATCACGTTCTTCTATAATTTGTCGACAAGCCTTATGATAGTCCTCTTCATATTTCCCGAAAATCTGCATATAGTATTCAGCAAATGAATTGATGTTCCATATTGCCACATCCTTTCGCATGGGAGCAATGATCGTATCGTCGGCGGTTGCCAATATCCCCAATCGAAGGCCGGTAACGCCATAGGATTTGGAGATGCTCTTCAATACCACAAGATTTGGATGCTTACGAAGTATATCATCCTTCAACAAAGTATTGCCATACGAGCCTTCCGAAAAATCGACAAACGACTCATCCACTACCAGACGTACACCTCGCGAACGAGTCCATTCAGCCAGCTCCAGCAAGTCGGACGGAGCAATGAAATTTCCCGAAGGATTATCAGGATTAATGACCAGAAGCGTGGATATATCCTTGTCTGAAAAATAGGCTTCCAGATCTGCTGCCGTATAGGAAAAATCGTCATTGTCAGCAACATACGCCTCCACTCTTGCCGGATTCAACCGGTTGGGATATTCTTCAAATGTCGGCAACACGACACCCAGCCGTCCTTCAAGATTTTCCATAAGCGACTTGATAAGCTCGGAAGCGCCATTACCCACACATACCAATTCCGGCGACAACCCGAAATATTTGCCCATCAGCAAAGAATTGACAGCCATTCCTGACGGATATTCCGTCAACAGAACGTCAAAATTCGATTTTAATTCCTCTTTCAGACGGGACGTTGGGAAATAAGGATTCACAAGATAGCAGAAGTCAAGAAGATTTGGGAAGTGCCAATATCCTCCATAGCGGCTCTGCATCATTTTCAGTTTCATGTCACCCTCGGCAAACAGGACTTCGGCTATGTTCAGGTCCTGCACGTCGTCGATTTCGTACCATTTCTGCCCATTCAGTGGCAAAGCTTTCAAATTGCAGTTATCAAGCATGGTAAACACGCGCAACACCTGCTCATAGTATTCATTCGTTCCAAAAGCCTTGATATACGCCTCCAGAAACGGCAAGTATTTCTTCGATGAAAACTCTTTGCTGAACTTATATATATTGACTGTTTTATAATAAGTGTGCAATTCCTGATAATTGAACATCTTTTTCGGCACAAAGTTGATAATGTTCAATTCCGAGTCTATACACACCATCGTTCCGTCCATCCATGCCTGATAGCGGTCCACCACAGCCAAGTTTTCCGAAGGATTGCCCAACACTAAATCAAAAATGGAATCTTCAAAAATCAAATCAGATTCCACAAGCAAAGTATCTTCCGAAACAAGCAAATCCCGTGTCATCCAAAGCGAATAGATATTATTTGTCTTGTCAAACAACTTGTTCTCGACATAGACAATCGGAATTCCATGATAACTGTCGCCAACATGTTTGCGCAGCTCTTCACCCTTATAACCGATAACCAGCACTATCCGTGTCAATCCACAGTTGGCAAGCTGTCGAAGCAGACGGTCAATCAACGGAATTCCATCGACTTTCACCATACACTTTGTATTATTACGGGTAAGTTCTCCGAGACGTTTACCCATCCCAGCTGCCAAAATTATTGCTTGCATTTCTTTCTGTTTTAATTAAGTCACAGTTTGTTGAAGACAACACCGAGCTGTTCCGTTTTTAAAACATCAGAATTTTGACGTTTACGCGACACTTTCTCTCCTTTTGATACTAACACAACTGTATAATCAACATTCTTCAACAAACGTGGCACTCCGCTTTCTTCATCGAGCAGTGCGCCCAAAATAAGTATATTGTCATACACTCCCTCCAACATTTCCAACATCTGTTGAAAACGAGGATGCGACAAAGACTCTTCATCGCCACTGTTCATGCATGACAAAACGGCATCAAAGTTACCAATATTATTACATTTATATGTCAAATCCTCAATTTTTAACATAGTATCCGACAAAAAGTCTTCCACTGTATGATGAGGAGAAACATGAAGCACATTCATGAGCGTACCCTGTAAGCTGGCATCAACAACCACAGTCCGCCTACCGCTACGCCCCATAAGATAAGCCATGTTCACCAGTAGAGAAACACATCCGTTATCCCGTTCAAAGGCTGTATAGAACTGTACCTTACCCTTGTCCAACATCCGACTGCACAATGCACGCATTTCCTTGACATCCATTCCATTTTTGCTATAATCAAGCGTTTCGGCTGAAGCAGCATCCAACGAAACGACTCCGTCAAGCGGACAAGGCATCAGGCTCTCTACATCAGAAGGGACAACGACTCTACGGGAAAGGGTACTATGGAAAACAAACCATAAGGTTGGCAACAGCAACGTAGCCAACAGGCCAAGACCACCCATGACGCTCCATTTCGGAGCCACTGGCTTCACGTCGTGGTAAGCAGCATCTACCACACGGCCCATCGGATAGTTTGAACCGAGTTTCAAGACGCTGGTTTCCCGCTGTTCAAGCAAGAACACATAAAGATTGTTCTTTATCGTCTGGTCACGCATCAGGTTCAGATATTCACGTTCGTGAGTAGGCAAATCCTTCAAACGGGAAGCGAATTTGCCATCTTCCCTCACGAAATCATTGTAAGCTATTTCTGTACTTGCACGAGCCTTTTCGATTGTTTCAACAACTCCCGAACGCATACCGTCAATCTGGGCATTCAGCAGCATCAGGGAAGCATTATCCTTCTTTGCCGACATATTCAATTCCATCCGCTTTACAACCAGATTATTGTAGGCTTCAATCGACTTGGCAGCACCTTCATATTCCACACCGCTTGTAATCGGAATCATGGAATAGCGATTGGCAGGGTCGTCCAGGAACTTGCAAATCATGTCGAACACAGCCAACTGTGTCTGAATCTGCACAATCGACTGTTTGTTGGCGCTTGTCTGTTCCAACAGAACTTTGGCTTCCACCTCAATATCGGTTACATTGTTCGAAGTTTTAAAATCCTCCACTTTCTTTTCCGCATCATGAAGCTGCCCGGTCAACGATGCCAGACGTTCGTCAATGAACTGCAATTCATTTGACGTCTTCAGATTCTTTTCATCCGTACGGCGATTATTATACAGTTCAATCAACTTATTCAGAATATCTTTACCTCGCTGCAAATCATTGTCTTCAATTTCCAACGATATGCCATTGGATTTTTTTGAAGAATAATCAACGGTCAACTCCTTTGCATAAAATTCAGCCATCTGATTATTGCCGGACACACTAATTTTTATTAATTGCTCTTTTCCTGGCACAAAATTCTCTGTCTTTTCAAGCACATATATGCCACGTGAGGGAATACTGATTGTCAGCGGAAGCGCAGTTCCATTCTTCTCGAACAGAGTCGTTTTTAGCAGTCCCTTCGTCGCCTTCACATCAGCAGTCCCATCCGCATGCAGTTTCACTGTCATTTGAAATCCTGATTTCAAAGTATCAAAAAGTTCATCTGGGGCCAGAAGCGCCACAGGCGACTTTTTATACAGCGAATAGTTTTTCATCGCGATTTCCTCACGATAGGTACGATTCAGCTTCAATTCGGAAATCATTTGACAAAGCAGACTGTGCGACTGCATGACAAGAATTTCGTCATCGACAGAACCGCCACCCATTGAACCCAACGAAAAAGTACGCATCATTTGTGCCATACCTCCTGCTGCGGCACTACCTCCTTCTTCCTGTTCAATCAAAACATTGGCATGAAACAGATAGTCTGCATTCTTTTTATACATATAGAATGCTACGAACCCCATAATGAACACGAAAGCAATTAGGTAATAGTACCAACGTCGCTTCATTTCGTAGATGGTTCTTGAAAAATCAATTTTGTCAGATTTTTTATTCATATTTCATTTCTTTTTTATTCAAACCATTATATAATCCCGCCACATTGCCGGAAAGTAGTTTTTCTTCTTCGTCCAACGATTTTGCACAGGCAGCCAGAATGCCCAAAACCGCCATTATGAGTTCGCCCGACACCTGAAGCACACAGCAATTGGAGGTGGCATCAATCGCCAGAAATCCAAAACCGAGCACTCCGATAATGAACAACGGCAACTTGCCGGCACGGAGCAATATCATCAGCCGTTTCCATATCCACCAGCAAAAAACGACAAACAGAATAATGCCGACAAAGCCAAACTGCGCCAGTTCCGGATAAAATGTATCAGAAACAAAGGCATCGTATGTTGGAGACAACCCCCAAATGGCATCTATTCCGTAATCATAATACAATCCGGAATAGTGTATAGCCGTCGACGATGATGAAGTTGCAAACGAAGCCAAACCGGAACCCAACCAAAAATGGTCGGCAAATACGAGAATGGAAGTTGCATACAAAACCGGACGTGCAAAGGACTCTGCCACTTCCGGATCAAAGGTATCGGAATTACCCGTAATAAAATAATATTCAATCTTGTTCCACGATACAAAAAGTACCGCAGCAAACACCAGCAATATAATGCCAAAATTACGCAAATTTTTCAAATTCATCATACCCGGCTTGTACACGAACAACATGAACAAAACCAACACGACAAATCCATAATACTTGGCACGCGTACAGGCCAGCCCCATCATAAAGATAGCCACAGCCCAAAACAAGTCTTTTCGGCTCCAGCCTTTAGGCTCTTCCTTGTCATATGCCATCAATAAATATACGATACCACATCCGGCACACAGCAGTCCCTGGTGATAAACGTGGGGCAACAATGCACGGCGAGTATCAGCTAAAATCATAATGAAAGACAGTATCGCCAGTACAATACAAAGATATTTAATTATCCGTTTTTCCTTGTCCGTAAAGTGTGGAGCTATTGCATAAGTAACAGAAAAAGCTATCAATGGCTTCATCTGGATGACAAAATCGTTGATAATGGCACGCGGAATACTGTAATCAAGAAAACAAATGCTGTAAAAGGCATAAAACGCCATTACGCCCAAAAAGACGAAAAACAACCGGTAGGCACGCCAACGACGGTTATAGAGCAAATCCAACGCTCCCAATATGGCAAAGACAAGCTGACAAACTTCATCTGCGAATCTGAACAGATTAATCCCGATCAGCAAACACAGCACGGCAAAACAGAACAGCCAGAAATATGTCCGATTAATGTCCAGCATCCACAATCAATTTGTTATTTGATAACCAGTGCAATCAGCAATGACGAAATAACGGATACCAGGCTCACGACAGTCGAAACGACCTGAATACGGAATGAATTGTTCTGATTATATTTTGAGTTGTCTTTTCTTACTCGGTTAGGTTCTACGTAGATTACATCATTCTGTTGCAGATAGAAGTAAGGAGAATTCACCACATTGGCATCATTCAGATTGATGCGATGGTAAGTGCGCACACCGTCCTCTTCACGAATAAGTGTCACATTCTCACGACGGCCGTATTCAGTCAGGTCTCCGACCGTTGCCAATGCGTCAAAAATGGAGAAACGCTCCGTAGTTACGACAATTTGTCCCGGATTCTTCACTTCACCCAACACGTTGACACGGAAGTTCATCAGCTGAACGCGGACAATCGGATTCTCCACATTCTTGGAAATTTCCTTTGTCAGCATTTCCGTCAGTTCATGGATGGTCATGCCGGCCACATGAAGCTGTCCCAACACCGGAAACTGGATATTACCGTCCTTGTTGACTATATAGGTTTGGTTTTTAGGCGAAGTCGTAAGTTCCAGACTTCCTGCCTGCGCCGGATTCGACAACGGAAGGTTGTAGATGGCTGTTGCTTCAGGCACAAGAGAGTTGACCGAGATGAAAAGCTCGTCGGCAGGAACTATTTCTATGGCATAATCCACATTACGAATACTTTCACCTACCTCATCGGCATTCTGAAAATAAGTAAGACTCTCCCCTGTTTTGCAGGAAGTGAACAACATGGTAAACACTACGATACAAAGTACCCAAATATTATTTCTCATATATGCACATTTTTAATTTAAACGAAACCGCAAACATTTTATTATGTTTGCAGCTTGTAATCTTTTATTAAACGGTCTTACGGTTGTTTTACTGCACACATCCTCTTTATTTTAATTGAAAAGCAATCAATATTTCCGCAGTCTTCGTTAACTTTGCACGACATTTTTAAGTATAGCCCACATGGATATAGCACTGCCTTTCAACATAACGACACTGGAACTTTCGGCACTTTCCTGCCTGTTCCTGCTGACAATCGTTGTCATTGCCACTTCCGCCGCTCTGCCACGCCGCATCGGCAGATGGATAAAACAAAAATCATTGGCTCAGGACGGGAATGCCAGAACAAATTTGCCCGCACTTTCTGTTATAGTCTACGCACCTGCCAACTGTAGCGAAGCCCTCCAAACAATGATTCCATTGCTGATGGAGCAAAATTATCCTGACTATGAAGTAATTGTGGTTAACGCCGACAAATGCGGACATGTGGGCGACGCCCTCACCCGTTTGGGATTGGAATATCCCCACCTGCGCACAACATTCACTCCCGAAAACTCCTGCAATGTTTCCATAAAGAAGCTGTCCATCACGCTCGGCATCAAAGCGGCTGTCAACGATTTCGTGCTGATTACGTCAGCCCTTTGCCGCCCGGAATCCGACCAATGGCTGACAGGCATGGCACGCCATTTTGCCAAGGGCGCGGACATCGTTGTCGGCTACGCCCACAGTGAATTCGACAACGACATGGAAAGAGGCCGGCGCTACCGTGCCTATGACGAAACAGAAGAAGCTGCCGTCTATCTTAATGCTGCTCTCTGCCGCCGTCCGTTCCGCTGTCACGGAAGCAACATTGCATATCGCAAACAACTGTTCTTCGACAACCGCGGATTCTCTTCTTCGCTGAATCTAAAGTACGGCGACGACGACATCTTCCTGAAAGAGATAGCACGCCGTGGAAAAACTGCGGTCGAATTGTCGCCGGAAACCGTTCTGCTGGAACACCACGACGATTTCCGCTATGAATTCCGCATACAGAAGCTGTTCCGCAGCTTCACGCAACTGCGTACCCGCGCGTCCGTCAACGGAGAAACGGTACGCCAGGCATGCTACTTCCTCTTTCTGTTCGCTGTTGTCTGTACAGTGGCCTACGCCGTTTGGATTGCCTACTGTGCCGAGGATGCGTCCGACTACTGGAAAGCGGGAATAACGGGGGGTTTCGCCCTGCTAATGTTCATAGCCCAGCAAGTAAGCGACATTCTCGCCTACCGCAAGACGGCACGCTTGCTGCAAGGACGGATGCTGCTGTTCTCCGTCCCGGCACTGCGTTTCGTCCGTCCGTTCCGAAACCTGATTGCACGCATCAAGTCGCATCATGCCGGCAACTATACATGGCAGTAACTTGTCAATAACCCATCAATAACGTCAAGGGGCCGTACCGGAAAACCGATACAGCCCCTTGACGGTTATAGCAGACGCTACTGATTAGATAATCAACATGGCATCGCCATATACACCGAAACGATATTTTTCTTTCACGGCTTCATTGTAGGCATTCATGATGATGTCATAATCTCCGAATGCGGCTACAAGCATCAGCATCGTGGAATACGGCAAATGGAAATTACTGATCATCGACGTGCAGACCGTAAATTCATACGGCGGGAAAATGAACTTGTTTGTCCAGCCGCTGAATTCCTTGATATGCCCGTCCATGCTTACGGTACTTGCCATGGCACGAAGCACGGAAGCACCTACAGCGCAGACTGCCTTTCCGGCATCTTTCGTGCGGTTTACAAGTTCTACCAGATGAGGGCCTACTTCTACCTGTTCCGAGTCCATGCGGTGCTTTGTCAGGTCCTCCACGTCAATTTCACGGAAATTGCCCAAACCGAAGTGCATCGTCAGGAAATCGTAGTTCACGCCCTTGATTTCCATACGTTTCAGCAATTCACGGCTGAAGTGCGTACCTGCGGCAGGAACAACCACCGCACCTTCGTTCTTGGCGAAAATACACTGGAAGCGTTCTTCGTCTTCCGGTACCGGTTCACGGGTGATATATTCGGGAAGCGGGGTTTGTCCGAGCTTGAACAAGGCTTCCTTGAATTCGTCGTGCGGACCGTCGTAAAGGAAACGCAGCGTACGGCCGCGGGAAGTCGTATTGTCGATAACTTCAGCTACCATCGATTCGTCTTCACCGAAATACAGCTTGTTGCCGATACGTATCTTTCGGGCAGGTTCCACCAATACGTCCCACAATTTATGCTCCTCGTTCAATTCACGCAACAGGAACACTTCAATTCTTGCACCGGTTTTTTCCTTGTTGCCATACAGACGGGCAGGAAAAACTTTCGTATCGTTAAACACAAAAAGGTCGCCATCGTCGAAATAGTCAAGAACTTCCTTAAACACTTTATGTTCAATGTCCCCAGTTTTACGGTGTACAACCATCAGTCTCGACTCATCACGTTCCGGTGCCGGATATTGTGCAATTAACTCCTCCGGCAATTTAAACTTAAATTGTGAAAGCTTCATATCTTGTTTCCTCGTTTTAAATTTCTTTTTTCTGATATTCTTCCGGCAATTCAATGTCGGCAGTTTCCAAGTGTTTCATCAAATCATCGACCGACAGGCAGTCATCCACAGCCACATCGCCTACCCGTGTACGCCGCAGGCCGGTCAAGTGACCGCCGCTGCCCAACGCTTCGCCAATATCGCGTGCCAATGCCCGAATATAGGTGCCTTTGCTGCACACAACCCGAATGACAATGACCGGCATCTGCATGTCGAGCAGTTCAATCTCGTCAATAACGAGCTCCTTCGCCTTTATATTCACTTCCTTTCCCTTACGCGCCATCTTGTAGGCACGCTTGCCGTCAATCTTACAGGCTGAATAGGCGGGAGGGACCTGCTTGATACTTCCGACAAACTTAGCCAACGCCTCTTCCACCATCCGACGGTCGATATGCTCCCACGGATATTCGGCATCTATTTCCGTTTCCAGGTCGAACGAAGGCGTGGTTGCTCCCAAACGGATAGTAGCCACATATTCCTTGGTATGCGCCTGAAGCGCCTCAATCTGCTTGGTTGCACGTCCCGTCACAACCGTCATTACCCCTGTCGCCAGAGGGTCGAGCGTACCGGCATGGCCAACTTTCAGCTTTTTCAGTCCGGTACGACGCGAAAGCGCTCCCCGAATGCGCTTCACAACGTCGAACGACGTCCAACGAAGCGGCTTGTCAACATAAAAAATTTCTCCTTCTACGGGATGAAGCATATTTTGCTATATTTTATATTATGACAGGAACAATGTAACGACACCTGCCAAAGCACAATAAATGGCAAAGTATATAAGTTTCCCTTTCTTCACAATGCTGATCATCCATTTGCAGGCCAAACAGCCGGAAATGAATGCGGCAAGAAATCCGACAATCAAAGCCACAGCCGAAATGTTGCCGCCTGCAGTCACGGACTCGGCGTTTCCGCCCACCATCTTGATGGTGTCGAGCAAGGCTTCGCCCAAAATCGGCGGGATTACCATCAGGAACGAGAACTGTGCCATTTTTTCCTTACTGTTGCCAAGCAGCAGTCCTGTAGCGATAGTCGAACCCGAACGCGACAGACCGGGCATCACGGCACAAGCCTGTGCCAAACCGATAATAAAGGCATCGCGCATCGAAATTTCCTGCTTTACGCGAGGTTTTGCATAGTAGGAAAAAGAAAGCAATACGGCGGTCAGCAGCAGCATACAGCCTACAACCACAAGGCCGCTCGAGAAAATGCTCTCTACATAATCCTTAAAGAATACGCCGACGATTCCCACCGGGATCATTGAAACGACGATATTCAAAAAATATTTCGTTTCACTGTTCATCTCAAACTTGAACAGTCCCTTAAAAATCCAGCTGATTTCTTTCCACAGAATAACCAATGTGCTGAACACGGTTGCCACATGCACAACAATTGTAAACTGCAGATTCGTATCTCCCTCAATCCCAAACAACGCCGATCCTATTGCGAGGTGTCCGCTACTGCTCACCGGCAAATACTCGGTAAGGCCCTGCAACAGTCCCAATACAAGCGATTCAAACCATTCCATCTTTTATGTCTACTTTTTCTTATATAAAATTGCAAAAAACATCAGGACAAAGCCCAGAAAAGAAATCGTCGGGCCGACAGCTATGCGCACAGTGCTGAAAATGTCGGGATTGAACGCTTCATCTGTACTCGGTTCACCGCCCATCAGTAAAAATCCGACTATAATCATCACTACTGAAATTCCCATCAGCAGGAAATTTGCCTTAGTCAAAGTCTTTGTTGTTTCCGACTGTTGCCCGGAAACATTGTTGATTTCTTCCATATATGATTCTATACTTTAAATAATTATCTTTTAAACAAATCGTCGTAGCTAAGACGGATATATTTGTTAGCGGCCAGAAAGGCAGCAAGACCGCATATCAGTACGCCCAAGACAATCAGGCCAACGAACACGGCAACAATTTCCACTACCGAGAACGTAACAACGAGCGACTCGTCAATATTCTGCAAAAACAGATATACGCCTCCCAGAAACAGCATCGACACGAATGCGGCAATCAGACCGTTCAGCATATTGCTGACAACAAACGGACGGCGGATAAACCCCGGCTTTGCTCCGACGAGTTTCATTGTATGTATCAGGAAACGGCGGGAATACACGGTAAGTCGTACCGTATTGTTAATCAGCACAAAGGAAATCAGCATAAGCAACACGGCTATGACAAAAAGCACCAATGCCACGTTACTGATATTGCGGTTGGCAGCATCCACCTCGCTCTTGTGCATGGCTATTTCATCGACGAAATTTATGGATTTCAGTTGCTTTTCAATCATCTGGAGACTGTCAAGATTGGCATATTCGGCCTTCACATACACTTCATACTCGGCATTCAACGGATTCACACCGAACAGTTCCACCAGATTTTCACCCGTTTCAGCCTCCCAGTTCCGCAACGCAGCTTCTTTTGATATGTATTTCACCTCCGACACATAGGGCGATGCCTTCCACATCTTGTCCATTGCCGCCACCTGTTCAGGAGTAGTTTCACTCTGCAAAACCACACTGAAACCGATGTTTTCTTTCAGCTCCTTCGAGAAAGTATTGGCAAGTATTCCCAGGAATGCGATGATCCCCAAAAGCAGCAACACCAATGCGACGCTGATTGTCGACGTGAAATTTGACTGAAAATAGGATATTTTCGATTTTTTTTCTTTGCTCATTATTATGTATTTTTACCCGGTTACACGAAAATCGGGGATTTTACGAAAATTCTTTGCAAAGATAATGCAAGGTGAGTGCAAAGGCAAATGAAAACGGAGTTTTCAGTTTCAACTTTGCCGAACCGCAGCTTATCTGATGCAAATATACAACCGTCAAAGTGCCTTTGTCAATTGTCTGTATAGGTTTATTTCGTTTTTTTACCTAATTTTTAAACGATTAAAATGTTTCGATGTGTAGGCGAAATAAACGATAGCACCCACGACACATGCGGTGAAGCATATCCAGTAGACAAAATGATAGCTGGAGCGCTCGGCAATATAGCCTCCGCTGAAAATTCCGATGCCCGCGCCCACATCCCACGACGTCAGGTAAGAGGAATTGGCTGTTCCACGGCGGCTGTTCGGAGCAAGGTTGATAAACATGCTCTGATACGACGGGCACATGGTTCCGTAGCCAAGTCCGATAATCAGTGCCGACACATAGAAGGCAACCATGTGGCGGATGCCGACAAAGAAAAGAAAACCTACTACCACCAAAATCATGCCGGCCTTCACGTTTTCAATGATATATCCCTTGCGCACCCACTTGTTCGTCAGCACACGCGAGAGAATCAGTCCCACCGAAAGCACCAGAAAGAATACTCCGCTGCCGGAATATATGCCAAGTTCCTGCTTTCCGTAGATGGCAAGATAAGTGGTCAGTGTCGCACTGGCAAAGGCGAACGGAATCAAATTGAAACCTTCCGTCAGGCTCACTTTCAGGAAAAAGCGGTCGAACGACAGCGGCACCTGATTCTTGACAATGGCACGGGGCTTGTTTTTCACCATCAACACACAGGCAAAGCCTACCAGCGAAGAAATCAGCGGAACGGCAAAAACAAAATGAATGTTCGGAATATTGTTGTAGAGGGCCAGCGCCACCGACGGTCCTATGGCCATCGCCAGATTGTTGCTGATGCCATAATAACCGATGCCTTCACTGCGGCGGCTCGACGGAAGCACGTCAATGGCTACCGTACTGTTGGCCACAGAAGTTGACCCGAAAGCAAAACCTTGAAGCGTACGCACCAGCCCGAACATCAGCACGGTGGTGGAGGCCACGAATCCGATATTGAACAGCGAAAAGACCAGATAGCACACCATCAGCACCTTCTTGCGCGGAAAACTGTCGACAATATAACCGCTGAACGGACGTATCATCAGCCCGGTAATGATAAAACCGCCCATCACTTCGCCGATAATGTCGCGTCCCGCCTTCAGCTCGTCGGCAAGATAAATCGGCAAAATCGGCATCAGATTATACAATGAAAAGAACAGCAGGAAATTCGCAAGCATGACAAACACATAGTTGCGGTTCCACAGGCGGTTGTCGCCCTCGGCCGCAGCATACGGGTCGAAATCCGGAGCATTTCCGGTAATTGCTTCTTTATTCATACACAGATTCGTTTTTATGTTGCCGGCAGGTGCGGGAAAACGCCCTGCCCTCACGCCATACTATTCCACTTCTTCGCCTATCAGCGTAGCCGATGAAGCGTCCTTCACCTTCACGCGGACAAGCTCGCCAATATGATGGTTTCCACGGGGAAACACCACCACCTTGTTCTGCTCCGTGCGGCCGAAAAGCTGTTCGCGCGAACGCTTGGAGTAGCCTTCCGTCAGCACTTCGAATGTCTTGCCGATGTCGCGGCGGTTGCTTTCAGCCGAAAGTTCGTTCTGCAAGGCAATCATGCGGTTCAGGCGGTCAATCTTCACCTCCTCGCTCACATTGTCGGGCAGGTTCTTGGAAGCGAATGTTCCGGGGCGTTCCGAATATTTGAACATGAACGCACTGTCGAACCCCACTTCGCGCATCAGGCTCAGCGTTTCTTCAAAATCCTCTTCCGTCTCGTCGTGGAACCCGGTAAACATGTCCGTAGAAATGCCGCAGTCAGGCATCGCCTTCCGGATGGCGGCAATGCGGTCGAGATACCACTCACGCGTATACTTGCGGTTCATCGCCTTCAGCACCTTGTTGCTGCCCGACTGCACCGGCAGATGAATGTGGCGGCACACGTTGGGCGTTTCGGCAATGACCCGGATGGTTTCGTCGCTCATGTCCTTCGGGTGGGAAGTCGTGAAACGCACACGCATTTCAGGCGCCGATTCGGCAACGAGCTTGAGCAGGCCTGCAAAGCCGAGAACACGGCCGTCGGGATATTCGTAATGATAGGAATTGACATTCTGCCCCAGCAGTGTCACTTCCTTGAAGCCTTTGGCACGCATGTCGGCAAGCTCATTCAGTATGCTCTGCGGCTCGCGGCTTCTCTCACGGCCGCGCGTATAAGGCACAATGCAGTAGGAGCAAAAATTGTTGCAGCCGCGCATGATGCTGATAAATCCGCTGATGCGGTTATGCCCGATGCGTTGCGGAATGACGTCGCGATAGGTCTCCGTAGTGGAAAGTTCGATATCGATGGCCTTTTCGCCCACCTCGGCCGAAACCACCAGGTCGGGAAGCGACAGATAGGCATCAGGTCCCGCCACGATGTCTACGCCATGGTTGGCAATCAGGTCGTCCTTCACACGTTCGGCCATGCAGCCCAGCACGCCTATAATCAGCCTGCGGCCCTTGCGTTTCTTGCGCAACGAGGCAAAATATTCAAGACGCGAAAAAATTTTCTGTTCGGCATTGTCACGAATTGAACAGGTGTTCAAAAACACGGCGTCGGCCTCTTCCAATTCCTCTGTCAACTCATAACCCGCCATTTGCATTACCGAAGCAACCACTTCGCTGTCGGCAACATTCATTTGGCAACCATAAGTTTCTATAAATAACTTTTTGTCAAATTGATTCTGTTCGTTCATAATTATTTTTTCAAACGTCTGTCGGGATTATTTTGTTTTCTGTTCATCTTTTATTGCGCCATTTATGCCAAAGTTCAAATATTTTCGTATTTTTGCACGTGGCATAGTATGCGCAATTTGCATCGTGCAAAAATACGAAAATTAAATTACTTTTTATTTTTCGACAACGAAAAACTAAACTTAATTCAAATTAATATGGCTTTTCCTTTTATCACTGCAGAACAAGCTGCAGAATTTGTAAAAAATGGCGATAACGTCGGTTTCTCTGGTTTTACAGCTGCCGGTACTCCGAAATTCGTCGCTCCAGCTATTGCCGCCAGAGCAAAAAAGGAACACGAAGAAGGTCGCCCGTTTAAAATCAACGTATTTACTGGTGCGTCTACCAATGACAACGTCGACGGCGAACTCAGCCGTGCCAATGCGGTAAATATCCGCACTCCCTACCAATCGTGCAAAGATACACGAAACAGCATCAACAACCACGAAATCCACTACTTTGACATGCACCTCTCACAATTGTCGCAGAACCTCCGCTACGGATTCTTCGGCAAGATTGACGTTGCTATCATCGAAGCGAGAGAAGTCAGCGACAACGGTGAAATCCTGCTGGGTGCAGGCGTCGGCAATATCCCGACTTTCGCCCATATGGCCGACAAAATCATCATTGAACTTAACGAACATATCCCGGCTGAAATCCGCGGACTTCACGATATATACATTCCTCTCGACCCTCCTTACCGTCGCGAGATTCCTATCTACAAGCCAAGCGACCGCATCGGTACTCCGTACCTGAAAGTTGACCCGGCTAAAATCGTTGGTATCGTCAAGACAAACAGCAGCGACCACGTTCACGGTTTCGCTCCGCTCGACGAAACAACCATGCGCATCGGCGAAAACGTGTGCAAGTTCCTCATCGGCGAACTCCGTGCCGGACGTATTCCTAAAGAATTCCTCCCGTTGCAGTCAGGTGTGGGCAACATTGCAAACGCCGTGCTCCACGGACTTGGCGAAAGCAAGGAAATTCCTGCATTCGACATGTATACCGAAGTTATCCAGGATGCCGTTCTCGAACTGATGGAAATGGGCAAATGCCGCTTCGGCAGTACCTGTGCCCTCACATTCTCGGACGAAACAATGGACAAATTCTTCAGCAACATTGAATTCTTCCGCGACAAAGTGCTCATCCGTCCGGGCGAAATTTCCAACAATCCGGAAATCATCCGCCGTCTCGGCCTTATCACGATGAACACGGCCCTCGAAGCCGACATCTTCGGTAACGTCAACTCTACTCACGTTGTCGGAACAAAGATGATGAACGGTATCGGCGGTTCAGGCGACTTCACTCGCAACGCCTACATCTCTATCTTCAGCTGTCCGTCAGTAACGAAGGAAGGCAAAATCAGCACAATCGTGCCGATGGTTTCCCACCTCGACCACAGCGAACACTCTGTCAGCGTTCTTATCACCGACCAGGGTATCGCCGACCTCCGCGGCAAGGATCCGGAAGAAAAAGCACAACTCATCATCGAAAACTGTGCTCACCCGGCTTACCGTCCGTTGCTCCGCGACTACCTGAAGCTCGGCAAGGGAGGCCACACTCCGCACTGCCTCAAGGCTGCATTCGGTTTCCACGAAGAATTCGTAAAATCAGGAAACATGCAGAACACCAACTGGGCAGAATACTGCAAATAATCTTATCTCACCATAAAAAACAGAATCCATCCCCATGGGTTCTGTTTTTTTATGTCTATAATCCAAGAAACTTTAGAATAAATTGCATTTTATTGTTAACTTTGTGGAAAACACTTCTGCCATTCAATAATTTACTCCGACTTTTCAACCCTAAAACACAGGCAACCATGAAAAGATTTGCTTTACTTCTAATCACTGCGATTCTGTCGTTGAATTGCATGGCGCAATCCGACAATACAGTGATAATGAATTTGCACAAAGTTGAATTTACCGACTCAAGCCTCATAGAACTATTCTCTGTAATGGAAAAAGACCAACCGAGGTTTTATCACAAAGGGAAACGCCTCATATTAGACTTTTATTCCCCGGATTTACCTGTGGACCAATTTTTCATTGTGGTCAAAGAATATGATATGTATTATGATGGAGCCACCGATGAGTTTGCCTTTCCCAAAGGGCTTGCCTATTATGCAGTCATCAACGGTTGCTACTATTTCCTGTACCCCGATGTCCCGAAGGAACTCATCAAAGTTCTGCCTACCGAAAAGAAATTCACATACGGAGAATTGTATGAAATGCCCATAGTCGGAGGCTCATATTATGGAGTTTTCAGAAAAAGAGGGAATCAGCATTACCAGATTCTTTTAAATGAGACAATTGGCGAATAGCTGGCAAGATTCATTGAACCAAAAAGGCACAAATTATGAAACGATTAGCTTTATTTCTCATAATTGCAATTATGTCAACAAACTGCAAAGCTCAATCAAACGACTCAATAACCGTGAATTTGCGACAGATTGAATTTGTCGACCACTACCTTACAGATGTTTTAGCAAGAATGGCAAAGGAATCACCCGAATGTTTTACGGATGATTATTGTTATGTCTTGATCTTCTTCCAAAAAGGCTGTGATATGGGCGTCAATGATTTGGGCAATCTACTGATTGCAGTCGACAGATTTGACGGCAACCCCCAAATAATCAACTCACTTACCTATTATACCGTCATTAATAATCTGACATATTTCCTTTCCGACAAAACACCGAAAGGTATGACAAGACTTTTATCGGAAACAAAAACATTCCGTTTCGACCCTTCGGAATTCATACACGACGATGACTTTTCATTTGTCGTTTACAGCCACAGTCCAGGGTTCTATTATATTCTCACGAAATCATGCGACTGGCTACCAAGAGCTTTAGAGCCCCAATGCCCCTGGAGTCAACCCAATAATGCAATTCGTATGCAAAAACCTGTTGTTCCGACACTCCCATAAAAAACAGCCATATCGGAGCGCGGCGGCAGATTGTATTCATAACCCAATGACTTGACAACACATTTTATTATTGCTAATTTTGGGAATGGCTGTTGTCCAACAGTTTACCATTTACACAGGCTTTTCACCCCACAATAAAGGAAACGACATGAAACCGAAACAAAAATCCCTAATAATCAGAATTTTTAGAAATCCGTGGTTCAAGCTCATTCTTGTGGATTTGATTTTGTATTTATTATTTAAATATTATCAACCCCTGTGTGAGCCCTGTTTGGAAGGAGTGGAATGCCCACCCTGCCTATCTGAAGAACAGTATTTTATACTGTATTTAGGAATAGCCATAAATACGATCTTTTTAATTGTATGGCTATTCAAGAAAATAAAAAAACACCCGTAAATAAACGGGAGGAACATTCTCTTTCTGAATATTCTTTACCCATAAGCTAATTACTATACAGATTGGCTATAAAAACAACAATTTATATATTCTTATCGCTTTTTCTATGCTGTACCGCAAAGTTGAATGCACAGAGCGAAATACAGATTGACACCCTGTCTGTCAATTATTTCAACGGAATTATCCAACAAATTCAAATAATAGATGAATATCAGATAACGAATCTTTCCGACGAAGATTATCTGACATGAGTAGCATTTTTCCAAAAAGGCAACAAATCAAACAAAGAATTGGTGCACACAATAGTTTTAGATAACGAGCAGTCATATTCAAATGATCATACCCGCATCCAAAACTACTGTGAATTTATAAGATTTTTACCTTATTTTTCATCCTTTGAATATCCCATAAAAGAAGTTAAGCCGGGACCATTTGTCGGTGGCTCAATCATCAAATCAATGACAGAACTCACAATTGGATAAAGTAAATTTTCGGACGGATTGGCGTTAGCAATTTCTTTCCCATGTTGCAGAAGTTGATATGCCTTGGTCGCATCTTTCCATTGTATAGAATTAAAATTACGAAGGTGGTAATCAATGAAACCCATTAACTGATAAATGAATGTCACTACAATAAACAAACTATTGATATCATCAAGAACAGTGCGCCCCTGGCGAACGTCCTTTGAACGGATAACAGAATCAACTTGAGAGCGAACAGCAGCTACTTCTTGGTCATATTTGTTGTCAAGCTCATTGTTGGCTTTTTCAAGGCGATCAAATTCCTCTCTGATTTCAGCTTCAACAGAATCCCATTCATGCCCTTGTTCAATCTCTTCCATTTTCAGGAAAGCACGGCGGATATCAGCTTGAAGATGCATTCTTCCATCTTCGGAGTTTTTTTCACCATCGAAACGGTCGTTAACCTCATTAATAAGCTTTTCTGCTTCGCTAATCTCAAAATCCTTAATCACTGAAGAAGTTTTAATAGTACGGAGTTTTAAGTTCACAGAGTCTTTGAGAGTTTCTAATTCGTGAGATGAAATAACCGATCTAGCTTCAATTTTTACATCTTTTTCCACAGTATCCCCACTGACGGGAAAGAATGCTTCAAGTTTCAACATTTGCGAACGATTTACCTTAATAGTAAGGTCAACATCACTTCCGACAGGAATTACTTGTCCAACCTCATCTCCCGTTATGATTACATCAAAGACGTGGTCGTTATAAATAGCAGATGTACCGTCAGCGTTATGTTCACTTTGATAAATGGGTATTACCAAAGTTTCCCCTGTCATACCGGGGCACAATTGCTTACGTGTTTTGAGCCCATTAAGCGTCCCGATTGCAGGAAGCTGCTGATTCTTTTCAAGACCTTTGACCGACTTCACCACATTCTTTTTAAGACCGCTATCATGAACCTCAATTGAAATATTGTATGGCAAAACGGCATTACCAACAACAATACCTTGCATGATATTTATTTCTTTGGGAAAACAAGGAACAACTGCACCTCGTTCATCATAAGCGTTGACAGTGAACGCATTATTTTTACCTTCCATGAGCTGGCATTCTATGACATCACCAATCTCATTAATTTCAAATTTTCCACTTGACCAGCCATTATCACTGCGTACAAGTTCCACGAACAACCTTGAGGGAATTAAACCAGAACATTCCTTTTTTGAAAGTTGTACGGTTACAAATTCGATTGGCTGAACCGAATTTGCTTCATAAGAAAGCGTAAGCGCGACAGTACCGATAGCTAATTCTTCCTTGACATCGCAGTCTATGCCTGAAGCAAATAGTGCCGCACCTTTTGCAACTGCAGTCATAGGGTCAATATCTGTATCAACATTTGGTGTGACTTGTTTGCGCAACATCTCACGAAGAATTGGAGAAAAAGTCGGCCCACCCACAAGAATCAGTTTGTCAAGGTCTGTCCCAGATAAGCCATTACGATTAAGGAGTTGTTTAGTAATGTCAATTGCCTTTTGAAACACATGTGTGAGTACAGAGGCAAGCTGCTCTTGAGTAATAACCATATCAAGTTCAATTTCTTCACCTTTATCGTCTTCTCCAAACTCATCAAGTTGAGAGGTTATGTCAACTTCTGCTCTGAACGAGAGTTGATTTTTCGCTTGTTCAGCATAAAATTTCATAGCATCACGAAGAATGTTTCTTGTAGTTTCATTCTCCATAATATTTGAGATTGAGTAATTCTCTTTTAGGTAAGGAATGATAATGCT
Organism: uncultured Porphyromonadaceae bacterium; assembly: GCA_900548875.1. Classification (GTDB taxonomy): domain Bacteria; phylum Bacteroidota; class Bacteroidia; order Bacteroidales; family Muribaculaceae; genus Limisoma. Next base: position 6,088 of record URMA01000035.1, on the reverse strand, counting down.
GTCAACAATTGCATAGTCAAGGTTTTTACCACCAAGGTAATTATCCCCTTCGGTATCCTTGACTTGCATGATGCCATCCTCTACTTTGATAAGCGCAACATCAAATGTACCGCCTCCAAAATCGAACACGAGCCATTGACCATTTTTGTTTGATACACTCAGACCATATGCCATAGATGCAGCAATTGGCTCTTGGAGAAGTTCACAATGTTCAATACCCGCCATTTGAGCAGCACGTTTGGTAGCCGCTATTTGGTCTGCTTTGAATTTAGCAGGGATTGTGATAACAGCAGATGTAATATTCTCATCACCGATAAACGATTTGAGAGCCTTCAAAACTTCGGAAGAAAGTTGCTCCGGAGAAAAAGTCTCTCCCATGTTAGAACTTTCATACAATTTGTCCGTACCCATATTTCGTTTAAATTCTATGAATACGTTTTCGCAGCCATTTGACCATTTTTTCATGGCACGTGATTTATCTTGACGAAGGTCATTATAGGCACTATCTCCAACCTTTGCAATTTTCTTTTTTGTAAAAGATACGCACGATGGTAAAGTGTCCTTCAATGTGTCTGTCTTTTTAATAACAGGCTCGCCACTCTCAATTTTACAAATTACGGAATTAGTCGTACCAAGGTCTATTCCAAACTTCATTTTAGATTGAGCCATATTGAATAAGTTTTTAAAGGTTTTGACTTACTGTGATTTGAGCAGATTGAATCATCTTGCCATTATAGTTAATTTGAGGCTTGATTATACTAGTGATTATTTGCTTACCTTCAGGTAAATTCTCATCTTCAACAAAATTTGCTGTCACTTTCATTCCTTCATGATAGTCTTTGCCCAGCATATCAACCAATTCGTAACCATTAACAAGGAGGTTGTCTTTCATTTGCTTGATTGACTTGGAAAGCTGTTTATGCCCCCTTACCGAACTATCCATTTTGTATAATGTCATCTCCATAAAAGTAATTCGGTCAGCAATAGTGATAATCAATTTCTGTTCACTTTCGGTATTAACTCCCGGTATAGATGCAAGAATCCCAATTTGTTTAGATATTGCTTGAATGTCATTCACCTCTACAGACAATCTATTAACAATTTCCTCATTAAGTCTGTCAGTCTTTGCAGATAAGCCTGCCACTTCATTTTTTCGTTTGGCAATAAGTTTACCGAAAACAAATGCCAATACAATAAGAATGAAAGCTATTGTAATACATATCCAAAGCCCTATTTGGAAGTTAGATTGTATCGTCTGGTTTAGCATATCAGAACTTACCTGAAATTCCAAACGAGTGTTTGAAATGTTAGCACTTAGACTATCAGCTTGAACCAAGATAGCATTTTGAGCTGATGTTAATTCGTTTTTAAGTGAATCTATCATTATATTTTGAACATCAACAGTTTTATTCAAAGAAGAAACTTCAGCCTTAAGCACTTTCGTTTTCGCCTGGAGAGTTTCAATACTTGACTTCACAATGTCTAATTGCTTAGCACAATGACGAAGTGAATCAGTTGTATTTGCGGACACATTTATACTATAAATTATAAATACTAGAAAAAAAGTTATCACTTTCATAATTTTTAATCTTAAGACATACGAGAGAAGACCAAAACAATTAATCCAGAAATACCAAAACCGGCTGCAAAATCTCCGTCGTTTGCAACACAAATTGCACCAGCGATGCAACCAATGACAATCCATGCAATAATAGACATTAAACAACCATTTTCATACCATTTATTTTGAGACTGTGATGTAGTTGTAGCAGAACCACTTGTTGATATATCAAAGTTGTCGCATATTTCTTTTAATGATACACGATTAGCGTAGTATCGCTTCTTTCGGAAATCTGCCTCCATATCGAATTCATTCATAATTGTAATTGCTTTCCAAGCATCACGGAGAACAGGTTTGACCTTACTCTCTATAATTTTCTGAAGAGAGAGGTTTAATAATCCCGGAGCCATTCCACTTGAATTTATACCCTTAACTACTACGCTAAAATCATTCTGTGCCGTGTTTACTTCTTCTATGAGATTGTGCAAAGCATTTCCTACGACCTGGGTAGAAAGCGACAGATAAAACGAATTGGTTGCACCAATTTTAGCCTTTATTGTCTGAAGTAATGGTTTGGTGTTATTAAGTAGTGTAATTGAGTATGAAATTTTATCAGGCTGCTGGGAAAAACGATGTAGTTCTTCTTTAACTTTACGGGTTTCTATCGCAACTTCTGCCGGAGGCATATTATCAACTGCTTTTTTCAAAATGTCAAAATATTTTTGACATCTATCCTTTGCGAACTGTCCAATTGCGATTTGTAAAGCGTATGCCTGAAGAGACATTGCTTTTCGAGGACTTTCTACATCATCGGGGGCATTATTGTAGTAGTTAATACCACATTGAAGTACCTGTTTGGCAAGATCGTCTGCTATCATTTGATATTTCGGACTGGTGACACCTACAATATCTCTTACCTGTTTGAGTTGTTTCTTTGTTGAATTAATCAACACTGTTCCTGCCGCAAGATTTGCATTAGCATCTTTGGAATTAACCAACTTGGCGACAGATATTGCTGCATTTATTTCTGCAATAGGTTCATTAACCGCTATCTCACTGATAATCGCTTTATCAGAAGGATCATCTGCAACAGATTGCAATATTGTCGCCGGTATCTCCGTGAGTAAGTCGACTATAAACATTGCCGCTATTTCATCTTCCGACAAGTTTATATTTTGCAAGCCAAGAGTGTCAAGCAAATCTCCTCTATAAGATTCATTATGAATCACCTTTGAAATATTTACATAACCGTCTGCAAAATTTCCCTCAATAAATGCAAGCACTCCAAGATTGATTAAAGACGAGAATGTCTCTTTCTTTTGAAATAACTCTTTAGCCTTGATAATATCTTTGGATTGTAAATATTTCAATGCTATTCCATCTATTGAAGAGGCATTTATGAACCAAAACAAAGAGTGCTTCAGTTGATCTCTGTCAAGGTTAATCGCTGTAACAGCTGCTGCGATATTTTCTAAGGTTCGTAAAGGTGCTTCCTCTATAATTCCATCAAAATCATAAAAGAATCTAACCGACTTACCAATCTTTGCATAAGCATTAAGCTTATTTTGGTTGGCTAAGCGTTCCTTTAAAGAGGTGTTTGATAACACACCTAAAATACGATATGGGTTATGTTTTACAAGGTTAATCATTGTCGAAAATATCCATTTATACGAATTTACCGCAAAATAAGTAAAAATAATGAAAATAAAAAAAATTACAACTATTCAAGAAAATAAAACTACCCCCCATAAAAACAAGTGGAACATTCATATCGTTCCTCCCGCTTGAGATTTGCATAAATGGAAGCATTGTAGCAACATCCGCGTCCGCCAAAATGCCGTAAACTGTAAACCCTAAAACAGTCTGCTGAACGTGCGCTTGCCGCGAAGATGATAGGCAAGGATGATGTTGATGCGGCAGGTGGGGAAATCGGCCATAATATTGCGGTCGGGCTGAATGCCATCGTAGCGCGACTTCATGCGCCGATAGTCGTTGTGCGCCTTCAGCACGGCCCGAGCATTGGCAAAATCCATTTTCGCCACAAATACGAAAAAGGCAAGCGTGTCGTAAAGACGACGCACGAAGAGCATTTTCCGTCCCTCGCGGCGGGGCAGGTTTTTATAAAGCAGGAAAAGATTGTTGCGGAAATTCAGATACGTTTTCCGCGGATTGGAAGCCGGCAGGCTGCCGCCCCCAAGATGATATACATGGCTCTGCGGCACAACCTTGATGCTGTGGCCCGCCTGATGAATGCGCCAGCAAAGGTCTATTTCCTCCATGTGGGCAAAGAAAAAGCTGTCGAGTCCGCCGGTTTTCAGATACACTTCCGTGCGCACCAACAGGGCAGCACCCGTAGCCCAGAACACTTCCGCCACATCGTCATACTGGCCGTTGTCCTTTTCTACAGCATCAAAAATGCGGCCGCGGCAATAGGGATAGCCGTGCTTGTCGATGTAGCCGCCCGAAGCACCGGCATATTCAAAGCGCGTGCGGTCGGTGTCGGCAAGGATTTTCGGCTGACAGGCCGCCACTTCGGGATGTGCCTGCATGTAGGAGTAAAGCGGAGTAAGCCAGTCGGGCGAAACAGCCACATCGGAATTCAGCAATAGGCTGTATTCATAGCCCAATTCAGCTATAGCACGGTTGTAGCCCTCGGCATAGCCATAATTCTCACTGAAAAACAAGGTTTTGACTCCGGGGAATTCCGAAGCAAGGAGTTCACGCGAGTTGTCGGTACTTCCGTTGTCGACAACCACCACGTCGGCAATCTCATCATTGTTGTCAGCAATCACCGAAGGCAAGTAACGGCGCAGCAATTCAGCTCCGTTCCAGTTCAGAATAATTACTCCAATCGGCTTTTTCATATAAGTAGTGTTCTGAAAGTTTCTGTATTTTTATCTGCGCCAGCGGTTGTGCGACCACAGCCAGGCGTCGGGTTCCTTGCGGATAGCCTCTTCAAGAATTTGGGCAAAGCGGTCGGTGAGTTCAAACTCTCCGCATTGCGAAGCATCGTCGGCAATCTTGCGCATGGTCACCTTATAATATCCGCGGCTTACGCGGTGAATGTCGAAATACATCACGGCAGCCTTCATCTTCTTCACCAACAGTTCCGTACCACTGATAAACGGCGTGTCCTGATTGAGAAAACGGATATGATGAAGCCCGTCGTTATGGCTGGGTTTCTGGTCGGAGATAAATCCGGTCACAAAACGTCCGCCGTCGCGGCGATACTGCAACAACTGGCGAAGCACCCCGTTTTTGGGAATTGATTCGGAGTTGAACCGCTTGCGGAGTTCGAAATAAAAACGGTCGAACCACTGGTTGCGCAACGGACGATAGACCTGCGAATAGTGGATTTTCTCGTCGTTGTCCACCCACATCGTGATGGCCGAGAGCCATTCCCAATTGCAGAAATGGGCAGCATAGATAGCCACCGACTTGCCCTCGCGGGTATAGGCATCAACCTGCTCACAGCCTTCAAACACAATGCGGCGACGCATTTCCTTGTCGCTGACGTGAAGCAACTTGACGGTTTCTACGAATATATCTGTGAAATTGCGATAGAACCGGCGGATGATACGGTTCTTTTCCTCGTCACTCTTTTCCGGAAACGAAGCATAGATATTCTTTTTCACCAGTTCCCTGCGGTAGCGCACCACATGATAGGTCAGAAACGCCAGCACATCGGAAATGACATAAAGCACGGGCAACGGCAGGAATGCCGCTCCGTGAAGAAACAACCACAAAGGCGAATACAAGATATTTCTTACTGTTCCGTTCATGCCAATTCTCCCTTAATCAGGTCGTCCTCACCAGTCGGTTCCACCAGACGGACCATCGCTACGCGGTTGACAAGCGACTCGTCGGCCGGCACTTCGATTCTCAAATAATTGTCGGTAAATCCCTTCATTGTTCCCCCGTCGGTAGTATGCTCAAAAAGCACCGGACGCACTGTGCCCAAATAACGGCGGGTAAAAGCATCGAGCTTTTTGTCGGACAAAGCCATCATTTTGCGTGTACGCAAATGCTTGGTCTGCTGGTCGACAATCGGAGTGATGTTCAGCGCCATCGTTCCGGGACGTTCGGAATAGGTAAACACATGAAGGCGAGAAATGTCGAGCGAAGCAATAAATTCCTTCGAATCTTCAAAAATTTCGTCGGTTTCCCCTCTCATGCCCGTTATCAGATCCACCCCGATAAACGCATCGGGAATCTCGCGGCGGATTTTGGCAATCTTGTCGGCAAACAACTGGCGGTCGTAATGACGGCGCATCAGCTTGAGCATGGCGTCGCTGCCCGACTGCAACGGAATATGGAAATGCGGCATAAAGCGCTTCGACCCCGCAACGAACGAAATGATTTCATCGGTCAGCAAGTCGGGTTCAATCGACGAAATGCGGTAGCGTTCAATGCCTTCCACCTCATCGAGAGCTTTTACCAAATCAAAGAAAGTTTCATTGGTTCCCTTACCGAAGTCACCGATATTGACGCCGGTAATCACGATTTCCTTACCGCCTTCGGCTGGGG
>URMA01000034.1 GCA_900548875.1 uncultured Porphyromonadaceae bacterium | reverse complement strand
ACTGTGCCCGTCATTCATGGGCAAGCGCAGCCAAAGGCAAGAACATTCCGATTTCTGTCATCAGCGAAGGAATGGGACATGATTCCGAGGCGACCACACAAATTTATCTGGCTTCATTGGACAATTCAGTAGTGGACAAAGCCAACGCACAAATTCTGAAAAGTCTGTAGGATTGGAGAACGTTTAGCAAAAGCATTCATTTCTTAGACAGAGGGACTCACTCTTGCGCAAAGTTATACATTTTATTGAAAATCCTGCAATTTCGGCTGTTGGATTTTCATCCGGAAGTCATTGAATTTCAACTATTGTTTAGCAATCCTACATATAATTCATCAGCAAATCAGCCTTATAGCCTGAAATCTCCCTCTGTCTAAGAAAGACGCAGACACCGGGACTTTCTCATCCCCTTTACGCACAGAAAGAAGATGGAGAAAACGACCGGAGAAGCCGACATACAAGAGAACAGGCTGAAAGAACTTTCACCCGACTTACTGAATACCTTGCTCAAAGATCATACGACAAGCAAGGAAGGAAAACAGTGTAACATATTCTGGGCTACTTCCGATTATGAACCGCTTGGCAAGGGTTATGAATACGGATCTCAGATTCTTCCTGAGCTGATAATCGGAGAGAACGGTCATGTGGTCATGCCCCGTGTTTTGAAACACCGAGATACCCAAAGCACACGTTCCCGGGAAATGGCGGAGGTATTTACTCCGTCATGGATCTGTAATGCTCAGAACAATCTTATTGACGAGGCTTGGTTTGGCAGAAAAGATGTCTTTAACCGTGAAGTGACCGCCGAAGACGGTACGCATACATGGGAAGTCAATCCGGATAAGATTGCTTTTCCTGAAGGCAGGACATGGAAAGACTATGTACGGGAAAACCGGTTGGAAATCACCTGTGGAGAAGCTCCTTATCTGGTAAGCAGGTATGATACGACTACCGGAACATTCATTCCCGTGGAGAAACGTATCGGCCTGCTTGACCGTAAACTCCGTATTGTCAGTGAGAATACTACGACAACGCGTGAATGGCTGGAGGCAGCCAAGGATGCTTACAGAAGCATCTATGCCTATGAATGGCAGGGCGACAGTCTTCTTCTTGCCCGTGAAGCCCTTCTCTTATCCTTCATCGAATATTACCGGAACAAGTTCGGTAAAGATCCGCAAATTAAATCCATCAACCATATAGCCTATATCATCTCCTGGAATGTATGGCAGATGGACGGACTGAAAGGTGTCGTTCCGGACAGTTGTGGAGAACGTGTGCGAATGGAACCGGGCCTGTTTGGTACGATTGAAAGACGGGAACCGTGCGAGGGTTGTCTGAAAAATGACCTGACCAAGCACAACGGCATTTACTGCATTATCAAGGACTGGCGGGCTACAGACAAGGCAACAGGCAAAAAGGGGAAACGAATCCGATTTATCGACCTCATAAATGAAGAAACATGAGATTCACATCGTCCCTGAAACTAAAACTGATCTATGTGTTCCGTATCAATGATACGGCGCACTGTGGATGCCTGAAGATTGGCGAGGCAACCTGTGAGGATGAAAACGTGTTCGGTCTGTCTCCTAACAGCAAGGCGCTCAATGAAGCGGCAAGAAAGCGTATCAACCAGTACACACAGACGGCAGGCATCGCATACGATCTGCTTTATACGGAACTGACTGTTTACAACCGTGGCGGACTCCGTTCATTCAACGACAAAGAGGTACACAATGTTCTGGAACGCTCCGGTATCAAAAAGAAAGTCTTCGATACAGTCAACAAAGCCAATGAATGGTTCATTACTGATCTGGAAACCGTCAAGCGTGCCATTGCAGCCGTCAAGGAAGGCAGGAGCTCCCTTTCATCTGCCGAAGTTACTCAGGAATATTCCCCGATTGTATTCCGGCCGGAACAGCGGGAAGCCATCAGCAAGACCAAGAAACAGTTTAAGAAAGGCAACCAGATGCTCTGGAACGCAAAGATGCGTTTCGGAAAGACCCTTTCTGCCCTGCAGGTTGTCAAGGACATGGAGTTTCAGCGTACCCTGATTCTGACTCATCGCCCTGTGGTGGATGCCGGCTGGTTTGAAGATTTCGGCAAGATCTTTTATGACCGCAAGGATTTTGCATACGGTTCCAAAAACAATGGGGATAGTTTTGCCAGTCTGGAACGGCGGGCGGAAAGTGACAGACTTCATTATGTCTATTTCGTCTCCATGCAGGATTTGCGTGGTTCTGAACTTGTGGGTGGCAATTTTGACAAGAACAACGAAGTGTTTGCTACCGATTGGGACCTGATTATCGTGGATGAAGCGCACGAAGGTATCAAAACCGAACTGGGAAAGGCGGTTATGGGGGAACTGGTCAAGGATAATACTAAAGTTTTACGTCTGTCCGGTACTCCGTTCAATCTGCTGGGCGATTTTAAGGAGGATGAGATCTATACATGGGACTATGTGATGGAACAGCGGGCCAAGATGAGTTGGGACGAACTCCATTTTGGTGACCCCAATCCGTATGCTTCACTTCCTACACTCAATATCTATACCTACGATTTGGGACGGTTGCTTCATGAGTTTGTTGATGAAGATGTTGCCTTTAACTTCAAGGAATTTTTCCGAGTCAATGAATCCGACAGTTTCTGTCATGAAAAAGACGTGCAGGCTTTTCTGAATCTTCTTACCAAGGAGGATAAGGACAGCCTTTATCCATACGCCAACGAGGAATATCGGAATATTTTCCGCCATACCCTTTGGATGGTGCCTGGCGTGAAGGAAGCACGGGCTTTGAGTGTCATGCTCCAGACACATCCGGTATTTCAGCATTTCAAGGTCGTCAATGTAGCCGGTGACGGTGATCAGGATGAGGAAAGCCAAGATGCTCTGGAAGCTGTGGAACAGGCTATCGGAAACGATCCGGATGCCACACGGACCATTACCCTTTCTTGTGGACGACTGACGACCGGAGTGAGTGTAAAGGCATGGACTGCCGTATTCATGCTGTCCGGTTCCTATAATACAGCCGCATCCAGTTATATGCAGACCATCTTCCGCGTACAGACACCGGCTACCATCAACGGACGCATGAAGGAGCAATGCTACGTTTTTGATTTTGCTCCGGACCGTACCCTGAAAGTGATTGCTGAAACCGCCAAGATATCGGCCAAAGCTGGAAAAACTTCGCAAAGTGACCGTAAGGCCATGGGTGAGTTCATTAATTTTTGTCCTATCATATCCGTCGAAGGTTCTCAGATGAGTCGTTTCGACGTACCTCACATGCTGGAACAGTTGAAACGGGTATATGTGGAGCGTGTTGTCCGTAACGGGTTTGAGGATAACAGCCTGTATAACGATGAGCTGATGAAGTTGGATGATCTGGAACTGCAGGAGTTCGATGATCTGAAAAAGATTATCGGCCAGACCAAGGCCATGCCCAAAACCAATCAGGTGGACATTAATAGTCAAGGACTGAACAATGAGGAATACGAGGAAAAGGAGAAACTGGAGAAGAAACCTAAGAAGGAGCTTACGGAGGAAGAACGGAAACGGCTGGAAGAATTGAAAAAGAAGACTAAGAACCGGGAAGCTGCCATTTCCATACTCCGAGGCATCTCCATCCGTATGCCCTTGTTGATTTATGGTGCGGAACTGAGTGATGAGAATCAGGAAATCACAATTGATAATTTTGCCTCACTCATTGACCCGCAGTCATGGGAAGAGTTCATGCCAAAGGGAGTGACCAAACAGAAATTCAACAGCTTCAAGAAATACTATGACCCGGAAATATTCTGTGCTGCAGGAAAACGAATCCGTGCGATGGCCCGTGCCGCAGACAAACTGAGTATTGAGGAACGAATCGAACGTATTACGGACATCTTCAGTACTTTCCGTAATCCGGACAAGGAAACGGTGCTTACTCCGTGGCGCGTGGTAAACATGCACCTCGGTGATTGTCTGGGAGGATATAACTTCTATGACACAGAGTATCAGAATGTGATTTCTGAACCACGGTTTATAGACAAAGGAGAAGTTACCGCAGAAGTTTTCTCCCCTGAATCCAGTATTCTGGAGATCAATTCCAAATCCGGACTTTATCCGCTTTATATGGCATACGGCATTTACCGGGCCAGAGTGAAGGCTTCTCTGTTCGCTGTAGAAACGATAGAGGAGCAGCAGACTGTATGGGACAAGGTCATAGCTGAAAACATCTTTGTCATCTGTAAGACTCCAATGGCAAAGAGCATTACCAAGCGTACGCTTGCCGGATTCCGTAAAGCTAAAGTGAATACAAGATATTTTGAAGATTTAATCAACCAGATAAAGAACAAGCCGGAAAACTTTATAGCCAAAGTTGCTAAAGGTCGTTCTTACTGGAAAGCCATAGATAATGACAATATGAAGTTTAATGCTATAGTGGGAAATCCACCATATCAAATTATGGATGGAGGTGCTGGTGTCAGTGCAAAACCTGTTTATAACTTATTTGTTGAAATAGCTAAACTTATAAATCCAACATATATTTCCATGATTATGCCTTCTAGATGGTTTGCAGGAGGTAAAGGATTGGACTCATTTAGAGCAAATATGTTATCTGATAAACGAATTCGTTATATTTTCGATTATATAAATGCAAAGGATTGTTTCCCAACGTCAAGTATTGGTGGAGGTGTAAATTATATATTATGGGATGCTAACCACCATGGAGATTGTTCGATTACAACAATTCAAGGATTAGCACGTGATACAGTATCGCGTCCATTAGATCAGTTTGCAGTGTTCATTCGCTATAATCCTGCTATCCATATAATTCAGAAATGTCAATCAGATAAAACCTTTGCTTCAATAGTAAGTACACGTAATCCATTTGGTTTATCTTCAAATATTAGGGGCGATAAATCTGGAGACCTTCGTTTAATATCAAGCGAAGGTGTATCATGGCTTCCTAAAACTGCTGTTTCAGCTTCAAATCAACTACTTTCTAAATACAAAATTCTTATGAGCAAAGTAACAGCAGAACATGCCGGTGAGCCTGATAAAAACGGCCAATTCAGAATAGTTTCAAGGACAGAAATTATTGGACAAAATGATGTTTGTACGGATTCCTATTTGATTATTGGTGCCTCGGAAGATAAATCTATTGTTGAAAATGAATATAAGTATATTCAAACTCGTTTTGCCCGTTTTTTACTTATGTTATCGGTATCATCCATAAACTTATCTTCTGAAAAATTTCAGTTTATTCCATTACAAGATTTTACGGAAAAATCAGATATAGACTGGAATAAGACTTTAAAAGACATTGATAAGCAACTTTATATAAAATATCATTTTACCAATGAAGAAATCGCTTTTATCGAATCAATGATAAAACCTATGTATTGATGAATTTAAAAACCCACAGAACAGATAAAATACTTCTGTGGGCTTGTTAAATTAAATTTATCTCCAAAAAGGAAGAGAAATAATAGAATTATCAAAATTGTTGGGAACTATTAGACCAACAACATATTTAGCACGAGAAACTGCAACATAGAACTTGCGGAGAGTTTCTTGTGAAATATTCTTCTTTGACCTTATTGAAGGATTATACTGATCGAGTAAAGTCTTAGTCATATAAATCAATGTTGCTTCAGCTTGAAGTCCCTTACTTTCCCCCCAATTCAAGACATATTCGGTTTGAATTTTCATTTTAACCTTTTTATCCCATATTAATGATAATGGATTATAGACCTGCACGAATTTTTGTACGTCTTGTTCTTTCACAAGAAAAACGCCCTTAGGTAAAGTATAAGCTTTACGTCTGTTCATACATTCTGAACATGAACACATTTCCATAGCAGGGAAACTCGGTAAAATAGACGATGCAAAAGTACATATAGGAGTTTCGCATCTATGAGACTTTGATAATGTCGTAGTATCAATAGTTACGAATTTCCTCCTTTTTTGATTAATTTCCTTTTCTGCAAATAATGCGATGTTTCCTGAATATTTGGAATGTTTTGGTGAAGCTGTTGTTTTATATGTGCATTGTCTTGGGTCACCATAAAGAAAGCAATTAACTTTGTCTGATTTGATTAGTATTTTTATTATTTCAAAGTCCCATGCTGCTAAATCTTGAGCCTCATCTATAAAAATTGAATCTGCAATATTGGAAATTCGATCCAACAAATCTGTTTTATTTTGTTCCCAACATTTATATGCAAATTCAGCTATCTTGTCAGAATGCAAATGTTTTTGTGAACGATCTAAGAACTTTTCCGCATCGTTATGGTAATTTGTTACGACTTGTCCGTTAGGAAGCGTTTTAATTCCAGAAATTCCTTCAACAAAGGACATTCCGATATGTCGATTATATAATTGTTCAATCACAGTCCCTTTGAAAGGCCTAATCCAGTAGACAAGTAAAAATGTAAACCAGCCAAGAATAACGATATTTTTAGGAACGAATCCGTATTCGTTAAGAAATTTTTGGCGAATATTATTCTGATTATTGTCAGTGTACGTGATAATTAGAACCTTTTTACCATCAGGCAAGCCTCTTTTATACAATTCTGTAGCTTGCCTAATAATCAATGTTGTTTTTCCAGCTCCTGCAGCTGCTATGTAAATTGTATTATTCGCCATCGTTTCTAATCCAATTAATTGCCTTTATGATGTATTCTGGTGTTTTAAAGTTTGTTGAATCAATATTTGTCAACAGACGATAAGCCCACTCAGTTTTATTTTTTTCCATAAACTCAACCAAGTCTGCTTCTGTATCGGGGTTTACTTCCATTTTTCTGACTGCATTCGACAATTCTTGCAGATTATCCGCATTTGCTTTTACAAAAGAAGGCTCTAAAGTATTGATGCTTGTATCGATTTCGGTGAATATTTTAATGTTATCTGGGATTTCATCTAGACCACGATGAGAATGCAGATCTTCTAGAGAAAATCCATCATTATCAGTTACAATAGCGACTCGTTTCTTAAATGATTTTGCCAACTCCACGAAATTCTTAAATTTCACACCTTCTACAGAGATTAGTTCAATCCCATCATCAAACGGGTGACGATCATACTTCTTTTTGTAATAATATGTTATAACCATTTCGTCTGTTGGACCTTCAACCAAAATGGCAGATTTGCAAAGGATTAAGCGAAGTGTTGGATAGTTGGATATCTTTGTGAAAAAGCTAAACAATTCATTATCCCTTTTGTCTGGTTTGCATGTGTTTATAATGCCATTGTCATTGCTTATCATCATCAGGTTAGACAAGTCTAGTTTGTTTGCGACAAAACTATTATGAGTTGTCACTATCAGTTGGGTCTTATCATCTTTGAGATTTTCCTCAATTTTTCTAATGAGTTCATACATTTTTGTATGAGAAAGGTGTGTCTCAGGTTCTTCAATAATTACAATTTTCGGTTTGTCCGTCAAATGAGACTTATCGATTGATAGCAAAGTTTTTAATATACACAGTTCACCTTCTCCTATTTGCCCAATGGGAATTTCATCCAAAAATGGGCACAGAATGTTTCGAAAAATGATGTTTGATGTTACATCAATTGACACTTTAAGATTTTCGATTTCTCCGCTAAGCGTTTCATTTATTTGATCAATAGATTTCTCTCCCTCAAATTTTTCTCTTAAATGACGTAAAGATGATTGCACTTTGACCAAATTATCTTCACCTATATATTTCTTCAGCAAATTCGCCATATACTGGTTTGACGAAACATTTAAATATGCAGAACTTGAATCAACAAGCATTACATTATACGGAATTAGTTGCTGTTTGACAGGAGCATCTGAGAACCAATTCCTCTCTACCTTATAATATTCACATGGAATCTGGGTGCACTCACTTTTTTCCGCTTCAAACAAGTCTGCATAATCCTCATCAAAGCATATCTTTAGTTGTAACCCTCGTAGATTTGTCCGTAAAGTATTGTTAGTCCCTGAAAAATCATCTTTTGCCCCACTAATGACAACCTCAATAGTAATGATTGGGAGTGTCTTCGTATCCCTAAATTCTTTAATACAATCAATATGAAATAGATGCGGTGTAACCTCAAGTTTGTTTAATCCATATCCCATTGCCAACGATAAGGCTTCCATAATCGTACTCTTTCCTGCACCATTATTACCAACAATAACATTTTTATATGATTGAAACTGGATATCAGCACTTTTAATACCTTTGAAATTATGTATAATTAATCTTTCTATCATATGAAATTTTATTTTTGCGTGTTAATATTGAACGACAAACCATTGTAGTCTATTTTATTTTGTTAAGCAACATTATAACCTTATGAATCTCCGAATACGCCATCAAATCCTCCGGTGATTCTTTACAGAGTTGGCACAACTTTTCTGAATTTGACATCGCCCGTTCCAAATATCCATTCTCTGTCAGGTATTTATAGAGGTTGGTGCGTATGAAATATCGTTTTGTCTTTTCATACCCCGGCATATATTTCTGTAACTCAGGAAGCAATTGGTCGTAACTTTCATATCGCCGACAAACTACATTGGGTAGAAAGTGGAGCAAGAACCAAAATTCCGTACATGGATTCGTTTCTACGAACATCACTTTGCCGGCGTATTTCTTTGCGCTATACTTTTTCTTTGCCCGTTGATACAATTGCATTTCCGAAGGAACTTGAAATAATCTGTCCATATCAAACAGACATACGATATAATCATATTGCTTGTTCAAGTAGGATTCTACCAATTTTAGAATATGATTAATGTCGCTATGCTGAGGAAAATCAGGCGCAACCTTGAAAGGATAACGACAAGCCACCCTCAATGAATCAAAATAGAACCATTCCGTTTCTCCCTCGCCTATGATGGCGATACTTTTCGTCACTGTTCGCCTCATATCATTAGTCATTTAGGTTAATATACTGGCTACCTAAGAACGGCAACTTTACCAATTTCCCCTGCTTGTAAGCATTATACGGGGAAAGATTCTTGTGCAGACCTAAAGATGAAAGACGTACTATTTTAGTCTCGCCATATTCGTCTTTAT
The DNA here is from genome assembly GCA_900548875.1 of uncultured Porphyromonadaceae bacterium. Taxonomy (GTDB): domain Bacteria; phylum Bacteroidota; class Bacteroidia; order Bacteroidales; family Muribaculaceae; genus Limisoma. Next base: position 20,269 of record URMA01000034.1, on the reverse strand, counting down.
CCGTAAACCATATTGTGTCACGGCGAATGAAATCCTCATTAAGAAGATTGATGTCGTGTGTTGTCAACAACATTTGGGATGTTCCTTCACTGTTCGCTAAAAAGACTTTTATAAAATAAGCCAGCAGTTCATAGTGGATGCTTGTCTCGACTTCGTCAATAAGCACAAATCGGTTGGTCTTCAACAAGAAATTCAGAATTACGGCCATTCCCAAAAATCTCATTGTACCATTGGATTCATATTCTTCAGACAAATCGTATAGTTTGTCGCCAACCTTATGCTTGAAGGTCAATTCTGCATTTGTGATTTTTCCTTTTCTAAGCATTTCAGCTTTTGCCTCATTATCAATAGGGGCATTTTGAATCAATTGCTCCAATTCTGGGGTAATCAATTCTTCCTTTTCATGCAATACGACATCTTCTATGTTGAAATCGGATGCTTTTAGAAAGTTCAAAATGAACTTCTTCAAATCGCCTGTTTCATCTTTATCCAATCGTGATTTTACATATCCCGAAAGTAGCATGCCAGGGGCCAATACATTTTTTACATGTTTGGCAAAGTAATCATATACATCGTTCAACTTAGTGCGTTCCACATTACTCTTACCAAATGCAGCAAGTACACTGCAATTGTTGATCGTGTTGCCTGAAATCACATCCTGACTCTTCCGTGGCATTTTCAGGTTTGTACCGAAATCTATTGTTGTAGAATCTGTAGTTGCATCATAACTACGGCTATACAATTTGGTAGGACGAATGGAATCGTAAACAACTAATGTCTCAGAATAGATATATTTTGCATCTAATTCAAAAGTAAGGATATATTTCGAATTATTGATATAGAATACCATAGACATCTTTGTCCTTTCATTCCTTGATGTGTCATCCAGCATAAAAGGTACAACTCCAGTCTTTTCATTTCGGTCTTTGGGCATCCTAAGAACAAGCATTCTGAAAAATTCCACAGCATTCAAGATATTGGTTTTGCCGGAAGCATTTGCACCATAGATGATGCCCAATTTCAACAATCTTACTCCATCTTTGACTTCATACGAATATTCATCAGACATAAAGTTATCTGATGAAGGTTCAAAGCTTATCTTTTGTGTAGACTTTATCGAGAAAAAATTTTCAATGGTGAATTCTGCTATCATATTCGTTGAATTTATCTGTCATATGATGCAAAGATAGGAATAAAAATCAATATATGAAATTATAGTACGTATTTTCGTAGTAAAATTACGTAATTTGAATACAAAATATAACTTCAAATATTTTTATAACAATAGAATAACGCAAATAAAATGGAGATTGTATTATTCCTTCATGAAATTTTTCTCTTCATACTATTTTTTATGATTGAGAAATTTCATATCTTTGAAACCTAAAGTAAACGTTCTTTCATTTATGCAAAATCTGGCAACTTGAAGAAGTCTACTCGTTTCTAAATCGTTACCTGTCTAAAAAATAGAGCTTGTAAGTTTCTTATTTTCAATGAATAAGAAAAGATGCAATGCCTAAAGCAGTGGAAGGTTATGTGTTTTCTGATTCCGGCTTCGGCAATCCACTGTTTCAAAGGATGATGAGTCATGGATCGTGTTAAGCCTTTGAAAACTTTTCCGGTGCCCCATTCGCCACACAACTCCAGTGCCTCCTGACTGATGGGGAGGGTTGCCTCGGTTTCCGTTTTCTCGGTACAGATACGAATGTAATAGCCTTGGTCTGGGCCGACTTCAAAATCACACCAGTCCAACTTCAGAATATCACTAATACGGAGGCCGGTCATGCAGGCAAACAGGGAGGCCTGTTTCAAGACTGGAATTTTGCAGGGTGTAGCGGCCAGTTTCTTGACTTCATCAAGTGTCAGATACTCTTTCTTGACCTCTTTCCATTCTATCTTTTCCAGAAAGTCGTTCAAGTTCTCGCGCAACATCTTTTCTTTATAGGCTATTTTCAACAGGGCACGGAAGGTAGAATAATAGCCGGCCGCCGAATTTCGTGAGATATAAGCATTGGGATGATTGATCTGTTTGCATTTGAGCAAGTAATCCCTGAACTTCTCGCACAGTTCTACGGTGACATCACCAAAGGTGCATTTGCCGCCGACAAATTTTTCAAAGTGATTATAAACACAATCCCATTTCTCATACTTTTCCCGTGCCTTAGTCCGGAAGTAGGCGAGGAAATCTACCTTTTGCTTGTTCTTGTCCAGGAACCCGAATTCTTCATTGATAAGCGACTGGACACGGATACAGCGGATTGCCTCTGCCTTGTTCATCATATCCTGATTGAACATTCTTTGCTGCTCATTCTTTGGCTTGGCATAGATATAGATGCCGAGGAATTCCCGGCGACTCATCTTCATCGTATAAGGATTGCGTATGGCCGGATAATAATCCAGATAAAGAGATATGCGGTCGTTACGCAATGGCTTTTGTCTCAAAGTTACGTTGGTGCATGTAAGTGTCATAGCTATATTGTTTTTTGATTAATACTTGTTTTTGTTGCAAATTAAAAAGGTGTTATGATGGTGGTATTTATCACCGGAAAATAACTTTCGGCTCATTCTATCTTTGGAGGTTCAAAGAACTTATCCAGCTCAGCCCGCAGGATCTTGGTATATTTACCGACTTTGATACGGGGAATATTATGGTATTTCACATAATGGTAGAGTTGGTCTCGTGTCAGATTGAATCGTTCCATTGCTTCGGCAATGGTGTAGTATTTGGGCTCTTCGGGAGCTATGAGACCTTTGGCAATGTCCACATGCTTTTTGGAGTAGTACACCATAATACCGACTTTCTTTTTGGGAATGGCATTCTTTGATACGAAAGAATAGATGGCCGTTAGTGTCATGCCGAACTTCTCCTGCATGTCTTGCGTGCTGTACCATTCCTTGATCTCAGGATCGGGAGCTTTTTTTGCAAAGTAATCATCAATATGTTTTTTGCTCCAATAGGTTTTCCCACGGTGAAAGGTTCGTGGAATATTATGTTCCTTAGCGATGTGAAATATCCAGGAATCCTTTATGCCATACTTTTCTTTGACTTCAGCTGTGGTGTAGAAATCATTAATGGAAGGTTTGTCTCTGAGCGGAATCTTAAATTCTATAGGCTTATTGAATAAGTTATCAATATCTTCTTTTTTTAATAGAAATTTATATCTAAGTCGGGTGGCTTTTAGTTCACCTCTTTTCAGATAGCCATAAAGAGTAGGTCGGGTTACTCCAATGTATGTGGCAGCTTCTGTGATAGTAAGAATAGGCTTGTCTCTGATTTTTGCAATCGGCTTTTCCTTGATGGCTTTTTCGACAACTTGGTTATTAGCCCTAATAGAAGCCTCACGTTTCTTCTGTTTATACAGAAGGTTTGCACATCTGTGCGAACAACAGGTTGTAGTTGTTTTATGCGCAATGAATTCTTGCTTGCACCACGCACAGATTCGTCTGATTTCAATGTTGCTACTCATGTTATTTCTCCTTATTTCTCCAATATTTTTGTATAACTCCGTAAAATCCCGTAAAATGGCGTAAAAGTTCTCCACGACCTTGCCAACGAAAATCCTTAGATTTCGTGGTGAGGTACACAGGAAGTACAAAAAATGGCGTAAAAAGGCTTAGCAACGCTTATCAACGATACTTGTGCAACAAAAAAGGCGCCCGTAAAGAGCGCCATATTAATCGATTATACTCAATTTAACTATTTGATAATCAGATATTTATTTTCCGATGCAGAAGCGGGAGAAGATAGAGCCGAGGAGTTCGTTGGTGGTGATTTCTCCGGTGATTTCTCCGAGGTAGTGCATGCATTCGCGGATGTCCTGCGAGACGAAGTCGCCTGAAAGGCCGCTGCGGAGGCCGTCGAGGGAGCGGATGATGGCTTCGCGGGCTTTGCAGAGGGCGTCGTAGTGGCGTGCGTTGGTGACAACTACGGCGTTCGGGTCGTTTTCAGGCAGGTTGGCGGCGGCGATGAGGCGTTGTTCGAGTTCGTTGACGGCAATGTCCTGTTTTGCCGAGATTTCGGCTATGTCGGCCTGCGGTGCTACTTCGGCGATTACTTGATGAAGGGCGGCGCGCTGGCTGTTGGTGAGGCAGTCAATTTTGTTCAGTACGGCAATGAGGTGTTTGCCTTCGGTACGCTCCACAATCTCCGGCGCAAGTGCTCGGATGTTGTCCGCCGGCTGTGTGCCGTCGATCATCCAAAGTACGATAGTTGCTTCGTCGAGTTTCTTGAACGTGCGTTCGATGCCCATCGATTCGATGGTGTCCGTGGTTTCGCGTATGCCCGCCGTGTCGATGAAACGGAAGGTGAGTCCGCCGAGGTTGATGGTGTCCTCAATCACGTCGCGCGTCGTGCCGCGTATGTCGCTCACGAGCGCCTTGTCGTCGTGGAGCAGGCGGTTGAGCAGGGTTGATTTTCCGGCGTTGGTTTCGCCCACGATGGCTACGGGGAAACCGTTCTTGATGGCGTTGCCGACGGCAAACGATTCGGCAAGTGTGCCAATGACGGATTCAATATGTTCGGCCAGCGCGATGAGGCGTGTGCGGTCGGCAAATTCCACGTCTTCCTCGCTGAAGTCGAGTTCCAATTCCATGAGGGAAACAAATTCAAGCAACTGTTCGCGCAGCGATGTGAGCATGCGGCTGAATCCGCCGCGCATCTGGCTCACGGCAATGCGGTGGGAGGCGCGTGAACTGCTGGCAATGACATCGGCCACGGCTTCCGCTTGCGACAGGTCCATGCGTCCGTTCATAAAGGCGCGACGCGTAAATTCTCCGCCCTCAGCCGCACGGCATCCGTTGTCGATGAGCAGGGCAACAAGCTGCTGCTGAATCCATAGCGAACCGTGGCAGGACAGTTCCACCACGTCCTCGCCTGTAAACGAATGCGGACCGCGGAAAATCGCCGCTACCACTTCGTCGAGGATTTCGCCGTCGGCATCGACAATGCGTCCCAGGTGCAGCGTGTGGCTCGGCACTTTCGTCAGGTCGGTGCCTTTCCATGATTTCATGACCGTTTCGATGGCCTTGTCGCCGCTGATGCGGATTACGGCAATTCCGCCCATCCCCGCCGGAGTGGAGATGGCACAGATGGTGTCGTCGCTATGTTTGGTGTTCAGTTGTTCCATAATTGATAGTTGCTTGTTTTTTCAATTTTGTTTTCCACGTCGTCGGGCAGTACGTAGAAAAAGTCGAGGCCGGTCACCTTTTCAACGCTGTCCACACTGACGGCCTGGCGTTCCACCTCTTTCTGTCCGCCTTCGTTTTTATAGAGAAAGCCGATGGCACGTATCGGTTTGGCATTTGGAGCCAGCACCACTTTGAAGAATCCCGGCGGCACGGCAATCCCTTCGCCGATGGTCGGCATCGAATCGGCCATCACCGGGCCGGAAACGATGATGAGCGAACCGTCGCGCAAGGCCCAGTCGCGCAGTTTTTCTTCCAGATTTTTCCATCCTCCGCCATTCAGCGCGTGTTTTTGCGGGCAGATGTTGGTCATGTAGAACGATTCGCGCATGGCTTCGCTGTCCCATTTCATGTCGGCGGCAGGCGCCATGTGTCCGCGGTCGTATCCCGAGCGGGTATATTCATAAGGTTCGGGGCAATTTTCCACGTTCTCATCGCGTCGGAACGATTTGGCGCGTGCCTCTTCGCCTTGCACCTCGGTATTGGTCAGCTCGTAGGCTACGTAGTTGGGGATGCGGCGTCGGGTGTTGAACGACACGTTGAATCCCTTGTATATAACAAACTGTTCGTCGTCCGATTCCGGGGCTTTCACGTTCAGCAGAGTGTTGCCGTCAAAGTCCGACGGCAGCGTCTTTTCCTTATGTTCCGAAAACAGGTCGTGCAGCGAGATGTCTTTTGCATTCCATGCCCCCAAGGCACGAAAAATGCCGAACACTACGGCAAAGATGATGACCACTGCGCATAACAGCTTGACAAACAGCCGGTCGCCTTTTCTTCTTCTTGATGTCCTCCGTCGGCCGCTGTGAGGTCTGTGTCTTCTTCTTTGAACCATTTTCCTGCAATTTTTTTGCAAAGTTACGATGTTTGCATTGAAAAAACAATGTTATTTTTCCATACAAAATTATCCGGGAACGGCAGGAAAACATGCCGTCCCCGGATAATATGAAGTTTGAAACAATTTACAGTTCTTGTGGCAGTCGGGACACTGCGCGGCGGTATCCTTCCACGAGGTCGTTCATGATGTCGGCCACCGGCTCCTCTTTGTGGAACATCGATGCTATCTGTCCGATTTCGAGCTCGCCTTCTTCCAGATTGCCTTCGAAGATGCCCTTTTTAGCGCGGCCCTTGCCCAAAAGCGATTTCAGTTCGTCGACGCTGGCTCCGCGGAGTTCGGCTTCCTGCACGGCGTTGAGAAAAGCACTTTTCACGAGTCGTGTCGGTGCCAGCTGTTTCAGCAGCAGGCGCGTGTCGCCCTCTTGCAGGTTCAGGCACAGCGACTTGAAATTCTCATGTGCGGAACTTTCAGCCGACAGGGCAAAGCGTGTACCAATCTGAACGCCTTCCGCACCCAACGACAGGGCAGCGGCTATCGATTCGCCCGTTCCGATACCTCCGGCAGCAATCAGCGGCAGGGTAGTGGCACGGCGTACGGCCGGGATAAGGCACATGGTGGTCGTTTCCTCGCGTCCGTTGTGTCCGCCGGCTTCAAAGCCTTCCGCCACAACGGCGTCGACTCCGGCTTCCTCGCATTTGCGTGCGAATTTCGAGCTGCTGACTACGTGCGCCACTTTGATGCCGTTTTCCTTCAGCTTGGCTGTCCACGTTTTCGGGTTGCCAGCCGAAGTAAATACTACCGGCACTTTTTCCTCGATGATAATCTGCACGATGGTGTCCATTTCCGGATAGAGCAGCGGCACGTTCACACCGAAAGGCTTGTCGGTAGCCGCCTTGCATTTTTGGATATGTTCGCGCAGCACTTCCGGGTGCATCGAACCCGCTCCGAGCAGGCCCAAGCCTCCTGCATTGCTCACTGCGGCAGCCAGTCGCCAGCCGCTGCACCACACCATACCCCCGGAAATAATCGGGTAGCGGATGCCAAACAATTCACATATTCTGTTCATAGGATTTCAATTTGTTTTCTTTGAAAACAAAGCTAAGCATTTTTTGTCAGAATAGCAATAGTTGGGCGGGCGTGGCGACGTTTGGCCGCGTTACCATTTCACCGGTTCTTGCAGCAGTTCCGCATCGGCTGCGTCTGTCTGGTCGAACGACTTGCTCTTGTATTGGATGCAAAGCATGACGAGAGGTTCGTTCCCATTGTTGCGTACCGATCTTTTGCCGGCGGGAGAAACGCGGACAATACTGCCTTCAGCCACGGGGAATATTTGTCCGTCGACCTGAAATTCGCCTTTACCGCTCAAAAACAGATAAAGTTCTTCGTGGTTTTTGTGCGTGTGCAGAAATCCCGTTTCTGTGCCCGGCTGAAACATTTGGAACGACAGTTCGCTACCTGTAGTGCCGAGAGCTGATCCGACAAATACTTTTCCCGGTATTTTCATTTCGGGAGAAATTTCGAGCATATACTCGTTTAACTCATTCAATTTTCCTACGCTAACGGCCTGAAAATTTTGGGCGGATGCAATTGATTCTACTTTTTTCATAAATAGTGGTATTTTAGTTGTGTAACTGATAAAAAGAGAGTACCTTTACCATCAAAGGTAACTTTCCCGATGTGGTGCAAAGTTATATCGTATTGTGTTAATATGCAATAAGTTACATTCGTGTGCGTAACTTACCTGTAGGTTACTTTTGCTGAAAAATAATCAATTGGGATGGCAAAAAAAGAAGAAAAATTTTCAATTATTGAAATTTGTCCGATTCGGAATGTGGTGGCACGTTTCGGCAATAAGTGGGCTTTGTTGGTAATTCTTGTCTTGGATGAAAACAAGGTCGTCCGATTCAATCAGTTGCAGAAACTGATACCGGACATATCTACAAAAATGCTTTCGAGCACCTTGCATATCCTCGAAGCCGACGGATTGGTGAAGCGTACGGTTTTTCCCGAAGTGCCGGTACGGGTGGAGTATGAACTGACAGAAACCGGTAGAACGCTTGTCCCGATTATACATTCGTTGACCGATTGGGCTTTGAAAAACATGAAATCCATCGTAGCGCATCGGAAAAGCTATGAAGAATAGCGCAATTTGATGACCGGTGACAGTCACGATAAAAAGAGAACCCGGAAAGATAAATGAAAAGGCTTCCGGGTTCTCTGCTAAGTAGTTGTGTTTGTTTTCTTTATCTAATGCGGCCTGGGTAGGCTTCCAACGCCTTTTCCAGCACGAACAGTGCGCGGACAAGGTCCTCTTTTTTCAGCACATAGGCAATGCGCACCTCGTCGCGGCCGATTCCGGGTGTGGTGTAGAAGCCCGAAGCCGGCGCCATGAACACGGTTTCTCCTTCATATTCAAATTCGCTCAGACACCATTCACAGAACTTGTCGGCATCGTCCACCGGCAGGCGTGCCACCGTGTAGAACGCGCCCATTGGAATCGGCGAGTATACGCCCGGAATGCGGTTCAGCCCGTCGATAAGGCATTTGCGGCGTTCCACATATTCGTCGTAGTTGTCGCGCATATATTCGTCGTCCACGTCGAGCGACGCTTCGGCGGCAATCTGTCCGATGAGTGGCGGACTCAGGCGTGCCTGGCAGAATTTCATCACGGCCTTGCGCACTTCCTCGTTTTTCGTAATCAACGCTCCGATGCGGATGCCGCATTCGGAATAGCGTTTCGACACGGAATCAATCAGCACCACATTGTTCTCGATGCCTTCCAAGTGGCAGGCGGAGATATAAGGTGAACCCGTGTAGATGAATTCGCGGTACACCTCGTCGGAAAAGAGGAAGAGGTCGTATTTCTTCACCAGGTCGCGAATCTGGTTCATTTCGCGGCGTGTATACAGATAGCCTGTTGGATTGTTGGGGTTGCAGATAAGGATGGCTTTGGTGCGCTCGTTGATGAGTTCTTCAAACTTTTCCACTTTCGGCAGCGAAAAGCCCTCCTCGATGGTGGTCGTCACCGTGCGGATAACGGCGCCGGCCGAAATGGCAAACGCCATGTAGTTGGCATAGGCTGGTTCCGGCACGATGATTTCATCGCCGGGATTCAGGCACGACATGAAGGCAAACAGCACGGCTTCGGAGCCGCCCGACGTGATGATGATGTCGTCGGCGGTCAGATGTATGTTAAACTTTTCGTAGTAGCGGGTCAGTTTTTCGCGATAGCTTCGGAATCCGGCACTTGGGCTGTATTCCAATACCCGTCGGTCAATGTTGCGGATAGCGTCGATGGCAGCCTGCGGTGTCGGCAGGTCGGGCTGTCCGATGTTGAGGTGATACACCTTGATGCCGCGGGCTTTGGCAGCATCGGAGAGTGGAGCCAGTTTGCGGATCGGCGAAGCCGGCATTTCGTTTCCGCGAACAGATATGTTGGGCATATAGATATTCCTTGTTATATAGTGGCAAACGGCTGGCACGGCAAAACCGCATCCGACAAATCGAGCAACAACCCCGCTTGCCGCAGTTGATTCAACAATCTTTTTTACAAACACATGAACTACAAAGTTAGGCAATAAAACGAGAAAACCAAAAAATGCGGTTCATTTCCGGTTTAAAAAAAGGGTTATGGGGGTGTTGCGGGCTGTGAAGTGGCGGATTTTGTGAAGAAAAGGAAAATGTGAACATCGTTGAAGTGGATGTGAATAGAAACTATCGGATATAAGTATCTAATTTTGTGGCGGATAAAAAACAATAAGTATGATTAAGAAACTGTCTATATTTACGTTTTTAGGTTTGCTTTTCATGAATGGAAACGCACAAACGGTTTTGTCGCTGAGCGATTGCATCAAAATAGGGGTAGAAAACAACCTCACGTTGCAGACCCGGAAAAATGAAATAGAAAAGAACCGGCTTACCATTTCGGAAAACCGTTCGAAACTGATTCCGCAAATCAACGCCTTTGCAAATTTCAACGATAATTTTGAGCCGCCCGTATCGGTGACCGACGGTTCTGCCTACGGAAATCCCTACAACGTGACGAAGACGTTGCAATATGGCGCCAACGCCGGATTCCAGTTGCAGATGCCGCTTTACAACCAAACTGTCTATACTTCCGTTTCGATAGCCTGCACGATGGAAGAAATCAGCCGTCTGAGTTACGAAAAGGCAAAAGAGGACCTGACCGTGGAAATCAGCAAGATGTACTATCTGGGGCAGGCTTCCGCCGAGCAAATCAGCCTGATAAAGGCCAACATCGCCCGTCTGGAAGAACTGAAGGGCATTACGGAGGCTTTCTACGACAACGGGATGGCGATGGAGGTGGACGTGAAGCGGGTGAGCATCAATTTGGAAAACATGCAGGTGCAGTACGACAATGCCTGCGCCATGCTTACGCAGCAACTGAATTTGTTGAAATACGTCATCGACTATCCGGCAGATGCGGAAATCGCCCTCGAACCTGTCGACACGGAAAGTATTCTTGAAGTGGAACTCACCGGACTTTCCGACAATCTTTATGAATTCCGCCTGCTCGAATCCCAACTGGAAATGGCCGAACAGCAGAAACGCATGATTCGCGACGGCTATTTGCCCTCGTTGGCCCTTACGGGAAACTTCTCCACCAGTGCCTACACCGACAAGGCCCGCTATTGGTTTCAGTCGCATCCGTCGGCCAAGTGGTACAATTCCTACGGACTGGGTATTTCGTTGCGGATTCCAATATTCGACGGACTCGACAAACGGCATAAAACGCAGAAGGCGAAAGTGGATATCCTGAACCTGCAACTGACGCAGGAGAATACCCGCAAGAATATGGAAACCCAATATGCCAACGCCACCAACGACCTCCGCAACAATCAGCGGAACTTCAAGAAGCAGAAGGACAACTACCTGCTTGCCGAAGATGTCTATGCCGTCACCTCCGACCGCTATAAGGAAGGCATCGCTTCGATGACCGAGGTGCTTCAGGATGAAATGCGGATGAGCGAAGCGCAGAACAACTATATCAGCGCACACTACAACTATCGTCTGACCAACCTTTCACTTTTGAAACTGACCGGTCGGCTCGACATGCTAAGCAAATAAATCAAACAACGGAAACTATATAAACAACAGAAAAACAATGGAAACTTCAAACAATACTTCAAACAACACAAGCAATACAACTAACTCTCGCGAAGAAAAGACTCGGAAACTCAAGAAACTGCGCCGCTGGCAAATTGTGGTCAGCCTGTGCGGTGTAGCCATCATCGTTGCAGGACTGATTGAGGTGGCGCTGCTTTTCTTCGACTACAAAAGTACTGAAGTGAGCAACGACGCTCAAATCGAACAGTACATTTCGCCGGTCAATCTGCGGGCTTCGGGCTACATCAAGAAAATCTGTTTCACCGAGCATCAGAATGTGCATAAGGGCGACACGCTCCTCATTCTCGACGACCGCGAATACCGCATCCGTGTCATGGAAGCCGAAGCCGCTCTGAAAGATGCCATTGCCGGTGCAAATGTTGTGGATGCCACGTTGCAGACCACGCAGAACAGCGCAGCTGTCTACGACGCTTCCATCGCTGAAATAGAAATCCGCCTGTCGAAACTGGAAAAGGACCGCCAGCGCTATCAGAATCTGGTGGAACGCAAGGCCGCCACTCCGATTCAGCTCGAACAGATAGAAACGGAATACGAAGCCACGAAAAAGAAACTCGACGCTACCAAACGTCAGAAAACGGCTGCCCGTTCAGGCGTGAACGAAGTGGAAACCCGCCGCAAGAGTACGGAAGCTGCCATACAGCGTGCCGAAGCCGCTTTGGAAATGGCCAAGCTCAACCTTTCCTACACGGTGGTGACAGCTCCTTGCGACGGCAAGCTCGGACGCCGTGCGCTGGAAGAAGGCCAGTTCATCAACGCCGGGCAGACCATCACCTATATCATCCCCGATACTCAAAAGTGGATTGTGGCCAACTATAAGGAAACGCAAATCGAGAACCTGTCAGTAGGACAGGAGGTGAAGATTACGGTCGATGCAGTCAGCGGTAAGGAGTTTACAGGTAAAATCACAGCCGTTTCCGGTGCTACCGGTTCGAAATACTCGCTTGTTCCGACCGACAACTCAGCCGGAAACTTTGTGAAAATCCAACAGCGTATTCCGGTGAGAATCGACTTTATCAACCTTTCCAAAGAAGACAACGAGAAACTGGCTGCCGGCATGATGGCAGTCGTCAAGGCTAAATTGTAGAATAAACGACCATGGCTTCATATCCTAAAAATTATCCGTTTTATAACTGGGTGCCCAAGCCGCTCGGCATTCTGATTCTCCTCTTCCTGTTCCTCCCGATTCTGACGGTGGGCGGAGTCTATTCCTCCAACGTGGGAGAAATGGTGGGCGGATTGGGCATCATTTCCGAACATATCCAGTTTGCCACGTTTGCCACTTCTGTCGGCATGGCTGCATTCGCTCCGTTCTTCTATCGGCTGGTGTGCATCCGCCGCGAAAAGATGATGTGTCTGGCAGGGTTTGTGATTCTCTATCTGTTGAGCTATGTCTGTGCGAAGACCGACAGTATTTTCCTGTTGGCTCTCTGCAGCCTTGTGATGGGATTTGTGCGGATGGTGCTGATGATGACCAATCTGTTTACGCTTATCAAATATGCCTTCAATATGGAGGCTACCCGCAACATCACTCCGGGACTGGAACCGAAAGATGAAGAGGGCTGGGACAAGCTCGATGTGGAAAAGAGCAGCAGCCAGCCGATGATTTATCTGTTTTTCATGATTCTCGGTCAAATGGGAACGTGGCTGACCGCATGGCTGGCTTATGAATACGAATGGCAGTACGTGTACTACTACATGATGGGAATGGTGCTCGTTTCGATACTGCTCGTTTTCTTCACGATGCCTTACCACAACTATGTCGGGCAGCGTTTCCCGATTAATTTCCGCAAGTTTGCCAACGTGGTGGTGTTCAGTGTGTTTTTCCTGTGTATCGTCTATGTGCTGATTTACGGGAAAACGCTCGACTGGTACAGCGATTCATCTGTCTGTTGGGCTACAGTCGTTGCCGTGCTGACCGGCGTACTGGGAATCTATCTGGAACGGATGCGTGGTTCTCACTTTTTCCTGTTCGATATTTTCAAGCTGCGTACCGTGAGAATAGGAATCGTGCTGTTCCTGTTGCTGATGATTCTCAATTCCAGTTCCATGCTCGTGAATGTGTTTACGGGAGTCGGCATGAAAATCGACAACTGGCAGAATGCCACGCTCGGCAACTGGTGTCTGGCCGGTTATGCCATTGGGGTAATTCTGGTAATAGTGCTTCGCAACAAGGGTGTGCATTTCAAGTATCTGTTCGCTTTGGGATTCCTGTTTATCGGATTTTCGGCCCTGTTCATGTATTTTGAGGTGCAGACCGACGGTTTGTATGAACGGATGAAATATCCCGTCATTATCCGCTCGGTGGGAATGGTGATACTGTATGCCCTGACAGCCGTCTATGCCAACCAGCGCATGCCGTTCAAGTATCTGTCAACATGGATTTGCATCATGCTGACGGTGCGAATGGTGTTGGGTCCGGCTATCGGAACGTCGCTTTATGCCAACGGCTTGCAGGAACGCCAGCAGCACTATGTCACCCGCTACGCCCATGATGTCGATATGCTGAACCCCGAAGCTTCGGCCTCGTTCATGCAGACCGTACAGGGAATGCAGTATCAGGGAAAGAGCAAAACGGAGGCCGTCAATATGGCTGCCATGTCGGCAAAAGGCCGTGTGCAGGTTCAGGCCACGCTTTCCGGCGTGAAGGATTTGGCTGGCTGGACGGTTTATGCCTGCCTTGCCTGCACGATATTTGTGCTGGTAATACCGTATCCTAAACGAAAATTACTAACTTAGCGGAAGTTTGGGAAACATCCCCCGGACTTTCGCTTATGGAAAACCACGACGAAAGATTGAAACAACTGAATGATGCCCTTGAGGCAAAGACTTATATATGCAGCTCCGGCGGCACTTTGCACACATTCCCGCCGGTGCTGAAGGACGCCGCCTATAAGGTGAACGGTATCGGACTGATTATATGCAGGTCGGGCGGCTTTGATTTTCGTCTCGACGGAAAGGAGTACAAGGCAAAGCCGGGCGACACGCTTTTTGTGCCTGAATATTCGTCGTTGGAAGTGACGAAGGAAGAAGAGGGGCTGGAAGTCTGTGTATTGATTTATCAGGTTGAACCGATTCGCGACATTATGGGAAATCTCGTTCTGTCGATGTATCCCTACTCGCAGTTGTCGGCTGAGCCCTGCTATGTATGTAAAACGGGCGAAGAGCAGGAGGTGGTCCACTATATGCGGTTGCTGGAAAGTACGCTTCTTTTGGAAGACAGCCTTTTTAACCAACATGAACGGAAGTTGCTCTTGCTTGCGTTGACCCATCGGCTTTGTTCCATCTACAGCCGGAAAGTGGCGGCGCAGCAGAATAGTGTAGGGCACAAGCATGAAGTGTTCATGAAACTGATTGAGCTGATTGATCGCCATTTCATGCAGGAACGCGGCGTGGAGTTCTATGCCGACAAGCTTTGCCTGTCGCCGAAATATCTGTCGGCGCTTTCAAAATCGGTCAGCGGCTATACGGTGCAAGAACTGGTGTTCAAGGCCATCATGCGCAAGAGCATGTCGCTGCTCAACAATACGCAGATGACCGTGCAGGAAATTTCCGATATGCTGAATTTCCCGAATGCCTCCTATTTCGGCACGTTCTTCCGCAAGCAGATGGGCATGTCGCCCCAGCAGTACCGCAACAGCATTAAAACTCAACCGTGATGCCTATCGTCGGAAGGATGGTACCGCCAAGGTCGTGTTCGATGTGCTTCATGACATAGTGTCCAGGATTATCAGCATCCACCAGATTCTTTCCGTTCTCGTCGGTGGCCGGAGTCAGTAGGTCCTGACCTTTTACGCTGAAGTCATATACATTCTGTACATCGATGTATCCCCCGATTCTCCAGTTTTTGAAATACCATGTCTTGTCGATACGCAAGTCGAGCTGATGATAGGCCGGGTTGCGTTTTTCGTTGAATCGGGCATTGTCGGTGTAGGGGCGGTGGCGTTGTTCCCATGCTTCGATGAGCGAGGTTTTCTCCAAGTCGTAGGGCGTGTAGGGTAGTCCGCCCGAAAATTGCCATTTGGCTCCGAGTGTCCAGTGGCGGTTGAAGCGGTGAATGGCCGTGAGCGTAATGATGTGGCGCACGTCCCACGGCGAACTCCAGTAGCCTCCGGTTGGATTTAGTTGTGCGTCGGTGCATTGCAGCAAGGAGCGTACGAAAGTGTAGGCCATGTTGATGGTCGTGTTCCATAGATTCATGTGTCGCCATGAGAGTTCCACGCCGTAGCTGTGACCTTTTCCGAGGGAGCGTGCCGGCACGTCGCCGATGATGTAGTCGGAAAAGTCGGAGGTGGTGACGGGCATTCCGTCGAGCAGCGACAACGGGAGTTGGGAGTAGTCCTTGAAAAATCCTTCGGCGTTGATGACGGTCATGCTGGTAGGCGTGAACGATACGCCGGCCACATAGTGGTTGACGGCGGAATAGCGCAGTCCGTCGGTCTGGCGGTAGCCTTCGATATCATTGCCGCTGTAGTCGAGAAGCGTCATGGTCGGTTCCTGGTAGTAGCGTGCCACACTGGCCGAAACGGTCAGCTTGTCGGTGGCTCGTGCCGAAAGGTTGAGGCGCGGCGACAGTTGGCGCAGCGGATTGCTCGTATGTTGGGAATAGGTCATACCGTCGGCGCGCAGAGAGAAGCTGGCGGAAAGCCGTTCATCGAAAAATCGTCGGTTGACGCTTCCGTAGAAGGCATATCTTCCGAAATGCACGTTGGAACTGAAAGCTGCTCCTCCCGATACGCCGGCAATGAATTTGAATCCGTTTACATCAAACCATTCCATGTTGAGGTTCGTGCGGAAATTCGTTTCTCTGTCCTTGATGTCGAAGAGCAGGGGTTGCTGTTCGTTGTTGTCGGCATATTTGTACAGGCGGTTGTAGAGGTAGTCGCCGCTGGCCGTGGCACGCAGACGTCCGAAGGTGAAGAGGTGTTCGTAGCCGATACCTCCTACGAAACTTGTCTGGTCGTTGTTGGGCAGATAGCCGAGAATGTATTCACGTGCAGCGGGCAGGTCCTGTGCATTTGTGTTGAGCCGGTTGTTGTCGAGAGACCCCAACCCGAGAACGAAGATTTTGTCTTTGTCGGTCAGGTCGGTGGTCACCTTAAACTGGTAGTCGTTATAGGTGGGCAGGAACGGCAGTTTGAGCAGCGTGAACAGCATGCTCAGATAGCTGGTACGCCACGAAGCCGTCATGCGTGTCTTCCCTTCTTTCGAAAGCGGCGTGTTGATGTGCAGTCCGGCATCGGTGAAGCCCACAATCAGTTTGCCGTGGAAGCGTTCGCGGTTTCCTTCCTGCATTTCCATTGCCATGACGGAACTCAATCCCGGTGCATAGCTGACGGGGAAAGCGGAAGTGTAGAAATTGGTGGATTGCAGCAGTTCGGTGTTGACGAGCGAAGCGTTTCCGCCGGAACCACCCTGCACGGCAAAGTGGTTGAGTACGGGAATTTCGATACCGTCAATGTAGTAGCGGTTTTCGTTGGCACTACCGCCGCGCACCAGCAGGTCGTTGCGGTTGGAGTTGCTGACGGAGAGCACGCCCGGCATTGACTGCAGCACTTTCGAGATGTCGCGGTTGGCTCCCGGAGTCAGATCGATTTCCTGTGTGCCGATGCGGAGCAAGGATACGGGAGCGTCGAGAGATATGCGGTAGGGAGAAGCGGTGACGGTCACTTCTTCCAGATTTTTTGTCGTCGGCTGCAGTTGGATGTCGATAATGGCCGGCGCGGCTGTTGACACCGGGAACGATTCCGTGATGCGGGGAATGTATCCGGAAGCTTCGGCCTGCATGATGTTGTAGCCGACGGCGACACCGTTGAATTCATATCTGCCGAGCGAATCGGTTTGTGTCGTCAGATTGGAGCCGAGCAGTGTGATTTCGGCATTGGCGACCGGCGTGTTGGAACCCATTTCCAACACTTGTCCTTTTACTGTACCTGTCGTCTGTGCATGGGCGATAGTGGCTGATAGAAACAACAATAGTAAAGTGAAAAGATTTTTCATAAGCCAAATTTTTGTAACCCCTAAAGGTACGAATAATAATTGACATAGGTAGTGCTAATCAGCTTTATTCCAATAAAAAATGCCGTATGGCGTCGGCCATGCGGCATTTATGGGATATTTGCGTCTCTCGGTCCTATTTCTTTTGCGGACGGAGGATTGCCTTGTAGCGTTCCGGGTCGGCAATGAGCGCTCTGACAGTGTCCATGGCCGGGTCATGTTTCAATGACTCGATGATGCGTCCTTTTTGATAATAGTATCGGCTGAGAATTTCTGTCGCCATGATTTCCTCAATATCTTTGCGGTTGTTGTTGAGGTCCTGTTCCAGGTTGTGCTTGAGCAGTTTCTCCAGCGCGTCGAACGCCGCCTTTGTCGAGTCGTTCATATAGCCTTCGGTTTTTGCCGTTTCGCGCAGTTTCTTGAGTCCGTCTTCGCATACTTTGTCATATTCGAATTTGTCGGGGTCGATGAACTTCTTGAATTCGTTGAACAGACTGTCGCTGACGGTAAATTCTTCAGCCGGAACGCAAGTCGGATGTTCGGCTGCGTATTTGTTGGCGAAGTTGAATGCCCAATTGTCGCGAACGATATTGTAGGTAAGTCGGTTGACATCGCCGTATTCCACCTTGATGTCCGGTGTGATGCCGCCTCCGTCGCGCACTTCACGTCCGTGGGCCGTGTGGAACACGTGTGTCAGGCTGTCGGGCGTGCGGGCCACGCTTCCGTCAGGATTGCGGTGAGAGTAGTCGATGGCCTGGATAAGGCGTCCGCTCGGAATGTAGTATTTGGCGATGGTCAGTTTCAGCAGGTTGTCGTAAGGCAGACTGCGTGTCGACTGTACCAGTCCCTTGCCGTAGGAACGGGAACCGATAATGACGGCACGGTCGAGATCCTGAAGCGAACCGGAAACGATTTCAGATGCGGAAGCCGATGCACCGTCAATAAGCACGACGAGAGGAATGTTTTCGTCGACGGGCTTCTGTGTCGTTTTATATACTTTTTCGCTTTGTTTCAGACGGCCTTTCGTGCGGAGCACTTCCGTGTTTTTCGACACGAACAGGTTGACGATTTTAATGGCGCTTTCCAGCACGCCGCCGCCGTTGCTGCGAAGGTCGAGCACGATGGTGTGGACATTCGGGTTCTTTTTCAGCTCAAGCAGGGCGGTTTTCACTTCTTCCGGCGAATTGTCGTTGAAAGTGGTGAGCTGGATATAGCCGATGCCTCCGTCGAGAGCCTTGTAGTAGGACACGGACGGCACTTGGATTTTCTTTCGGGTAATTTCAAAAGTGAGGATGCTGTCGCTCACGTAGGGACGGTCGACAACGACGCGGACCGTAGTGTTGGCCATGCCCTTCAGCTTTTCGCTGACCTGCGAGCTGTTCCAGGTAGTTGTCGTGTCGTCGTTGATTTTCAGAATGCGGTCGCCGGGGCGAAGTCCTGCCAACGCAGCCGGGCTGCCTTCAAACGGTTCGGAAATCAGCACTCCGTCGTTTTTCGTCTGCATGATATAGGAGCCGATTCCGCCATATTCGCCCGTAGAAATCTTCATGAAGTCCTCGCTGTCCTCCGCTTTGATGTATTCAGTGTAGGGGTCGAGTTCCTGAAGCATGTAGTTGATGGCGGTCGTAATGTTTTTATCGGGGTTGATCGTGTCAACATACGACATGGCCAGTTCCTTGTATAGCGAATTGAATATAAGAAGGTTGCGCGAGATGGAGGATTTGTTGTCTTTGTCGTTTCCCGTCGCAGCACCAATCAGGCAGGGGGCTACAATGGCGATAATGGCCACTGCAATCCACAATTTTGAATTCTTGTTCATATAGCGTTTTCTAAAATTCAGAAATTATTGACTGCTAAAGTACGGCTATTTGTTGAATTTTGCATTGTTTTTATACTAAAAATGCGTTAATTCGCTACCGGGCTGGGGCTTGTATTGCATGAAAAATGCAGTCGGGGTGAAATAAAGTGCTCTGCTATAAGTTGATAATTAGATATTTATAAAAATATGGAATTTTTTTGGAGAATAATGTTGCATAATTGAAAAATTGCGCCTAATTTTGCATCGCTAAATAAGAAAAGCGACTGCTTCAGTAGCTCAGTTGGTTAGAGCACCTGACTGTTAATCAGGGGGTCGTTGGTTCAAGCCCATCTTGAAGCGCGACGAAAAAAAGGAATCCTTTCGGGTTCCTTTTTTCGTTTTTATCTCCTTGATGAAGGCTTTGCCTGCCATTGGCCGACCCGTTGTCAGCGGGTGAATGGCGGCGGGGTAGTCGATTGCGGATATTCGATGATGACGGCTGTTCCGGCTGTTGTCACCATCAGCATGCTTCCGGAATCACCCACTGTTTCATAATCGAGGTCAACGCCTATGATGGCGTTTGCTCCCATTTGTGTGGCTCTCTGTTCCATTTCAGCCATGGCCTGCTCTTTCGCTTCACGCAATACTCGTTCGTATGATTCGGCGCGTCCGCCGACAATGTCGCGGATATTTGCCAAAAAATCCTTGAAAATGTTGGCTCCGATAATCGTTTCGCCGGAAACCACACCCAAATATCGGGTAATCTTAATGTCCTGGAGTGTCGATGTTGTTGTTATCAGCATGTTTTGATTAATTTATATGTGCAGTTCAAAGTTATAAAAAAGAAATAGATGTGAGGTTATTCTGCATGGAAATCTATGGGGTAAAATGATAATTGCCCCTGACGGGAGAGGTTGGTTGTGAAGTCGAATGATAAAGTGTTAAAAATAGGAGATTGTAAATGCTTGTAATATAGTGGCTTGTACTACGAAGTACAACGGCGTTCACAAAAAGTTGCAGAAAAATTTGCACAGAATAAAAACCTGTATTACCTTTGCAATCGCAAAAGCAAACAAGCTAATGCAAAGGCCCAGATGGCGGAATTGGTAGACGCGCTGGTCTCAAACACCAGTGGAGTAACATCCATGCCGGTTCGATCCCGGCTCTGGGTACTCGATAATCCTTACAGACAACGACTGTAGGGATTTTTTGTTTTTAGTATCTTTTCTATGCAGCGCAGCCCCAAAGTCGAAACGGGTCAACGTAAAAATCTGAGGGATTTTCAATCAAGCATAAATTTTAGACAGTCT
>URMA01000033.1 GCA_900548875.1 uncultured Porphyromonadaceae bacterium | reverse complement strand
CTGCAATTCCTGCCATACATGGCTGAGCGATTCGAGATTCTTGTTCATGTCGCCGGCAAGGATTTCTATCACGGCAGCATTCTTGATATAAGCATTGTCAGCAAGCGCAGGCAACACCTCCCGACGCGTATTTTCATCGGTCAACACAAACACACGGTTGGCCTGCATGCCGTCAAGCAGTTTCGTCAAGGCTTCCGACACCCGGTTGGTAAACAGCAAATCCTGATGTTCCATCGTCTATCCCTCCTTTTCCGACAACCGTTTACGCAATTCTATCAATTCAGGCAAGGCTGCGGCGAAGTCGCGCATCGTCGGATAGACAATGTCCGCACCGTTTTCATACATGACCGGCGCAGGAATCGGCCCCGTCGTGACACCTACGGTAAAACAGCCGGAACCATGACCGGCACGCACGCCCAACGGAGCATTCTCGATCACAATCGTATTGGCTGCCTGCTGATGGGCTTTCTGCAATCCCATCAGATACGGCTCCGGATCGGGCTTGCCTTTTTTCACATCGAAAGCCGTCACACGGAGTTCATTGGAGAAGATGCCCGGATAGTCGGCATTCAGTTTGTCGAGAAGCGAATGCTGCCCGGACCCGGTAACCAGCACGCGCTGTATTCCGACATCCCGCAATATGTTCAGCATGTCCGCCGTCCCGTCGACCTGCTTCACGGAGCCCATTTTCATAAAATAATCGGCCTTCGCCGCATAAATGGCCTTCGATTCCTCAGCCGTCACATCCGTGCGCCCCTTTTCGCGTTTCATCATCAGGCGGATAATGCCGTCGCCCGTCATGCCTTCATAAAGATAAAATTCATTGGGCTTGAAGTTCCAGCCCTGTTCAGCGGCGACAAGCTCCCAGGCTTTTTCGTGATGGGGCATTGAGTCGTAGAGTACGCCGTCCATATCAATCAGAGCGGCAGCAATCGGAGCAGGTTTCGAGCCTGTCCGTTCCAGGTATTTCCGGTAAGCGGATTCTTCTTTTGTCATCATTTTCAGTTATGTTATTCAGGCTTAATGGCTTCCTGCTTGCGCATCGAAGCTCTTTGCCTTCTGGGTTTTTCGTTTTCTTTTTTCTCCTTGGGTTCAGCAGTCTGCATATTCTCCGGCTGAACAGTTGCAGGTACACTGTCGGGCAGGGCAATCACACCTTCCTGAATCAGGTTCAAGCTGTCGGTATGGGTCAGTTTCTCATCCTCCAGATTTCCCTGCTTTCTACGCAAGTTACGTTTCTGTTTTTCGTCGTACATGCTCATGTCGCTGTTGCGGAGAGCCGCTTCGGCACCCCGACGGAACACCTCACCCATCTGCCGATAAAGGTTCAGGCGGGTAGAATCGGTAATGGCCGTGGTGCGTGCCACCTCGTTTTCCTTCAGCTTGGCCTTTCCGAGTTTAAACTTCAAGTCGTCGACATTTCCCGTGATGTTTACTCCAAACTTGAACGGGATAGGCGATTTGAGTATCGAAATATGGTAATTGACATTCATGTCGAAGTCGTTCGTACCCATTACGCCGAGCTTGTAGCGGTCCATATTGAGGATGAACGGATACACATCGATTTTCGAATCGTAGGCAGCCACTTCCACCGAAAGACTGTCAATCATGTTACGTTCCTTGTTCTTGAACAGGAGCAGTTTCGAGAGCGTGCGGAATGTTTCGGAATCGAGCAGCACAAGATCTTTTCCGTCAATCTGCAAGGCGGCATTGGTTGTCGGCAGCATCACATTCATCAGCGAATCCACCTTTGTGGTTATCGCCAACCGGGAATTGATGACACCGTCCACTTCCTTCAGCACAGGCATGATTGTGTCAAGGTCAGGCATCATGTGAAGGAAACGGCCTACTTTGATATCCCGCAGGTTCATGAACATACCGAAGCCAATGTCCTTACGCGAAGCCGTGGCATAAACCATATCCAGGTTCATCGAACCGTCAGTTGTCTTGCCGGCCAGATTACGCAAGCTCAACACCCCTTTATTGACCAACAGGTCGGAGCGCAGGTCATACAGATCCAAATCGCTGTAGCGTGCATACTTGTTGCGCACCTTCAGTTCCATGGCAATGTTTTTCGGAATGATGATGGCGTGGCGCACAGTGGTGTCGACAGATTCCGACGACGATTCCACCATATCCTCCAAACGGCTCTCGTCGTCAACGGACGAAATATTGAATGCGGCACTCTGCAGCGTATCGGCGGCGAATGCCGAACCTTTATAAGCTACGGACAGCAACTGGTTGACATCGAGCGTATCCGACAGGATGGTGAATGCAAATGTCAGCGGCTTGCGCTTGCTTCCCATCAGCGTCTGGCGGATATTCGAAACGGAACCGCTCAGCGTCATGTCGGACCGGCCAACATTATACGACAGATTGTTGATATTGAAACTGTCCATATTGAATGTCATGTCCACATTTTTCAACACATTCCTCAAGGGGAAATATGGCGTAAAGAGCATGCAGCGTTTTGCCGAGATTTCCCCGCGCATGTTCCAGCGGCGGAAAATGCGCTTGAACTCGTTGTCGAGCGACAGGTCGACAAATTCGTCTTCGCTCAGCTCCACAGCCTTACCCTTGCGCAACCGGCGCTGTTGCGACCGGTAAATAGCCACCACGGAGTCGCGCGACAGTTCCGGATAGACGTGACACATGGAATCGATACGGGCCTGCAAACGCAAATTCCGACGGACCGGCTTGAGGTTGGCAAGCAACCCGATTTTACCCTCGCGAAGCACCAGACTTGTCATGCGGTCACTGTAGCGGATGCGCTTAAAGTTGATGCCAAAATCCAACAACGGAAGTTTTCCGTTGTCCCTATAACGCTTGATAGAACCGTTGCTCTCGAAATCTACCACACGGATTTGCGACGAATCGGCCTTGCTCAACAGATTGAGCCGTCCGATTTTAATCCGTGCTCCGATAGGCGTAATACTCGTGGTGTCAAGCAAGTCGGAAGCCTTGCCCAGACTGCCGGCACCGATACTTGCCTTCGTCATGCTCAGACGAAGTCCCGGCATGCCTGCATACAGCGAATCGAGCGATACGGACGCCATCAAAATGTTTTTCAATTCATTGTCGGCCGTCTTAAACTGGCTGTTGGTTCCGAATCGGATATTTCCGGTTCGGGCAAAAACAGCCATCGAGTCCATCGGCGAAAGGTAGAACATGTTCCGTAAATCCACATTGCCGTTGGCCTGTATTTTATGGAAAGAATTGACATTCAAGTCACTCAAATGAAAGCGTAGCGACGTGTTCATCTTCATCCGTCCGGCGATGCGCACCGGCAGCTTCTTGGGTATCAGTTTCACCAGTTTGCCGAAATCCACTTCACCCGTCACTTTCGTGTCGACAAGCGAATTACCTTTCAAGTCGGAAGCATTTCCGGACACATCCAGCGAAATGCCGAATCCCTGCAACAGACACCGTCCCAATTGAAGCCGGCTTTTTCCCGGAGCATCGGCATCGTAGGCCAAATTAGCATCCAGAGCAAAACGCTGGATACGATAGTCGCGCGACTTGCCCGGCTGAATATAGCATTCCGGAATCTGCACCTCGGCTTCAAACGAAGGTTCGGCGTCGACACCCACCCGGAAAGGTTTTACAAGTTTCAATGCGGCAGTTACGGAAAAGTCCGTCGTCAGATTTTCAAAACCTTTCATATAGGAAGCCGGCACGTATTCCGCCACGTCCGTATAGCGGAGCGGCCCCATTGCCACCTTCAGGCTGTTGACCACAATCGTATCGCCAAGATTGACCTCCAAATCCGTAGCAACCGGCATGCTTGCCACATTTGCCTTGAAATCGGACAGCGTGAGATTATAGGGATTGTCGGTATGCCACCCGATATGCCCACGGAAAGCATACGGTATGGTCTGCGACAGGTCAAATTCAGGCAGGCGGGCATCCACCGCACCGGTAAAGACAAGATTATACCCTTTGCGAGGTTCGTCGTAGCCCAGTTCCAACGAATCGGTGTGCAGCGTAACGTCCATATTGGAAGCGACATCGGCATAGCGGATACCGCGGTTGCGGGTCACGCTGAATTTCCGCACTATGACTTTCGGCAATATGCCCAAACCGGACGACACGGTATCTTCCGTAGCCGTCGACGGTGGCAGGAGTTGCAGGAAGTTGGCAGTGCTGTCGTTGACCGACACGGCATAGGCACGCACGGAGTCAATACTCAGTTCCGTAATGTCGAACTCCATCAGCGGCACCCTTGCCAGATTCAGCTCCAGACGCATCCGCCCAACTGACAGCAGAGAGTCGGCATCCGCCGGCAGATTATGCGCCTTGGCAAATCCGGCAGTAGTCACTTCGACGCCCTGTATGTCGAGAGAAGCCTGAGGAAAAGTTTTCCACACCGTCAGTTCTACACGGCCCAATTTCACCTCTCCCCGAAGGTTTTCGTTGGCAATATTCTCCACAATGGGAGTCAGCCTCTCAGGCGTAAGCAGCCACACGACACAGCCCAAAGCCGCGGCGACCAGCAGTATGACGGTAACCACCAGCCATACAGTCACCTTCAGAGTACGTTTCAGAATTCTCCACACGCGCTTTCCCTTCGGTTTCTTTTTTCCATCGGTAGACGGCTCCTGCACCTGATTATTATTTTCTATCGTTTCATTCATTTCACAGACAATTGCAAGACTTAGCTTTCTACAAATTTACAATTTATCCACGAATTTGTTCGGTTTTCCACGGGAATTATTCCTGGTTGGAAGAAATCCAACGACTATTCGACAAATTCAAAAGAAAAACCGCCGCCGACAAATGAATTGTCAGCAGCGGCAAACATTCTTTTCCTACTAAAAAGTCACCTTAAAATCCTACAGTCTGAACCAAGTGGACCGTCTGATTCTCCGAGAGCTTCAAATCACGGGCAAGCGCCTCGCGGTCGAAACTTCCGCGCACCACCGTGTGCAGTCCTTCGGAAGCACACCACAGATAAATGTTCTGCGATACGGCTCCGATAGAAACACCCTGCCATACTTCGCCCGACTGCTTCGACTTGTCGACAACAAGGGCGACATTATATAGTGCTGTCTGGGCAAAAGACTGCGCGGCAGCATCCTTGCGGAAATCGCCGCTATTCACCTGCTTCAGCGTATTGGATGCGGCATCATACAGATAAGCGGCATCTTTTGTAATCAGATATACACTCACTTCCTGACGGTCCATTGCCGTCGGGACGGTACGTTTTCCTTCACGGTTGAATCCCCATGCCACCCAAAGCATGTTGCTCAACTGCTGTGCAGTCAACTCTTTCGAGGCGTCAAACTGACGGTCGGACTTGCGTTTTGCAATGGCTTCCATCAACGGCATTCCGCCTTTTTTCTGCGGTTCGGGCAAAACAATGTCGGCCGCCAACATTGAGCCCGACAAACATAGTGCCATAGCTGTAAGAATCGATTTAAGTTTCATATCTATAATTGTTTAACGGTGTAATTCAGTAGTCTGGCTCTGCTTTCCGAGGTAGAACATCTTGGCTTTCACCACCTTGCCTTTTGCCTTCACCGGTGCTGTCCACAAAGCGGACTTTTCAGTAGGTTCGCTGCCGTCGGTAGTATAACGGATTTCAGCTTCCGGATAAGCGCAGTTCATCAGCAACTTGCCGTTTTCTTCCTTGATACCCGGCATGCCAATGCGGAAATTAAACCCTTCACGTTGCAAGTAAGGCAGGCAGGTAGAGCCCAATGTACGGTTGTATTTCGCTTTCGACTGCCCCGGCAGCAAATCGGCATTCCAACCGCGTTCCATCAAACCGAAGATTTTCGGGAACACGTAATATTCCACCATGTCGAAATTGCGGATAGTTTCGGTAAACAACTGACCTTGAACACCTTTGATGCGCTTGCGCGACTCTTCGTTGAGCTGCGCCTTGCCGTCGGCAATGTGTTCCAAATCGAGCGGCTTGCCGGTAATCGTTTCAAACGTAGACTTGTAGATGTCGAACGGACGTGCATCCCACGAGCGGTATTCGTCCACATATCCGCCCCATGTCAAGCCCGGTTCCATCGGATGGGCATTGTAGCACATATCCAAATAGAAATTGCCCACATTACAGAGAATCACATTGTAGCCGTTGTTGGCATTGGCATAAGGGATGGTGTCGCCTTTCCATTCCGGCACCGTGTTCCAGCAATATACCCCTGCGAACTTCGGACGAAGCTGACGGTCGGTAGCCTCGCTGTGCTTCATGGCAGCTTCCGCCAATCTGGTAGCCCTTCGATGCTATCATGTCGGCAATGCGGGTAATGAAGTATTCTTCCGCATCGTGGGTTGTCTTCAAGCCGTGTTCCTGCATGA
This sequence comes from uncultured Porphyromonadaceae bacterium, assembly GCA_900548875.1. Classification (GTDB taxonomy): domain Bacteria; phylum Bacteroidota; class Bacteroidia; order Bacteroidales; family Muribaculaceae; genus Limisoma. The sequence continues at coordinate 22,980 of URMA01000033.1, read as the reverse complement.
ATTTCTGCATGGAAGGTGATTTTGCCCACGGGTCCTTGGCCACTTCGTCACCGCCCACATGAATGAACGGCAGTTCGACACCGGCTTCTTCATACATCAGAATCAGTTCGTCGACCACCTTTTCAAGAAAACGATAGACACCTTCTTCCGCCACGTTCAACGTATTGTCGTGATAGCCCTGTGCAGAAGTGTAGTAAGACTCGTCAGCCGGGTCCCACAAGCGATAGCGTTCGGCTTCTTCCGGATTCTTGTCCTTCAATCGGTTGTAGCGGGCCTTCATCGAAACGATGGCAGCTCGAGCATGGCCCGGGGTTTCAATTTCGGGAACCACCTTCATGCCACGGGATTCAGCATAGCGCAGCAGGTCGATGAATTCCTCGCGGGAAACATAGCCGTTGGAAGTGGTCGTATAGTCGTCAGGATTACCATTTCCGGCATAGAACTGGCACATGTATTCGTCCTCCGTCGAGGTCATGCCGCGGCGGGCTCCCACTTCCGTCAGTTCGGGCAAGCCGGGAATTTCCAGACGCCAGCCCTCATCGTCGGTTATATGGAAATGCAGCACATTCAGATTAAAAAATGCCAACTGATTGACAAGCCGCTTGATGTCGGCAGGCTTCGAAAAGTTGCGCACAATGTCGAGCATCATGCCGCGATAGTGCAGGTCAGGCCAATCGCAAACGGCTACGTTGGGGACGGTTGCCTTACCCAAATTACGGTCGAGAATTTTCAGATAGGCTTTCACGCCGTTCAGCACAGCGTCGTCGGTAACTCCCTTCACTATCACCTTATTGCCGTCGATGGTCAGTTCGTAATATTCTTCGTTGCTTTCAGCCGCTGCATTTTTCGCATCCGCACGGCTCATGAGCGAAAGTTCAAGCGTTGTTCCGCCTTCCCCCGACAGACTGCGGTGCTGCAACATTTCTTCGGCATAGGCCTTCTCACGCGACAGACTGCCGTCGGCTACCACCTTGACCGATTGGGTAACGCTTGCCGTCCCCTCCATCACGCTGACCTGCTTCATGGCAGGAATAATGGAAAAGGCGTCAAACTCCTCCTCAACCCCCGCAGGATTCACCGTTTCATTGAGCGCATACATACGTGCAGCAGTCGGATAACCGGCAATCGGATTGAACGTACCCGTAACGATAGGCTTCTTTTCAATCTTCAGTTCACGGGCCACTTTGTCGGAATCGAAGGCAAAGTGTCCGCCATCGGGCGAATAGCTGATAGCCTTCATGGAGCCTTTTACTTCATATTTCAACTTGACGGTTTTTCCTTTGCCCAATTTGAATCCCGGTTTCGGAGTCAGCTTATAGTAGCCCACTTCCACCTCCGAAAGAGTGACGGGCGATTTTTCGCCAAAATTGATTTCACGCGGAAATTGATTAAAATATATGGCCCAGTCACTGCCTAAATTTTCACCACTTGTATTTGTCAGGGTGAAAGTGCAGTAATACTGGTTTTTGGCAGCATTGTTTCCATCAAGCTCCCAAGTCATTGTCACCGGGCTTTTTTCACCGGCTACGGCATTGGCGCCCATCATCAGGGAAAGGAGCATCACACATGCCGTATAAAATAGTTTCTTCATAACAGTTTTAAATGGTTTTCGGTTTGTTTTGGTTATATGTCAGACTGAATGTTCGCGTTCCAATTTGTCGGCTATCGTGTGGCAGGCATCCTGCAAAAGGTCGAGCACCGTTTCAAATCCCTCGGCGCCAGTATAATACGGGTCGGGAATATGGTCCCAGGCAGTATACTGGCGGAAAAATTCGGCAATTCGTCTCACCTTCTGCTCCTCTTCCGGCGTTCTTGCCAATTGTTGGAGCTTGCTGATGTTGCTGTCGTCCATTCCGATAACGACATCAAAGCGCTCGAAGTCGTAGGACATCACCTGACGGCTGTGATGGGTAAGTTCATAACCGCGACGGCGTGCATGCACGCGCATCCGCTGGTCGGGAAGTTCGCCGGAATGATAGGATGAAATTCCTGCGGAATCCACCTCCACCCAGTCCGTCATACCCCGCTCGGCAAGAATACTTTCCATCACACCTTGAGCCGCCGGAGAACGGCAAATGTTCCCCAAACACACAAAGAGTATCTTGTACTTTTTCAATTCAGTCATATTCGTTATTCAATTCGTTTGGCCACTATTTGCAAATGTAATTATTTAATTGCAATTATCCGTCCTCAACCGCCCGCCCCACAAGCGTATACACATTTTTTAACCTTCATATTCATTCTTTCAAACATATCAACATCAAATCAAGTACACAACTCTCCAAAAGAACTTTTTCTCCGCCCGGCCAGCGACGGAACCGCGGGAATTGACTAACTTTGCCGTCCAAACAAACAGACTTATGGCAGACATCGAATATCTCAACAGATTTGAAAGCAGACTGCTGGACGCACTGCTGCGCCTTTGCACTTCCTATCACATGCTCGACGGCACTCTCCTTGCTTCCGACGACATTGACCTGCACTGGAAAAAACTGGCACCGGAATATATGGCCGACGCCGTTCCGCAAGTTCAGGATTATCCTACCGTATCGGTAGCGTGGGCGGCATATTTGGGCATGGCCGTTGCCTACGGATGGGACGTGGACTGGGAAACCATGGAAAAGGCTCCCTATCAGGCCTACTACGGCGAACGGGGATTCGACGACATGGACGAACACATCGTACGCGACATTCTTTGCCTCCCGCTTGACGGCGAAGAGGCGAGCAACATCGAAGCAATGGTGCGCCGCTGTGCACAGACGGCCATCGACCATATCCGCCACGAGGGCATCGAACCGCAGAGCGAAATGGCGTTCCACGTGTTTGCCCGCGCCACCAAAGCCATGTATCGCATCGGTGCTGCCATGGAGCTCAAACGTCTGGGCTACAAATTTGAGAAGGTAAATTTGTCGGAATGCTGATTCCGACTGTCGAAGCAACGAACGGAAGCCGGTCACACACATAGCCAGCTTCCGTTGTTTTAGAACTTGAAGCTAATACTGAAATAAGGCAGACAATTCCACCGCACATAAATGGAATAGAAACTCAGAATCTCCTCCTCTGTCGGATTTCCAACCAGGTTATAAAGTCCGCACCTTACCAAAAGGAGCGACTTCCCAAAATCTTTTCTGAAAGTGTAGCCGGCATCCACACGATAGTTCAACTTTTCACGTCCCTTGCGGAACTGTTCCTCCGGCAGAAGGTCGAAATCGTCCGACGTTTCCACCACCTTGCCGGAATGCAGCTGCCCGCCCAAAGAAACCATGGAATGGGAGTCAAACTTATAGGAAACGGCACAGCTCAACTGATGGGGAATATCGAAAAGCGACGGCAACTTGCCCAACTGCTTCACCTCGTCAAACCATTCCCGACTGCGGGCATAGGTGTAGGACGACTGCAACAGCCAGTGTTCCCAATTGTGGAAATAATACAGTTTCAATCCATAGCTGTCGCCGTTTCCCACCATCACATAATCGGTCCAGGCTCCGTCGAACATATACGCATCGGGCTTCAGAGCCACCACGTTGCGACGGGTTTTGTAATAGACCGTCGCTTCCAGCTGCTCATTCTCGGACAGGTGCTTCCACCCCATTTCCAGATGCTCCGACGATCTCGGCTTGAATCCGCCGATACTCGGCATCCGGAAATCGGTCGGCATCGCGACATTTTCCAGACGGATGACATGGTAGAACTGCTCCATGCGGGAAAAATTCCAATAGAGCATGTCCTTGTCCGTCAACGTATACTTGAGCGAGAAACGGGGCTGTATGCTGTAGAACGCAGGATGGTTTTTCGGCAGGTAGCCAACAAAATGCACGCCTACCTGCGTAAACAGATTTCTTGAAATACGGATATGATTGTCGTAGAACAGCGAATACTGATGGATGGGTTCCCGCTTCACGCTTACATCATCGCCTAAAGAAACGATGTCGAACAATTCATAGGCATATTTCACTCCCCAACGGGCATTGTATACATTTTCCACCGTCAGATTGAACTCCGACACGGCATTCAACGTCTGCACCCTGCTGGAAATATAATTGCTTTCATCCAATCCCCAAAGAGCGGCATTCGCCTGATTTTCGTGCGACGTATAGAAAACGGAAGTGGTGTTTCCCACCTTTCCGAGCTGCGTGTTGAAACGAAGCTGATAAATCTGGCTTCTCCACTTCAGCACCGAAAGGTTGCGGTTCTCCTCCGTCGGCCAGTGATAGTCGTCCCAAGAGCCGTAGGCAAAGGCCTCGAGCGACGAAACGGGAGTGATGTCGTACGACAATTTGGCCACATAGTCGTAGGAAGAATGGTTCTGCCGGTTTTCTTCCGACAGCAGATTGTCGAAAAAGTCGAGCCAGCTCCGCCGACCGGCCACAAGATACGACAGCTTGTTTTTGACAATAGGACCTTCCAGAACAGCGGAAACGGCCGGCATGTCGAGGGTAAGCGTGCGGATATGTTCCTGTTTGTTGCCCGACTTTATGCGCATTTCCGTCACCGACGACAGGCGTCCTTCAAGCCGTGTCGGAAAAAAGCCCCGATGAAAAGTGACGCTCTTCACGGCATCGCCAATCATCGCCGGAAGCATGGCACTGATATGTCCGGGATGATACACCGGCACACCGTCGACAAGCAGCTGGTTCTCGTCGGAACTGCCGCCGTCTACCTGAAAATTGTTGCCCGTCGGGACTCCTGTCACCCCGGGCAGAATCCATATCTGTGAAAAAATATCGTTACTGTTGAACGACAACTGGTTGGCAGGTGTCAGCTCACTCAATGCGTCACGGCTGGTTTCCGGACGCACCGTCACTTCCTCCATTTCAAACAGCAGAGGTTCCAGTTTCACGTTCAGAAAGCGGTCGGACACGATTTTCAGATCCCGGCTATACGGATAAAATCCCAGATAAGAAATTTTCAGCGTATAACCGCCGCCGGGGAGATACATGCGGAAAAAACCGTTGTCGTCGGTCCGGGCGAACACCGTTCCGCCATTGCCGTCGTCGGCTGTCACGATAGCCCCCATCAGTTTCTCCTCACTGCCGCTTTCAGCCACCGTTCCGCTGACATAATACTGCCGCACTTTCACGGCATGAATCACGAGCTTGCGGGGAGGCAGATATTTTAACTTTACGTCGTAACCGTCCAGCACCTTCGTGAGCAGTTCCTCCACCGTCGGCTCGCCGGATTCCACCGTTACGACCTGCGACATGTCGATCGACGAAGGGTCGTAGGACAAAACGATATTCTTCAACTGTTCGATTTTCGCAAACCATTGCGACACAGTAGCGGAAGAACCGGATATGGATATCCGTTCTCCCGCTACTGTCTCCTCACCAAACAGAGGCAGAGGTTTTGTAAAAGTTGTCAGTAGTAATAGTATGAGTATAAATTTATGGTCTCCCTTTCTCATAGTGTAGTATGTACTGCTTACCTGTCACCACCGTATCACAGCGGCATCCGCAAATGAATGCCAGTTCGGCGGCTATGCTTTCATAATCGTCGGTATTTATTCGGGTAGTCACCAACTGGCGTTCAAGCCCTTTTCCCAGCACGATTTCCACATCAGTCAGTTCTTTCACCTTTTCCACCACCCGCGACAACGGAGTCTTGTCGAAAGCCATGTTCCGTGACTGATTTTCAAACTGCATCCGGGGATTGAAAATCGAATCCCGAAGCAACACCCCATCCGTAAGAACCGCTTTCTGATTGGCCGTCAGCACCACTTCCGACTGTCGCACGGAGGCTTTTACCCTTCCGGTCTTCACATACACGCCGCTACGTTCCTTGTCGAAAGCGTTGATGAGAAAAGATGTTCCCAGCACTTCCACCTGCAATTCGCCGGCATTGACAGCAAACGGCTGCCCGTTCTTCTTGACCCGGAAAAAGGCCTTGCCCTTCAAATCCACCTTCCGACCCGCCGTCTCGCCGGCGTATGCCAATGAGGAATTCGGATAAAGTACAACCTCTGAACTGTCGGGCAACAGGACGGATTCTTCCGTTTGTGTCGTGTTGGCATAATGGAAGGTTTCCACCTCAGGCTTACGGAAAAACAGCACGGCTGTCACCGCCACCAGAATCATCACCGAAGCAGCTGCCGACCACATGGCTATTGCCCCGCGCCGCAAGTGAAGTTTTGCCGGTTTCCGCAGACGGTTTTCCACCTTTCGCCAGGCTTTTTCGGCATCGAAGTCCTGCTGTCCAGAAAGAGCATGCATATCCATCAACATCCGCAGTTTCCGGTATTCGTCTCCATTCGCGGCAATCCACGCATCGAGTTCAGCCTGCTGGTCGGCCGTCAGCGCCTCTTTGGCAAAATGTCTTGCCAACAGTTCGTCAATATGATTGTCTACTTCCATAGTCAGTCGCAGTTAAAGATAAAAGTCAATACCAAAACAATGAATGCCATCAGCGACAACGGAGTTCCCGATACGAATTCACGCAACTGGCGGATAGCTTTCGACATCTGGTTTTCTACCGTTTTTTCTGAGATTTGCAACGATTCGGCAATCTCGCGGTACTTCATGCCCTTCAGTTTTGCCATCAGGAAAACCTCCTTGCATTTCGGCGGCAGAACAGCCAGCGCCTGTTCCAGAAGTTCTTCGGGAGAACGGCGTTCGTCGCTCCAGTCGTCATCGTTGGCCAAAGTGACGGCGGCGGAAGGATGATCCTCAATGGAAACTTCCGAATTTTGCTTTTTTCGAAGAAAGGATATACAACTGTTTTTTATAGATGTTGTCATGTAAAGGGCAAAATCCTTTTCGGGCATGGCGTCCTTGCCTTTGTTCCAGACGTTGATAAACAGTTCCTGAACCAAATCTTCACAGTCGTCCCTGTCCGCAACATATCCAAAGGCTATGTTGCATAGCCTTGAATAATGTTGCTTGAATCTTGCCTCAAATCTTTCTTTTCGTGTTGTCTCCATTGAGTTACATCATATACTATTTCCTTGCCTTCCTTAGAATTTCAGACTAACACCGGCTGTCAAAAAGCCTTTGTATCCGAAACCGGCCTCCATGAATCCGCCTATACGGTCGTTACCTACTCTGAAAGCAATCGGATTTACCTGATAAGCTAGGCTTGCCGAAAAATTGTCTTTACCAGACGCAGACTTAGTCTTCTCAGCACCTGCTTTGGCTTTTGCACCCGCGGACTTGCCATTGTCACCCAATTTGCTTTCCGTCTGGCGAATAAGATCGACACCAACAGAAGCGCCACCATACAATTCGAACAAGTTTTTCTTGAAGTAAACGAACTCAGCCGTCGGCAACACGAGGAAGTTCAATCCCTTATCCTTGAGAGAAGGAGCCTTGTCACCGGCCAGTGTCAGCTTGCTGCTTGCCTGAGCAAAACCTAAGTCGGCACCGACACGGAAACGGTGGATAGAATATCTATAACCCAAACCGAAAACCATCGTCGTCTTTTCGTCGCTTCGCTTGTTGCCCAACAATACATCTGCCAAACCGTTGCCCAAAATTCCGGTTGTTCCCAGTGTCAAACCGTCGCTGACTGAAAGACGAAGTTCGTGCTTGTTAGCCGAAGGAGTGAAGCCCTTGCTGCTTTCCTGAGCGTTTACCAAATTTGCACTTGCTACTACACACAAAGATAGGAAAAATAATTTGAATTTCATATTTATAAGTTTTTAAAAGTTAATACATCCAGCCACTTGGTTGCCGTGTCCCGTTTCCGGTCTACGCTGTGAAAGGGGGCTGCTACCTTTCGTTTTCAGTTCACTTAGCTAAGGTGGTTTTGACCTTATAACGCCATCCCCCCTAAAAACCCCTACGCAGAAATATCAGAAAAATTCCATTTTTCACACAAGTCACTGAAATTCAGTACAAAAAAATGTCGCAATCCTTCAAAAAAAGAATTGCGACATTTCCTTCCGGCAATTTTATTATCGCCCCATAGCGGTTCCGCTAACTTATCAACTTATAAATTCCAACACCAAGGAGCATAATCAAAAGCACTACCAGGATTCCAAACAGCAACAGAATCCACTTCACGGTCTTCATCGTTTTTGACAATGTCGGATTTGTATCCGCCGTCTTTTGTTGAATAAGGTTGGCTATCGTGACTACCAGAAATACGATATCGTCAATCCAACCGACACCCGGCACATCGGGCAATATGTCGACGGGACTGACACCGTAAACGACAGCCAGCACAACCAGCACCCATGCCCATTTTCCTTTTAACCGTCCTTTCTGTTCCATGTATTTTAATTTACTGCATGAAATTACAAAAGATTCGCGACAAATCCAACCGTTTCGCTCACAAAAGCTTCAGAGCAATGGCTGCACAGGCTTCGGCATCGGCAAGGGCATGATGGTGGTGTTCCAGGTCATAGCCGCAATATGCGGAAACGGTGTGCAACTGATGGTTGGGCAATTCCTTTCCCAACACGCGCCGTGCAGCCCGACAGGTACAGAAAAACCGATAGCCGGGATATGCCATGCCATAGGCCTCGAAAACGGCTTTCAGACAACCTTCGTCGAAGGGACTGTTGTGAGCCACCAACGGCAAATCGGCAAGCAGTGGAGCTATCTCTCTCCACACTTCCGGGAAAGCCGGCGAATTGGCCGTGTCGGCCATCGTCATGCCATGCACCTGTGTATTGAAAAAAGAATAGAAGTTGGGCAACGGCCGGATCGTACGATAAATTTTGTCGACAACCTGACCGTTGCGGACAATTACAACTCCGACACTGCACACACTGGAGCGCTGCCGATTGGCAGTTTCAAAGTCAATTGCTGCAAAATCTTTCATCCGTAATATAAATTTCCTTGTTATGTTCCATTTCAGCGGCCCCCTTCCAGGCCGCATTGTAGCCGACAAAAATACAAATTTCCATACTATCTTCCCCCATCCAGCAGATACAAAAAAATTCCTATGCCCTATAAAGCATCCGGAACTTCTCTGTTCCGGGATGCTTTAAACCAAATCGTCACCGTTGTCCCCTCGTCGTTAACGGCAACAAAATTCGTCGATACATGTCCCATTTTCTGTTGCATCCATGATTTTTTTGAAAAAAAGTGTCTTAAAAGGATTTCAGTTTAAATTAATTGATACCTTTGTATAAAAGAGGGATACGGCATAACACGAAAATCAGACACACGTGGTTTTTAATATTCTTCTTTCTTTTGAAACATACAAAAAAAATTGTTGCTATGCTATCATCACGCCCCTACACGTTCGACCGTGTAATACGTATCATTTTTTCCGTGATTATTATTATCGGCATCTTCTGGCTGCTGAAAATACTCTATAACGCACTGCTGCCCTTTTTTGTAGCCTGCCTGCTTGCCTATATGTTCAAACCGTTCGTAGAATTCAACAAGCGGCTGCTTCGGTGCAAACGGAACATCATCCCCATCATCATGTTCCTTATCGAGCTGTGTGTAGTGCTTACACTAATCGTCATGCTGGTACTTCCTAGCATTATTGAGGAATCGGTGGTCGTGGCCAATCTGTTTAAAGACTACGCCACATCAGACAACAGTCCGTTCCTTCCGCAGGCGGTACACGATTTCATCCGCGAAAACATCGACTTCGAATATCTGTCGTCCCTTCTTACCCGCGAACAGTGGATTGAAATCATCAAGCGCGGCATCGACGGCACATGGACCGTTGTCAGCGGAAGCATTTCCATCATTCTGACCATTTGCGGATGGTTCATCGTCCTGCTCTACTTCATTTTCATTCTCATGGACTACGACCGTTTCGTTTCAGGTATCCGCAAGCTGGTGCCCCACAAATACAAGAGAATCGTGTTCGGCATTGCCAACGACGTTAAAGACAGCATGAACTGCTATTTCCGCGGTCAGGCCACAGTGGCATTTCTGGTCGGCATTCTGTTTTGCATAGGCTTTCTTATCATCGACATGCCCATGGCCATCGTGCTTGGGCTGTTTATCGGTGTGCTCAATCTCGTGCCCTATTTGCAGCTCATATCCCTGCTCCCTACCACCCTGCTGTGCATCATCTATGCGGCCGAAACCGGCACCAGCTTCTGGTGGATGTTTGTTCAGGCTATGATTGTCTACGGTGTCGTACAAAGCATACAGGACCTCTATCTCGTCCCAAAAATCATGGGAAAAGCCATGGGACTGAACCCGGCCATCATCCTTCTTTCCCTTTCCATCTGGGGTACCCTGTTAGGCTTCATGGGTCTTATCATCGCCCTACCGATGACCACACTGCTGCTCTCCTACTACAACCGCTACGTCATCAACTCGACACCCCAAAATGCCCCGTCGGAAACAAATAATTAAACATTTAGTTTTTTGAGGTTAAAATGTTGTTTTATTAATACAAATTGAGTATCTTAGCACTTATTATATGATAGGGAATAACAAATCAATATAAAACCTTATTACTTATGGAAACAAAATATTGTCCAAGATGCGGGCAGCCTGTCGACATTAACGCCAGATTCTGCCCCAAATGCGGGAATGAGTTCACCCCTGCACAACAATGGCAACAAACTCCTCCGCCTCATCAGCAACAGGGTCCACAAACTCCTCCACCTAATCAGCAATGGCAACAGACACCTCCGCCACCTCATCAGCAACAATACCAGCAACAGTGGCAACAGCCGAATCCGGGCTATACGACTGCGCCTAACGGCATGCGGATGCGCAATATGGGGATGATGGAAGCCTGCAAAAGGTATTGGCAAAAATATGTGGAATTTGAAGGACGCTCACGCCGTGCCGAATACTGGTGGTCATACCTGATGGTTTTTATCATTTCACTTCTCATTGGATGGATTCCTATCATCGGTTGGCTCATTCTTCTGGCAACAGTTGTACCGTCAATTGCTGTCGGCGTCCGCCGTCTGCATGACATCAATAAATCAGGCTGGTTCATGCTTTTATCCCTTATACCAATTGTCGGATCAATTATTCTCATCATCTGGTTCTGTCAGGAAGGAACTATCGGACCGAACCAATATGGCGAAGACCCGAAATACATTCAGTAGTTCAAATACACATAAAATGACAGCGGGCACTTGTTGTGAGTGTCCGCTGTCATTTTTTTACGAAAAAGGCTGCACGACAAAAAACGTACAGCCATCTTTATTTCATCTGAAATATTTCGTTCTAAATCTTTACAATCAATACGGTTGCATAAGCAGCAATGCCCTCTTTTCTTCCGGTAAAGCCAAGCTTCTCTGTGGTCGTCGCCTTGATTGACACATCTTCCGGCTCTACACCCATACAAGCGGCCAGTGCCGTCTGCATCGCAGGTATATGGGGATTCAGTTTAGGAGCTTCCGCACATATAGTAATGTCGGCATTGCCCAATTTATACCCCTCTTCGGAAAGCAGCCTTGTCACCTCCACCAACAGCTTTTTGCTGTCGATTCCCTTGTAGCGCGGATCGGTATCAGGGAAATGGTAACCAATGTCGCGCAACGCCGCAGCTCCCAGCAGAGCATCGCAAAGCGCATGAATGACCACATCTGCATCGCTGTGCCCCAAGAGTCCCACCGTATGTTCGATTTTGATGCCGCCAAGCCACAATTCGCGGCCTTCAACAAGACGATGCACGTCAAAACCCATTCCTACTCGAATATTCAGTCCCATCGTATATTCTTTTAACGGCCCATCAATGCTTTCAAACCATCCATGTCGAATGTCAGCGAGAAACGCAACGTCTGGTCCAACGGACTGCTCGGCGCTGTTGCAATCATGTAGGCAGCATCCAGTTGGACAACATTCAAGGAAAAACCTGCACCGAACGAGAAATACTGCAAGTTACCCTTGTCGGCATTCTGATGGAAATAACCCGTACGAAGGAAGAACTGATGGTTGTAGTTGTATTCCGCACCTACCGAAAAGGTGATTTCCTTCAACTCTTCCGAAAATCCGTTCGGAGCATCGGTAAACGACTTGAAAATACCCGAAATGGAAGAAGTGTTACGCCAGTCTTCCAAAGCGGCTTCATAAGCCTGCGAATCATAATCGCCATCGGCATTCAGATAGTCGGACTGGCGCGGACGTGTCGGAACAAGCAGTTTGTTCAAGTCCACTGACAAGGCCAACGTGTTGTAGGCAGCTATCGGGAAAGTGAATGTTGTTCCCAAACGAAGATTCGTAGGCAAGAAAGCAGGGTCATTACCGTCGTTATAGGAAACCTTCGAACCGATGTTGGAGATATTGAAACCCCACGACCATTGGCATTCGTTTCTACCAATAATCGGATAAGTGGTCAGATAACCAGAAATATCGGCGGCGAAAGCAGATGCGCCTGATTGCTGTTCTGCCGAATAGGCATCGCTGAAAGCGAGGTCGGAATAAATATATCTCAAAGCCACACCCATTGAAAAACTCTCGGAAAGTTTGCGGGAATATCCCAGGTCGAAAGCCATTTCATACGGATTCACCGAATTGATTTCCACACCGCTGTCGTCAGTCAGCTTCACTTCGCCCAACGAGAAATAACGCAACGAAGCACTGATTGCCTGATTGTCGCCGCCACCAATTTTCCAATAGCCGGAAAGATTGGCAAGATTGATATCGTTGACCAACTTGCGCAACCAAGGGGTGTACGACAGGCTGACAGCCGCCGTGCTATAGGCAAAAGCGTATTTCGAAGGATTCCAATATTGAGAATAGGCATCCGGCTCGGTAGCGACACCCAAATCACCCATTGAAGCGCCACGTGCATCCGGAGCAATACCCAAGGAAGTGACACCGGTCTGCACCGGGTTAAACTGATTCTTTCCATCTTCGGCAGCAACATAAGGCACAGCCATCATCGCCGCCAAAGCCAGTGATATATATTTTTTTCTGTCCATTCAGTAATGAGTTTATAGTATTATAAACTAAATAATTGCAGTTTTATTGCTTCAATACGACTATTTTTTTGACGGCTGTAACCTTTCCATCGACAACTGCCGACAGATTGTAGACTCCCGGCGACAGTCGGTTTCCGTCGCTGCCCACTCCCCGCCATTCATAGGGGAACGACACATTTGATTGCTTGAACAGCAAATTGTTGCGGCTGTCCGTCACCAAAAGGTCACCATTGCCGGCCGTTCCGTCAGAAAGGCTGATGACGGCCGAGTCACGTACGGCCGACTCATCCATTTCCAGACTGAGTTCCGACACAGAATCCTCTACAACAAAGCCGAGCGACTTACGGCTCACGTTTCCCGAAAGGTCCGTAACAGTCAGTTCCACTACATGGCGCCCTGTCGACATGTCGTAAACAGGCATTTCCACATAAAGCACATTCTGCTCGTCGGGATAACAACCATATAGAGCCATGGTCTGTTTTCCGCCATCAAACGACAGGTTCATGGATGTGTTGATTCCTTCCGTGTTGACATTCACGGCCACGTTGTCCTTGACAACGGCGCAGACCGTAAAATCTTTGCCGACTGTTCCCCCGTCGACAAACGTCTTGGAAGAATTTAAATACATTTTCTCAATGACGGGAGCTTCCGTGTCATTGCTTCCGGCGGCACTTCCGGCCCCTGTAAAACTCAACTGAGTGTTGCAGCCCGAGAGAATATTCCCGTCGCCATCGGCCACAAACACACGAAGCGGCATCGCCTCACCCTCCGATGCGACGAATGGCGGAACAACCATCTTGCCTTCAAACTTGCCGGCGGTCACCTTACATTTTACAGCCGACAATTCATCTCCACGATTTTTCACCATCACCAATTCTCCGGTAGTGACTGACGAAGAAGATATTTTCGTCTTCACATAATCACGGTCAGCATCATAAAGCGTCACCAGTGCATAGCCGTTGAAACTGCCGTTCACATTGCCGTCCGAATCATTTACAACGCCGGAAAACGAAACCGTCTGATTGCCGGAAACATTGACCGTCCCGTCAGCCGTCCCGTTCAGTTCGGTAACTTTCACTCTGTTTCGGGGCATCGTAACCGGCATGGACGGATCGCCCAGCAAATGGTACTTCATTCGGTTGATGGAATTTTCACCCGAATAATTCTTTGCATCCCGTAAAACAAGTCCAATCGTCTTCTTGCCTCCATAGTATTCTTCCGGCTTGGCCAAATACGTAGCAAAACTGTTGGTCAGCACCCCGTTCAAACTTGTATAGGCAATACGTGTTGAAGCAATACCTGCAATGATTCCACCGTCGGCATTCTCCAACAGTTTTTCAAACAAGTTGGAATTACCGCTGTCGAAACGGCCGGCATCGCACGACGACACATAGAATATCGGCAAATGAGGATATTTCGTATCCGTCGCTTTGGAAAAGTCCATCAGCACCTGGCTCATCGACATGGACGACGGATTACTATGTCCCACAAACATGGCAAAATTCTGTCCCTGTTCCAACATTTCCACAAATTTTGAACGGACATCCTCCGGCTGCTTATAGGCCGCCATGTATATTTTCGTGAAATTCATGTCGTAATTGCCCTCCTGGTTGAAATTGAGGAGGAAAGTTTCGCAGTTGTCCGTATGCACATAGTCGTCGCCATCCTCTCCGACAAGCACCATATTGTTTTTCCAGGACGAAGTATAATCATAGCGTTCCGAGGAATAGGCAATCAACTTGTCGACATAAGTTGCCGCATTGCTGGCTGAAGTAAAGGGCAAACGGCCTACGGCTATCTGCATCAGCATGCCGATAAGCGAACCCGACACGTTGTCGCCCAAGATTCCGAAGAAGTCATCCGTACAATAGGAACGTACTTCCGAATAACTTTCCTCCGACTGATAAGTCAGCAGCAAATCAGCCGAAGTGCCGATTCCCATCATGCGGTTGTCATACGTGCCCGCACCAAAAAGCAGCAAATATTTGAACTTTTCCGGATTGCGGTCGTACAACATTTTACACAACCGACGATAAGCCATGGCATCGCGCACGCCCGATGAAAATTCGTTGAACACCTTGTCCTGAGTTACCACAAGCACATCCAGCCCGTCATAACTGCGACGGAACTCCGCCAGACGTTCTGCCTGTTCCAAAAGCACCTTGTTCGTGATGATCAGCATATCGGGAACGTGTTCGGCATGAAGGTTCTGATTTTCGACCACACAGGAAAATTCCGGCTGCATTTGCTGTTGGGCCGTGTCGAAAAACACGAACTTTCCCCAAGTCTTGTCCGTTTTATTGCCGAGCACAAATACCGACGTTCCGTCGCCCTCCGATGTCAGCGCATAGTTGACTACCGGATAAGCAGCATCCCATCCGGCCTCACTGTCGGACACCTGCCAGGCTCTGACAGTCGGACTGTCGCTCTCAAACCGCACTCCCGCTATCTTCGAAGAGCTCCAGTCGTCAAGCATATAGAAACGCTCTGTCGATTTTTCACCGACAGAAAAACGGTTATATGCAGGATAGGAAACGGTCACATAATCCAACCAGCATTTTATCAGATTCACGGACGATGTACATTGAATGCCCAACTCCACATGGCCGTCTGCAACCGAGGCATTACCGACCGGAAGATAACCGTAAAGCGACAGATTGCCATAAACGACGTAGTCAAGACCATAGTTGCTTGAAAGCGTATTTCCGCGATTGTAGTTGAGCTTCGTACCGTTGAGCGTAATGTCGTTTTTCATTGAGCCGTCAGTATAGGCGGCAACCGACGAATAAACATAAAACGTGCCCTCGTCGGCCAACGAAGGCAAATCCAAATCAAACGAAATTTTTCCGCCGAGAGCCTTGATGTTCTCTCCCAAGAAATTTTTCCCCGACAATGTCGGATTCAGCAATTCTTCCTCGTGACGCCAAAAGGCCGTTCCCGTTTCTTTCCATTCGTCCACTTCGGGAATCCGGTCAGAATTGTCGACGGTCGTCACGTATAAAGGAGCTTCCGTTTCCGAATCCGTAAGGAAATAAAAGCTTTCGCTGGAATAGGGATTCGGTTCCGTCATGCTGTAAAGATATCCGGTGGACTGGCCATAGCGCGCAATTTTCTCACCCACTACACCTACACCGTAAAAATAAAGTTTGTCGCCCTCATGCATCACCGGCATCTGCACCATATCGTCGGCATAGGCTGCCACAAAACCTTCAGGAGTGGCGTTTCCGCCCCACCCGTATACTTTCACTTTTGAAGGATCCGAAAATCCGAACGATTTTAATTTATCATACGAAAGTTCGTAAATTCCGGTTTCCCCCACTTTCACTTTAACCCAATAGCCGGAGGACAATAAAGACTTGTCCTTAAATGAAACTGCTGCAACAACCGACTGAGAGAATAAAGCTACCGTCAAAAAATACAAAAGGATTTTTTTCATCTTCTCCGTTCCAATATTTTTCTCTACTTCACTTTGATGTTGACCGACTCGCGTCCTTGAATCTCTGCTTTGATATGGCTGTCAAGTGTCATCTTCGTTGACTTTCCACTCGCATCCACCAGAATATAGTCTCCTATTTTCAATGTAAAATACTTGCTGACGTATTCTATAATTCCGTCAATATCCAATGCTTCAGAAATGGCAATGCGTTCAAGTTCATTACCGTCAATACTCACCGTAATTTCAGCCGACTTCAGGTCTATTTCTTCAACAGGAAAACCTTCGCCAAGAATAATGGCTCCGTCGAATGCCGTTGCCAAAGCCCAAGGAGCTCCGGCCCGCTGCAATTTTTCACGAAGATCAGCAGCTTCAATAGCCAGACACAAGCCCACCTCACTGTAGTATCGTCCGGCAAAACGACGGGCAATGTTTTTCCCGAGCCGGTTGATGTGAACGGCCACTGCCGTCTTAAACTCAAAAGTTTCCGCAAATGCCGGAACAAAAAAAGGTTTTCCGCTTTTTTGCAAGGCCGAATCCGGCATGATGTCGACCGCCGGCCCTTCTGGTGCATGAATATTGGTTATCTTTATTACTTTCACTTTTTCCCGTTTAATCGATTATACATGACCGCCAAATGCGCATAAATCGACGTGTTCTGTATCACCACATCATCGCCGACTTTAATGCGGTATGGCGTAAAGTTCCATATTGCCTTGACACCGGCATCGACAAGCAAATCGGCCGACTGCTGGGCGTATTCGACAGGAACGGCAACAATGCCGATTTCCGCATGGTAAATCTGTTGTTTCTCGCTCATTTCCGAAATATGGAAGATTGGCACTCCGCATATATCTTTTCCCACAATCCTTTCGTCTACATCAAACCCGGCAACGATATGCAGCCCGTACTGCATCAGTCCGGAATCCTGAATCAAAGCCGAACCCAAACTGCCCACACCAATCATAAAGGCACTGTGACTCTTATAGAAATCAAGAAATACCGACAGTTCGTTGGCAAGAAGCTCCACCTGGTAACCTATACGTGTCTTGCCCTTGATATTGAGGAAAGACAGGTCCTTGGAAATCTGCGAAGCATCGACATTCAGTTTCTTTGATATTTGTGTAGAGGAAACATACTCGATGTGCTGCGAACGCAACATATTCACATAAGCCAGATACCACGGCAGGCGCCGCAACGTCGGCTCGGGCAATTGAATACTCTTGGTTTCCTCATTCATAGCAAGTTACACTTTTTCTAATTTGCGCATAAAGGTACTTATAATTATTGACTTCAGCAAAAAAAGTTAGTTTGCCGCCACCGCCAGCTTTTGCGCCTTCGACGATGAGCTTACGCCGTCAACTGTTACAGTCGCACGGTACAGATAAATGCCGCGTCCTACCCTGCAGCCGGAACCGTCAGTCAGATTCCAGGTAACCGGCATGGACGTAAACATGTCGCTGCGTCCCGTATGCGATTCACTCCATACTTCCCGTCCAAGCATATCGTAGATAGAGATGGTCACGGTCAGCATAGCGTCGGGACGGTTATGTTCGAGATAGAAGTTAGCCTCGGTTGTAGCAGGATTTGCATCCGTATATACACGGTACAGTTCCGGCTGCTGTCCCGGCTGGACAAAGAAGGAGATGGTCTTCTCGGAAGCATTTCCAAAAATGTCCCAGACACGCAGACGAAGAGTATGGTTTCCGGCCGACATTTCGTCAAGCTGACAATATACCCGTCCCAACTTGTCGGGGTCCTGCGTATAGTATTCTTCCAGTCCGCTGATGGTTTCCTTACCGTCGAGCAGCAAGGTAATGCCGTGGCCGATACCCGCCGACGACAAGTTTATTCCGCTTTCATCATATACTTCAACAAGCAGATAGGGAGTTTCGTTCACTACCGAGCCGTCGACAAAACCGCTGTTGTTCAGTGCAAACAACCGGATTTCCGGTCCGGCGGTATCAGCCTCAGCCGATTCATCGAAACCATATACATAAAAGTTTTCACACGAGCCGTTGGCGTCGGCATTGTCGGACGCGGAATAGGCATACGTGCTTATTTGTGCCGGAGTATAGTTGTTGTTGATTTCTTTCGGTATCCGGAAAGAAAGTTCAAACGCTCCGTTCTTCACGGAATCCGTTCCTGTATACAAACGGTTGGATCGCTCCTGATAAGTGAACGGCGTACTGTCCTCACCGGCATCATAATATCCGTGTGTGGTCACCGACATTTCTGCATCATAGACCGTCGTGTTCACAATTCCCTGGAAATTGTTCATCGGCATTCCGTCGGCATCGGTCACTTGTCCCTTCACACTGACCTGCTGAAGAGCTTGCACCTCCGGATATGTTTCTGAATCAGTCGACACCCCGTTGATTTCCGTAATTTTCGTACGGTATTTTGGATATTTCATACGTAAGGCCGGGTCACCAATCAGGGCATATTTCAAACGGTGGTCGCCGCTCGCACGCTTTTCGTTCTTTGCATAGCGGAGAATGTCGCCTGTACGGGGCATGGTTCCGTCGGCCTCGGGCCGGAACAGGAAACGGCAGATGGAATTCGACAGGTCGCCGTTGCGGCTGATGCTTGTCACACGCGATGATGTAATCATGGAAATCATGCCACCGGATTCATTCAGATAGAGCAGCTCCCCACCCGACACATCCGGCGCATCCCAGCGCGTAAACTCACAGGTTCCGGTAAACAGCACCGGATAGTTCTTATAATAGAATTCATTCTGAATGTCGGTCCAACGCAAAAGGCCGTCATGCGTCCAGGAAGTCGGATTGGCGTGTCCGAGGTAGTTGGCGAAAAGGACACCGTCGCGGAACGACTGGAACATTTTCTTGCGGGCATCGGGATACGAGCGCCCCGAACCGCTTGACTCGGCCTCAAACGCATCGAGATAGACGCGGTTGTAGACATATTCCGACCCGCCATTGGCCTTCATCTCTTCAATGCTCTTTTCCGACTGCGTCATGTGGATGGCAGCGTTGGCATCGTCGGCTATCACCAGAATGTTGTTGCGCCAGGACCCCATAGCGGCGTTGTTGACATAAGAATATATCTTGTCTACCATCTTCCCTGCCTCCGAAAGATTCTTGACAGGCATACGGCCAATGGAAATGTCGATATTGAGGCTGTGTCCCGAAACGGAGACATCCGAACCGTCGGCAAGAATACCGCACACGTCGTCGGTGTTGAAACTGGTCGACTCGGAAGTACAGAGATACGACTCCCATGTCAGCAACAGCGGATAGTTGATGCCGCGAGATTCGGACGACAGACAACGGTTATCGAACAGACTGCGTCCGAAAAGAAGCATATAGCGGAAGTCGGCTCCTGCCCCTTCTGCTTTTGAACGCTCCCAAAACAGTTTCGCCAACTTGCGATAAGCCATAATGTCGCGGGTACCCGAAGAGAACTCATTAAAAATGGCAGGTTCATCGACAACAGCCACCTTCATGCCGTCCACCGTCTGATGGAGTTCGGCAAGGCGCTGCGCTTCCGAATGGAATTCGCTTGGCGTGATAATCACCATGTCAGGCGTTTCCAGTCCGTGCAGATTCTGATTGGCCACCGTACCGCCATAAGCCGGTGCTGGGAATGTGGACGACGGATTGAATGCCACATACTCGCGTTTGCCGGTTTCCGTCTGGCGGAAATAGGCGTTCCCTCCTTCTACGGTCACGTTCACCGTCTTCGGGCTATAATGAGTAGTAATGTCCCATACTTGCAGACCGTCGGTCGCACCGGAAATGGAAAACACACTGTCGCGGCATGCCGACGTATGGCTGCGGAATGCCAGCGAAGTGGCGTTCATCGCGAGGCGGCGGAAATAGGAGATTTCAAAATAATCAAGACGGGCAAAAGAAAGAGAGCCGGTATAGGTATAGCTCATGCCGAGCAACAGTTTCTCGCCGGGCGCCTTTATGGTATAGTCGAAATAGCCCTGTTCGCCAATACCGTAGGAATCGGAGGTTGTGGCTGAAATACGGCCCTTATAGGAATCGCCGGTACCCCCGGTGAACGTAATTTCACTGCTTCCTCCCTGCGTTTTGGTCATAAAGGCAATATAGGCTTTGGCTTCCGAACCGTCGACTATCCCCGGCAAATTGACGGTAAACACCTGGTTGCGGCTGTAGCTGAAATCCTCGCCCAACAGCGTACGCCCAGTTGTTCCCGGAGCAAAAAGTTCATTTTCATGCACCAACCGCTCCTCAAAATCCGAGATCAGCGGTCCTGACTGAGCCGTAGCGGCCTCGCCAGTCGAGGCAAATTCCTCTACCGTCAAGTCGTCGCGGTCGGTAATGAAATAATATCCTTCGTTGGCATAAGGGTTCAGCACATGATGGTAGGCTACGCCTTTCGACGTATTGTCCTTCCAGCTGACAAGTCCCTGAGCATAGAAAATAATCTTGGAATCACTGCGATAGACAGGCACTTGAGGCAGGTCGTCGACGTATCCGTCGCCCATTTTTTCCGAAATCATCGCTCCGCCATATCCATAGACTTTCACTTTCGAAATATCGGAAAAGCCCCAGCCGGAAAGCGTGCTGCGCGTCAGCTGATACAGTCCGGATTCAGTCACTTTCACCTTTACCCAACGTCCGGTGGCAAGCACCGATTCCGAGGCGTATTCGGCAGAAGCGGCTGAAAACGACACAGCAACCATAATTGCCGCCAACAGCTTCCGAAATATATTTATCGTGTTTATTCCGTCAAAATGCATATTCTTCGTTTTTCATATAAATCCGACATCAGCAACGGCTGCTGCCTATCAATATTTATAACGCAGTATCTGTCATTTTATTGCCATGTCCGACCCCGTCACAAGCCCGGCATTTTTCAGCGAGTCCACTCCTCCCACTGATTTTCGTTGCCATAGAACACATTCAAGTCCACGTCACCGTCGACACCGTCCACATCACCGGTATGGCTGTACTGCCACATCGTCCATTCAATAGTTTCCGGAGGGTTGGTGAATGTACAAAGCCATAAGGGATAGTCGTCAAAATTTCCGCGTACAAATTTTGTATAGCCGTCCTTGTTCGTATAAATCATTATCGGATATTCGTTGACAGTCAGCTCGTCAATCATGTCGCGCAAGCGGCGCACCACCTTTTCGGTTGAAAAGAAAATCGGGTTGCCGTATTCCTCCACATCAATCACCAGCGGCACCGACAGGTCCTTGCCGTCGACCGCCTCCATGAAGTTGCGTGCCTGCACCACTCCGTCGACATCAAAGCGGAAAAAATGATAAGCCCCAACATACATACGGCAGTCCATAGCCTTCCGATAGTTTTCGTCGAACCGGGGGTCGCGGAAACGGCTGCCTTCACTCGCCTTCAGAATAACGAAATCGATGCCGGCCTTCGACACCTGACGGAAATCCACCGTGCCATTGTGTGCCGAGATGTCAATGCCCCGCAACTGGTACTTGTTTTCGTCGACATCCGCGCTGTAGGAAATCACCCGTTCAGGCACATGAAACCGGATGACAGCCGCAAGCAACAATACGCCTGCCACCAACAATAGCCATAATTTCCGCCTTCGACTGGTTTTCTTCCTGCGCTTCGCCATCGTCAAACTTTTGGAATCTGTCTGCTATTTGACAAGTTTGAATTTTGATTTTTCGAAACGATATTGCAGCGAATCGAGCAAACAGGGCTCCAGTTTTTTCCGCTCGTCAATTCCGAGCGTTTTCAGCAAGGTAGGAGTAGCCTTGATACCGCCATCGGCTGTAAATTCCAGTTTTATAAGTGGGAACTCCACATAGGAAAGTGCCTCGTTTTTCTGTTCCTTGCTCAATTTCTTATCGAGGAAATCCTCCATTTTCGGCATTTTGAACACCGATTTCAGTTCCTTTTCGTTCCAATTGCTGTCAAACACCCGAATCTTGCTGTCGGGTACTTCCACCTTAAAAGTTTCAATCACCACAATCAGCGTATCGGATTTTCCCTCCGGATACAGGCGCATCGCCACTTCGTGGGCATCCGCTATTTTCACCTTCATGAAATCGGTGGTCAACGTGTCGATTGACGATTTCCCGTCCATCACATTCGATACATTCACCTTCTGACCGCTCTCGTAGTAGTCAACCATATCCATGCGGTCCGACTGCTCAAGCAAAGTGAACACGTTTCCGGTTTCACTAACAAAAAAGTCACCGATGGTTCTCGCCGAAGCCAAAAGCGGAAGAACCGAAAACAACAGAATACTGACAAGCTTGTTCATATCGTTTGCCTCCTATTTCTTTCTTTTTTTATCTTTTCTGAATTTCGAGAAATTATCGTCATCTCCTTCATGGCGGCCCTTGCTGTTCGATTTTCGGGCTGAAGCCTTCGCATAGTCACGGTCAGGGTCGGCAATCTCGGCATACAGACGTTTTCCAAAGTAGCGGGCATTTTTCAGTGCAGCCACCACCTTCTTGCCGTCACCTTTACGAACATCGAACAGGGCGTAATTGTTCAGCAGGTCAATGCGTCCAACCTCTACCCGTCCGTCCATATTCTGATTGAGCGTTTCAATCAACCGTGTCGGGAAAAATCCGTCAGCCTTTCCGGCATTGACATAAATGCGCTCAAAACCCTTTTCAGCCGTGCGGCGGTCCTTGTCTTTTGCCGAAGGACGACGGCGTTCTGCCTTTTCCCCATCTTCACCCTTGCCGTCCTTTCGACGGTCACGCGGCTTGCGTTCCTCATAGTCGGCCACCTCCGGTGCATCCTTGTAATAGTCGAGCAGGCGG
>URMA01000032.1 GCA_900548875.1 uncultured Porphyromonadaceae bacterium | reverse complement strand
TTTTAGCCGTAACGGTGATGCTGTGTTCGGCTTCGTTCACTGACGCGCTCCAGCCTTCCGGCAGGTTTCCGGCGGTGACTGATTTCACGTTTTCGGCGGAATACTCGATTTTATATCCGTTGTCGGGAGTGATGAAAATGGGTGTAGTTCCGTCGTTTTCTGTAGTGACACTGAATGTAGAGGCCGGTTCGTTGCTGCAGCTTCCGAGAAACAGAAGTGCGGCGATCGGCATGATGCCGAAGGTGAAAAATTTTTTCATAAGTTTAGTATATCAGTATTTATTTTTTGATGTTTTCGCTTGCGATGGAGATTTCACACAGATGAAGGTCGACGACGCCCGTGATTTCCGTCGAACATTCGCCCAGCCAGCCGTTTTCCTGATTGACTCCCGTGTAGATGCGGATGAAGTCGACACCCTGAAGGTTTGCCGGATTTCCTTCGGCATCCACAGCCCAGTCAATGTCGATGGCCGAGGCGTCGTTGGTGTTCTGTTCGTTGTCGGCATATCCGTAGGCAAAGCGGTAGAGGGCATAGTTGTTGCCCTGACCGCTGAGGTCGACTGCGTTTTGCGGCAGGCGTGTGCCTTTGAATGTCAGCTTTTCGTCGGAAATCCATTGCGGATAGTAGGGTTGTTTGTGCGTGCTGTTCATTTCCTTGTAGCCGCTGTTGCCCTGATTGTCTTCCCAGCGTATGTATTGTTTTGTGGCTTGTGCGGGATTGCTGTCCGGACGGTAGTAGGTGATTTCGTAGTTGCGTATGGTCTGCACGTCATTTCCGGCTTCGGCAGCCTTTTGTATCCACGATTCCGTTCCGTTGTGCGAACTTCCGGCGATTTCATACCAGGTGTCGTCGGGCACGCCGTTCTTGTTGGCGTCGTAGCTCACCTGGATAACGCCCGGCTCACTGCTTCCGTATTCCGACTGTCCGCTGGCGTAGAACGCGTTGCCGAGGACTCTGAAGTCGCAAAGCCCTGCCTTGTTTTCTATCGTGTGGTCGAATCCCACGACGATGTATCCGCCGAAGCCGCCCAGAGAAATCATTCCGTCGCCTTCACAGCCGATGGCTTCCAGCGCTTTGCGGTTCATGTCTTCCTGAGTGTCGCCTTCTTCGTATTCCGGAAGCTGGTTGACAAACTGTCCTACGGCAGGACGATAGTCGAAAACGCTTGTGACGTAGGGAGAGGGAGTGTTTGCGGGAGGAGTGGGGTTGTCTTCTTCATTGTCGTTGCTGCAGGCTGTCAGTCCGCAGATAGCGACGGCGAGGCTTGCAATGGCCAGTGAACGGTTTGTTTTTTTCATCGTTTGTATTGTTTTGTGGCCGTGGGCGAAAGGAGGTTGGCAAACTTTCGGGTACAGGCGGCAAAATGCACGATGGAGGGCATTGCTTGTTCTATGGCCTTTGCACGCAACAGTATTCTACCGATGGCTGGCAGAACTTTAAAATCTGAAACTGTTTCTACAACTGTCTGTCGGTCTCAACCGTCTTTTCCACGAGTCCGGTTAATAATCAAAAGTGATGGCAGGTCTTCTGACTTACTCTCGCATCGCCGCCTTCCCAGTCGTCCGACCAGTGGCATGGTGATTGTCGATGCGCTGTTATATGAGTTTCACAGCAGCGGGACTGTCCGGGACTTTCACCCGATTCCCTTTTAATCCGTCGGGCCGGAACGGCCTTTGTCGGAACCAATCGGGCGCAAAGGTAGTCATTTTTTCTGAATCGTCATATCGGAAAATTGATTTTAGTGGGCTTTCGGTTTTTCCGGCAATCGGAACTTGCTGGTTGTCTGTGGTATTACGGAAAACGGACAATGTGTTTTTTGTGAGTTTCAGGCAGGGACGTCGAATCGGCGTGTGGCAATAGCCTTAGGGTTGTTGATAACTGTCGGCATCCGATTGCTAAATTATTAACGATTTATCGTAATATTTTGATATGTTACGTTTTAGGTTGTTAATAACTTTGTTGATAACCTTGTGGATAATAAAAAAACTCTTGTGAATAACCGGCTTCGGACGAAGCCGCTGTTAGAAAAGTGAAGCCTAATTTGCATTTGCAAATTAGGCTTTTTTAGTTGGTCGGGGTGAGAAGACTCGAACTTCCGACCTCCACGTCCCGAACGTGGCGCGCTAACCAACTGTGCTACACCCCGGTGATTCGTAAATCGGTTGCAAAGTTACGTATATTTTTTAATATATCAAGTGTTTTGACAAGAATTTTTCAAAAAAATATGATTGTTTCTTTCGCTCGGAAATTAGTAGGCTGTCGTTCAATTGTTTATTCGTTATCGAATAAAGAAAGCTGTGTGTCGAGCAGACGGAAGGATTTCCGATGGTAGGGCGACGGACCGTATTGGCTGATGGCGGCACGGTGGGCTTTCGTGGGATATCCTTTGTTGATGTTCCACGCGTATTGCGGAAATTCCTCGTGTATGCGGGCCATAAATTCGTCGCGGTGGGTTTTTGCCAGAATCGATGCGGCGGCAATGCTCATCATTTTTCCGTCGCCTTTCACGATGCAGGTGTGGGGAATGTCGCGGTAGGGCTTGAAGCGGTTGCCGTCGATGAGCAGGTGTTCCGGGCGGACGCTCAGGGCGTCGATGGCACGGTGCATGGCAAGAAACGACGCGTTGAGGATGTTGATATGGTCGATTTCTTCGGCTGTCACCACTCCCACGGCCCATGCCAGCGCGTCGCGCTCGACAATGGTGCGGAGCTCGTCGCGGCGGTGTTCCGACAGTTTTTTTGAATCGTTGAGCAGTTCGTTGCAATAGCCTTCGGGCAGGATGACGGCGGCGGCAAATACCGGTCCGGCCAGACAGCCCCTTCCGGCTTCATCGCAGCCGGCTTCTATTCGTCCCTGTTCAAGATACGGTTGCAGCACGGCTTAGTTGTGACGTTTGATGATAAAGTCGAAAAGCGAAAGGAAAGAATCCTTTGCCTGATTGTTGGGATATTTTTCGATAGTGGCGATGGCCTCGCGGCGAAGGCGCTCCATTGACTGGTAGGCGTATTCTATACCGCCTTGAGCCTTGGCGTATTCGATGAGGGTTTCAATCTCGTCGGTGCTGAGTTCGTCCTTTTGGGCCAGTTTCACCATGGTGTCGCGTTGCGGAGTGTCCTGTTTGAGGGCATAAATCAGCGGTAGTGTGATTTTGCCTTCTCTCAGGTCGTTTCCGGTAGGCTTGCCTATGGTGTCATCTTTGAAATAGTCGAAAATGTCGTCCTTGATTTGGAAGCACAATCCGAGAAGTTCCATGAATTTTGCCAGATTCTCGATGTCGGCTTCGTTGGCGCGTACGGCATAACCACCCACTTGCACGCAGCTGCGGAACAGCGATGCGGTTTTTTTCGAGATGATGTGATAGTAGTTTTCTTCGTTGATGTTATGGTGTTTGGCAATGTTTATCTGATCGATTTCTCCGGTCGACAACTCCTTGCCCAATTCGGAGATGGCCTGAATGACGCGGATGTCGCCGGCCTTGATGGCGCACGCCAGGGAATTGCTGACGAAAAAGTCGCCGACAAGCACGGCTATGTGGTTGTTCCAAATGCTGTTGACAGTGGGATTGCCCCGCCTTACTTTTGTTTCGTCGACTACATCGTCGTGAATCAGCGAAGCATTGTGCAGCAGTTCGATGGAGGCCGCAGCATTGAGTACGTTCATCGTCACTTCTGCGAAAAATTTGGCGCTGAGTATGACAATTATCGGGCGGATTTGCTTGCCTTTGGTTTCGAGATACTTCTTCACCACCTCGTTCAGCAACTCGCTGTTGCTGCTGAGCGAGTCATTGATAATGCGGTTCAGCTCCTCCAGTTCTGCGGAAATGGTCTTCTTTATTTCGTTGAAATTCGTCATAAAACGATTTTTAAGCCACAAAATTAATAATAAATTGTACGTTTGTTGTAATTTCACGGTTGAATTATCAAGTACTTTGGTTTTTTTATACATTTATAGCAAGAAAACGACGATTAAACGACGAAATATATGGAAGAAAAGAAATTGTTTTTACTGGATGCCTATGCGCTGATTTTCCGTGCCTACTATGCGATGAAGAATTCGCAGCGCGTGACATCGAAGGGGCTGAACACATCGGCTATTTTCGGCTTTGTCAACACATTGGAGGAACTTTTGAAGAAGGAGCATCCTACGCATATTGCCGTGTGTTTCGACCCTGCGGGAAAGACGTTCCGCCACGAGATGTATCCCGAATACAAGGCCGGCCGCGAGGCTACGCCCGAGGATATAAAGGCGGCTGTTCCATATATTAAGGATATTATCCGTGCCTACCGCATTCCGATTGTGGAGGTGGAGGGCTATGAGGCCGACGACGTTATCGGCACACTGGCACTCAAGGCAGGGGAAGCGGGATTTGCTACCTATATCATGTCGCCCGACAAGGACCTCGGGCAACTCGTTGGCGGCAACGTGAAAATCTATCGTCCCGGTGTGAAAGGGCAGGGGGCTGAAATCCGTGGTGCGAAGGAGGTGTGCTCGCTGTTCGGCATCAACGAACCGAAGCAGGTGATTGACTTGCTGGCGCTGATGGGCGACAAGGTCGACAACATTGTCGGCTGCCCGGGCGTAGGCGAGAAGACAGCTTCAAAACTGATTCTGGAATACGGCTCGGTGGAGAACATCATTGCCCATTCCGGTGAGTTGAAGGGGGCGTTGAAAACGAAAATCGAATCGAATGTCGACAATATTCTTTTCTCCAAAAAACTGGCTACCATAGCTACCGACGTTCCTGTGGAGTTCCGTCCTGAAGAACTGGAACGGCGGGAGCTGGATGCCGACGAAATACGCCGTCTGTTCGGTGAACTGGAGTTCCGCACACTGCTTTCGCGAGTGTTGGGCAACAAGGCCGATACGCCGGCCGTTCCCAAGCCCGAACCGGCTCCAAAACCGCAGTCGGCGCAGGGCTCGCTGTTCGACGAGTTTCTCGAACCTTCGGCCGAGGCCGTGCAGCCTGTGGCGGAAGCGGCGGGCAGCTATGTGGTGGCTGACGGGGAATCATTGGCCGGTTGGGTGGAGAAGGCAGAGCGTGCGGGTGTGTGTGGTCTGTCGTTTGTCATGACGGCGGGCGAGGCCATGCTGTCGCGGCTGAAAGGCGTGGCTGTGGCGGTTTCCGGCTCGGAGGCTTTCTACGTGAAGATTGACGGTTCTGCGGTGCCTGTCGAGCTGAAACGCTTGTTGGAGAATCCGAAGGTGGAAAAGGTGGGTAACGACTTGAAGCGGCCGATGATTGTATTGCGCCGTCTGGGAGTTGCTTTTGCCGAGCCTTACTACGACAATGCCGTGGCTCATTATTTGCTGCAGCCGGAAATGAATCACGGACTGGAGCGGCTGACGGAAATTTATCTGTCGCAGCAGCTCCCTGCTGCAGAACTTCCTGCCGGCGTGAAGGCCAACAAGTTTGACCCGGCTGTCGACCTCGATGCTGCAGCACTTTGCCGCATTGCCGGAGCGGCGGCGTGTGCCAACCTGTTGCTGCGCCCCGTGTTTGACAAGCAGTTGGAGGAGAAGCAGATGTGCCATTTGCTGAACGACATTGAATTTCCGCTTATCGCCGTGCTTGCCGATATGGAAATGGCGGGTGTGCGGATTGATGTGCCTACGCTCAACGCCTATTCGCTGGTGCTGACGGAACGCATGGAGGCCATCGAGAAGGAATGCCGTGAACTGGCGGGTGTCGATTTCAATGTCAGCTCGCCGATGCAGGTGGGAGAAGTGCTTTTTGAACATCTGAAACTGGACCCGAAGGCGAAGAAAACCGGCCGCGGACAGTATTCCACCACAGAGGAAATCCTTGAAAAGCTGCGCAGCAAGCATCCCGTTGTGGGTAAGATTCTTGAGGTGCGCAAGCTGAAGAAACTGCTTTCCACCTATGTCAATGCCCTTCCTGAACTGATAAACCCCAAAACGGGAAAAATCCATACGACGTTCAACCAGACAGTGACCGCTACGGGACGCCTGTCGTCTACGGCTCCGAACTTGCAGAACATTCCTATCCGCAACGATGAAGGCCGTGAAATCCGCAAGGCGTTTATCCCCGACGAGGGACATGTGTTCTTTTCCGCCGACTATTCGCAGATTGAGTTGCGCATCGTGGCCAACATCAGTAAGGACCCTGCGATGGTTGAGGCTTTCCTCGAAGGACAGGACATTCATAAGGCTACAGCGGCAAAAATTTTCCATGAAAACATCGAGGATGTCACTCCCGACCAACGCCGGAAGGCAAAGACGGCGAATTTTGGCATGATATACGGCATTTCGACATTCGGACTGTCGGAACGGTTGCAGATTCCGCGCTCCGAAGCGAAGGAAATCATTGATGGCTATTTCCGCACGTTCCCCGGTGTGCGCCGGTTTATGGACGAAAGCATTGCCCGTACGCACGAACTCGGCTATGTGACGACGCTTTTCGGACGTCACCGTCTGCTGCCCGACATCAATTCGCGCAACGCCGTGGTACGCGGCTATGCCGAACGAAATGCCATCAATGCTCCAATTCAGGGTACAGCGGCCGACATCATAAAGATTGCCATGGTGAATATTTTCCGCCGGTTCAAGGCGGAAGGTATCCGTTCGAAGATGATTATTCAGGTGCACGACGAATTGAATTTCGACGTACTGCCCGAAGAGTTGGAACAGGTTACCCGCATTGTAAAGGAAGAAATGGAGAATGCCTATAAGGGAACGGTGCCTCTTGTGGCCGACTACGGCAGCGGCGCCAACTGGCTCGAAGCCCATTGATGGCTGAATAGGTTATCGGTTAGAGGTTAGGGGTTATGGCTGGTTTACGGTTTACAGTTTACGGTTTACAGAGCTACAACTCCTAATCCGTTAGAAAATTTTATCGGGCAGAAGAACAGAAAGACAAACTTTCGAGGATGCGCCAATCGGCTCTTCTGCTTTTCGGCCCAAATGTTACTTGGCAATAAGTGGGAAATATGTTTTTATATTAAAAACGACTTTTTCATTTCAATAACCGCCAGTATAACTCTCACTGGTGGATTATCCAGATGCTAATGTTGTCTACAGTAGGGCTGTGTACTTGCGCAACTGTTTTAGGTGTTGTGTGGAAAATGAATTGGCTACTGCCTATTGTATGGGCTGTACTAAAGTTTTATCCCTGCTGTCATTCCTCCGTCTCATTTACCAAAGATATTAAATCGAAATACATCAGTCGTGTCCGCAGTTTTGTGCTTTTGTCGAATCCGGTATTTTCAGCTTCTTGACTTTCACTGGAAAACAGGAACGTAAAATCGTTCTTTTGGTAATATTTCAATGGAATTTCGTCGTTATAGGCATCCACAATAAGGAAACGGCATCCGGTTTTGTTTCCGGTATCTATGAACCATGACTTGATGAAATTCATAAGTTCACTACCTATGCCACGATGAGCAAACTCCACATTGATACCCAGCCTTCCTATCAATACTCCTGGATAACGACGCATCTGCTTGGAATGCGGAATATTCTTCTGTACTTTTTTCTCTCTGTTGTTCGGAAGTATATCAACACGTATGCTGTCATTAGAGAGTGTGAATGCACAGACAATGACAGACGGATCTTCATCCAGTCTGAAACAGTAGCTCTTTCCCAGCATTTGCTTGCTATAGGCTGGAGCATCATGCCGGAAAAATTCATCTAAGTCTGTGTTGCCGCAGAAGAAAGGGCGGCATCCCGTGATAACTTCCTCGTTCAATGGTGAGAAACTGCATTGGTCTAACAGGAACCCCATGTTTACAACATATTGGCTTTTTTCAATATGGCACGGGCTATTTTAACCTGCTTGCTGAAATCAGTCTTTCCCTTGTTTTGGTAAGCCTTGTCCGCTTCTTTTACAAAGCGTTTCGCTTCTTCCCCTTTCAGCGTAGGAATTGCTTTAATTTCTAATGCCATAATCGTTATGTTATAATTGATATTACAAAGGTAAGTATTTTTCTGTAAATATCTATTTTATAAGAGTTTTTCTAATCATTCTGCTGATGATAAATCAGGTGGTTCAGGGTTTAATTTCTTTCTTGACGTTGCAAATGTAGTGTCCTTTGCCTTTTGAAATTTTTCCGTAGGCAATGCTGCGTGTGGGGCAGTGGTGATAGCAGGCGAGGCAGTTGAGGCAATCGCCGTGCCAGCGTGGCAATGCTTTTCCCTTGGAGGTTTCGAGCGTGATGTTGCGTGTGGGACAAACCTTTGCGCAAAGTCCGCAGCTGATGCAGGTGTCGGCGCTGACAGAGAATGGTCTGTCGGAAATCTGGAACCGTACGAACAGGGGGTAGACGAGGCGCGATTTCAGGATGGCGAACGAGCCGTGGTGAGTAAAGTCGCCGGTGTCGTTGTGGAGAATCCTGTCGACAATGGTCTGGACCGTCTGTGGGGCGTTGCGCAGCTTTTCGTCGCGCACGCTGTCGCTGTCGACATCGAATCCCGGAAATATCACATAGGTATTTGGCATGAACACCGAGAACGCAGCACTTGGGGTGAACCCTGCCTTCGTTACCGCCTTGCTCCATTGGCGGGCAGTGAGTCCGGCATCGTCGCCACAGGTGCATGCCATATAGCAGTAGTTCTGTCGGCAACCTTCGGCCCTGATGGAGGAAATGACGCTTTCCAATCCTTTCGGCAGCCCCCACGAATGGACGGGAAAGACGAAGCCGATACGTTCACCGGCCTCCGGCTCCACCGAAAGCGTTTTTCCGGCGTGGCGTCCCATGTATTCGCTCAGGTCGACAAGCCGGCTGTCGCCGAGTGCCTTTGAAAGCAGTCGCGCTATGTGCCGGCTGTTGCCCGTTGCTGACAGATAGAGTATCATAGTCTGTTTAATGAATGGTTATCAACGTAGCACCGAAGCCGTATTCACGGAACGAAGCGTCCTGCGCCTCGCAGTGCTTGTAGCGGTATTTCAGGTCGTCGAGCAGTGCCTTGCGGAGCACGCCTTCGCCCTTGCCGTGGATGAACACGATTTTCTGTCCCTTGTTGCGGAGATTAGCGTCCATCACGCGACGGAATTCAGCCAACTGCACGTCGAGCATGTCGCTGTTGGATAGTCCGGCAGTGGAGTCGAGCAGTTCGTCGATGTGGAGGTCGACTTCGAGGATTTCGCCTTTTTTCGCCTTTGTCTGGTTTTTCGTCACGGGGCGACGTTCCGGCTTGTCGGCAGCCTTCTTTTCCTTCATGGCCTGTTCGATCATGCTGCTGTCGATGACCATGGAGCGTTGGGGCACGTCGTTTTTCACGATGTCGAAGGCAATTACCGGCGTGTCGAAGTACATGTTTTCGTGGAAGCAGTGCATTTTGTAGAATTTGGTGGCGTCGACACGGCATTCCACTGCCACCGGGTTCTTCAACTTGAATTCCTTGCCTTCCTTGAACGCCACATACTGGATGCATACGCGTTCGAGGTCGGGAAGGTCCTCGTGGCGCAGTTCTTCCAGGTGTACCTGAATGTTAGGCTCAACGATGCCGTTGTAGCGGCATTTCCATTTTCCGTGCTGGTCGCGTACGGCGTAGACTACGTAGAGGAAATAGTTGCTGTCGTTCACCAGATAGGCGTCGAACGTAGTAGTGTTCAGATGCTTGATTTCAGCCGGTTCGTAGCCGAGCACCACGTTGATGACGTCGCCTTCTTCGGTTTCCACGATTTCCACGTTGTTTTCCGACACTTTCGGTGCCGGCTTGTCCTTGGCTACCGCCGGAGCTTCATATTTGCTCGGCTCGTCGGAACCGTAGCGTTTTTTGGGCATCATTCCGCCGTCGGGGTCAACAACCACACATTCGCGCACCAATACCGGCGTTTCAAAGCCGTCCTCTTCTTCCACATAGGCAAGATTGCCTTCCATTCTGACTACCTTTCCTCCGCCAACGGCGTTGAGGTAGCGTACTATATCGCCAACTTTCATAATTTCGAGTTTTTATCTCTGCAAATTTAACCATAAATATTGGAATGTCTTTGTTTGTCTTTCTGTTTTGTGCACTATGGCTTTCCTAACTCCAAATCCGTCAGAGGTCGAATGGATGATTTTGGTTTAAAAAAGGTTTTTATTGCTATTTGGTGACAAAAAGTTGCAAATGTCAATTATTTTTGTGAATATTGCAAAATAATTGAAACGATTGGTGGTAAAAAGCAATTGAGTGATGGAATTTAAAGAACTGAATTTAACGAGATTTCAAAAGGACCGCAAAATGGAAATCCTTTTCTCCGAAAAAGGCACTTTTTCGGACGGGCGACCTTATGTGCGGTTGGGATGGAAATCATCGGGATGCACAATGCACAGCTTTCTGTTTACAGTACAGGGCTTTGGCTATGAACACGAATGGAAGCAAGATGCACTCAGCCATGGTATTCCTCATGAACTGCTGGCCTATCTGACAGGCGAAGGGGTTGACCCGATTTTGTTGCGGGAGGATTTGGCCAATATCCGCTGTTTCGGCGAGCCGGACGAACGGCTGATTGCCGTAAATATTATGGTTGAATGCGACAGTAATATATAGGATTATGGATTAGGGGTGTTTACGGTTTACAGTTTACGGAGTCCCGTTAATTCCTAACCACTTGTTTTGATGGTGTTTTAATCGTTCCCCATATCATAAAAACATTTTCGAAAAATGGTAAACAAATTGTCCCGTCTTCCTTCTCAGAAAGCGGGACGATTTGTTTTTTGTATGCTAATGCTTACAATATCGCGGCATACTTACGCACTTGCTTGAGCCGCTCCATGAAAGATGGGTTGGAAGCTGCTTGCTGCATATTACAGTCGATTTGCATGCGCATCAACAGTGATGCACTAATGCCTAATGCCGCTTCAAACAGCATCGCAGTCTGTGCTGTGATCGGACGGCGGCAGTTGAGGATGTCGTTCAACACCTTATAGGAGATGCCTGTCCGTTCTGCCAGCTTGCGTTGTGAGAGCTTGCGTTCTTCTATCTCTTCCTTTAGCAGTTCGCCCGGATGTATGGGGCGTTGGCAGATATATTTTTCCATACTTACTTTTTATAATGGTTTGACAATTCCAATATGTTGCAGATAGTAACCATAGTTCCAGATGAAATCTGTTCCACTGTAAACTCAATGCGGTATTGGTCGTTTACTCGAATTGAGGAGATTCCGGCCTTGTCGCCTTGTAGTACTTCATAATGAAGCGAGTTAATGCCGTAGAGTTCTTCTATGCTTATTGCTTGCTCCAGTACTTTGATACGCAACTGGTAGCGGGAGACGATATGCGGTTGGAAGCGATGCTTCTTGTCTGTCGTCTTTCCTTCTTCGTACAATTGGCGTAAATAGTCTTTATCGAAGTTTATCTCCATCACTCTTCGTATTGTTCACGTAGCAAAGATACATAATTGTCTGTAATAATCCACTTTTTTAGTGGATTATTTGTGGCAACCTCAAGTTTTTTTCGTTTCACGAATAATAGACAGGTGGGGTTTACGGTTTACGGTTTACAGTTTACAGTTTACAGAGTTCTTCTAACCCATAACCACTGACCGCTAACCCAATTAGTTCCGGTGTTTTGTCAAATGTTTCAGCGGGCGGAGGCTGGCGCGCATTCCTACGCTTGTACGGACGGCCTTGATGGCAAAAAATACGCCGAACAGAGAGCAGACGACAAACACGATACCTGTGGTGGTCAGTATATTGCCTATACCTACCAGCGGAGAAACAATTCCACCGAAGGCAAAGCCGGTGGCTCCAAACAGTGCTGATGCCGTGCCGGAGTTGTCACGGCCGCTGTCCATGGCAAGTGTGGTCGATGAGGTGAAAGTGAGTCCCAGCATAAAGATGACGGCCAGCAGCAACAGTTCGTAAACCCAGAAGCTGCATTCGAGCCAGAGTGCAAACAGCAACAATGCTGAAAACATCAGCATTCCCAAACTGCCGATAAACGTGCCGCTCTCCGTATTGTGGAACTTGACGGACAATGCTGCCGCTACACCGATGGCAAGTGAGTTGATGCCGAACACGATGCTGAACATCATCGGCGAGAATCCGTAGTGTTGCTGCATGATGAACGGAGAGGAAGCGATGTTGGCAAAAAGAACGCCGCTGGAGAAACCGTATTGCAGCACAAGATAAACATAACGGCGGTTGTGCAGCATGGCCGGAAAACTGAGGAACATTTGTTTCAGTCCTTCCTGCTTGCGGTGGTCGGGCGAGAGCGATTCGCGGAAACGCACTACGGCCATCAGCAGCAGAATGCCGATGCCGAGCAGTATCCAGAAAATGCCGCGCCAGCCGATGATGTCGGTGAAGAATCCGCCTAGCACGGGAGCCGCTAACGGCGCCACACCGTTGATGGCTCCGATGATGGCCATGGATTTTGCCAGTTCTTTCCCGGAAAACATGTCCGTTGCCACCGAACGGGAAATGACGATGCCGCCTGCTCCGGCAATGCCTTGCAGCAGTCGCAGGCCGATAAATGTTTCAATGTTCGGAGAGTAGATGCAAAGCAGGGTGGAGACTATGAACACCAGCATCGATGCCAGCAGCAGCGGACGTCGGCCGAACTTGTCGCTCAACGGTCCGAAAATAAGTTGCCCGACGGCTAGACCTATCATGCTTGTGGTGAGTCCCAACTGTACCATGGAAGTTGTGGTGGTGAAATAATTTGCCATTCCCGGCAGTGCGGGGAGGTACATGTCGGTCACCAGCGGTCCGAAAGCCGTCAGTGCTCCAAGCAATATGTATAGAAATACGGAATAACTGATAAGTGATTTTTTCATAATGCAATTATATTTTTTCAGAAGTGTTCAATCTTTTCCGCTGCAAAAGTACTCAAAAATAGCCATTGCAAAGCCATGCTGAATCCACTTGTCGACGAAATCGGCCAAATGGTCGACTAATTTGAGTGAAAGAACAGACAAAAAAATCCTCCGGGCCTGTCAGCAGGAGCGGAGGTAAAAATATAAGATTATGAAAAAGATTTGTATTAGGCAAATTCAGTGAAGAGAATCAATTTCCTAAAGTCGGAAAGCTATAGGAAGAATACAGTGAACGGGCACCGTTTCGTTGTTGATCTTTCCGGCCTTCCAATTGGGCATTTCCTGAATGATTCGCTTGGCTTCCTTGTCGATCGACGGGCAGAGGCCTTTGAGAACCGAGATGTTGCAAATCGAACCGTCGGTATTGACAATAAAACTGCAAATCACTCTTCCCTGTATTTTATGCTGATAGGCATCGTAGGGATAAACACGGGTCTTGTTGATGTAGTTGATTAGTCCGCGGTCGCCTCCAGGAAATTGGGGCTGAACGTCCACGAAATCGTATTCATAGACATCGACGTAGTCGGTGCGTGATGCGTTTGAATTAATTGCGACACGGTAGACCTGTGCGCTGGCAGCCGGAGCAACCAGCAGAACCGTAATCATCGAGAATATAATATGTTTTAAATCACGCAACATAATGTCTTCCTCTCTTCTTTTCGGTTACAAATATAGGGGCAAAAAACTTATATGCAATGCTGAAATGGCTGATTTTGTGGATAATTGAAAATGTTTTATTTATTTTTGCAAAAACCTCCGGTTATAATCGGCAAATTGCGAAATTTTAATAAATGGCCGATATACTATATTTCTCTAATGTCCGTTATAATTCTATGCGAAGCTGTGACTTCGTCAGAAAGAATATGAAAATTAGCAGATACGTTAAAATATTGGCAGCGGCACTTGCTTTTCTACTGTCGTTTCCGGCCTTTTCGCAGGACGGAACGACGGCGTATAACTATCTGAACACCACTACTTCCGCACATGCGTATGCTCTGGGAGGAACCAACATTTCAATTATCGACGATGATGTGAACCTCTACGAGCAGAATCCGGGACTTCTCGGTCCGGAAGTGGGAATGCAGGTGGGTTTCAGCTACATGCGCTATCTTGGCGGAAGCAACTATGCCGGGTTGCGGTTTGCAAAGGAAGCCGGCGAGCATGGAGCGTGGTCGGCGGGGATCCAGTATTTCGGCTACGGCGAAATAAAGTCGGCCGATGCCGGCGGCGTGATTACGGGTTCTTTCCATCCGCAGGACATTGCCTTCAGCGGAATGTATGCCCATGACTTCAACGACTATTTCCGTGGCGGTATCAATATGAAGCTGCTATATTCGAGCTACGAACAGTATACGGCGCTTGCCATTGTCGCCGACCTGGGCGTGAACTACTATAATTCGGACAAGGACCTCTCGTTGTCGATGGTGCTGAAAAATCTCGGCGGACAGGTAAAGCGGTTTACTGACCAGTACGACCGCCTGCCGTGGGACATTCAGCTGGGCTATACGCAGTCGCTCAACGGAGGACCGTTCCGCCTGTCGATTACGGCTGTCAATCTCAATCGCTGGAAGTTGCCCTACTATACCCGTCAGGATGCAAACGACGCCAATTCTTCGCTCGTTTTGAAGGATAATTTTGCGGGAAATCTGTTCCGGCATCTTATCTTTGCAGTAGAATATGCCCCGTCCGACCGTTTTTACATCGGAGTGGGTTACAACTATAAAACCCGTACCGATATGGCGACCTTTGCGCGCAACTTCATTTCCGGGTTTTCGGCAGGAGCGGGGTTCCGCACCAGCAAATTCCGGGTAGGCGTTGCCCTTGCGCAGCCGCATATCGGAGGAACGACCTTCATGGTCAACCTCTCAACCAGTCTTTATGAATTTATGCGATGATGGAACAAAAACCTCTTATAACGATTGCCATCGAC
Source organism: uncultured Porphyromonadaceae bacterium (assembly GCA_900548875.1). GTDB lineage: Bacteria > Bacteroidota > Bacteroidia > Bacteroidales > Muribaculaceae > Limisoma. Next base: position 14,981 of record URMA01000032.1, on the reverse strand, counting down.
GGCTTTTCTTCGTCGGGCAAAAGCACAATGGCCAAGAAACTGGCCAAAACTATCGGCTATGCCTATATCGACAGCGGCGCGATGTACCGTGCCGTGACACTCTACTGTCTGGAAAACAATCTGTTTGACGGCGACCGTCTTGATACGGATGCACTTGAACGCCAGCTGGATGCGATCCATATCACATTCGGCGTGAATGCTGAAGGAAAGACGGAAACCTATCTGAACGGGCGCAATGTGGAGACGGAAATCCGTCAGATGCCCGTGTCGTCGAAGGTGAGCATCGTTGCCGCCGTTCCGTCGGTGCGCCACGCACTTGTGCGCCAGCAGCAGGAACTCGGCAAAGGCAAGGGAATCGTGATGGACGGCCGCGACATCGGCACTACGGTGTTCCCCGATGCGGAAATGAAGGTTTATGTCGACGCTTCGCCCGAAACCCGGGCACGCCGCCGCTTCGACGAACTGGTGGGAAAAGGCGACACGTCGGTCACTTACGCAGAAGTGTACCGCAACGTGTGCGAACGCGACCGCATCGACATGACCCGTGCGGAAAGTCCGTTGCGCAAGGCCGACGATGCCGTGGTGCTCGACAATTCGAACATGACTATCGAAGAGCAGGACAAATGGCTGCTTGATTTGTATCATTCCATTATCAACCGAAAATAAGTGGTAAGAGTAGAAATAGACAAGGATTCGGGATTTTGTCCCGGTGTGGTGACGGCTATCCGAAAGGCAGAGGCAGAACTCGAGAAATCGGGACATCTATACTGCCTCGGTGACATCGTACATAATTCCAACGAAGTGGAACGCCTTCAGCAGAAAGGGCTGGTGACCATCACTCACGAAGACCTGAAACGGCTCCACAACGTAAAGGTGCTGCTACGCGCCCACGGAGAGCCGCCCGAAACCTATCGCATAGCCCGTGAAAACGGGATAGAAATCATCGACGCCACCTGTCCGGTGGTGCTCAAGCTCCAGCAGCGCATCAAGGCTTCCTACCTGTCGGAGGGCAATCCGCAGATTGTCATCTACGGCAAACTCGGACATGCCGAAGTGAACGGCCTGGTGGGGCAGACCGACGGCCACGCCGTAGTGGTGGAGGATCTGGCAGGTGCCGACCGTATCGACTACAGCCGCGACATTGTGCTGTATTCGCAGACCACCAAGTCGCGTGAAGGGCTGAAGAGCCTTGCCGACGAAATCCGCCGGCACAAGCCCGACGGACACTTTGAATGTCACGACACGATATGCCGTCAGGTGGCGAACCGCATTCCGCGTATCCGCAAGTTTGCCACAGAGCATGAACTCATTCTTTTTGTCAGCGGCAAAAAGAGCAGCAACGGCATGATTCTCTATAACGAATGCCGCGACGTCAATCCCAATTCCCACATGATATTTTCCGAAACCGACATCCGGCCCGAATGGCTGGAACATGTCGGGAGCATAGGTATCTGCGGCGCCACTTCCACACCCTCGTGGCTGATGGCCAACGTGAAGAGCTACCTTGAATCAATATTGCAAAAATAGACAGGACTATGGAGCGGCGGCCTAAATTTGTAAATGACCTTCGGACGATGCTCGACTATTCGCCCGACGACGAGGCGCACCTGCTCAGTTCGCTCTCCTGGCAGGTGTTCAAGAAGGGCCATGTCATTGACGGACAAAACGAGATTCTTGCCAACCTGTTCTATATCTACCGCGGAGCTGCCCGCACCTACTATATCGAGAAGGGAAAAGAGTTCAACTATGCTTTCTCTTTTGAAGACGAATTTGTCATTCGACCGAAGTCGGTGATGCAGAAGCGGAAGACGCAGATGTTTGTTCAGTTTCTGGCAGAAACTGAAATCTGTTATACGCCTGTGGCTTCGCTGAATAACGCCATTCTCCGTTCCGGCGGCTTTTCCCGCATGATGAATATGGCATTGGAACGCCATATAGAATACCTTGAAGAACATCTGCTTATGTTGCGCATGGAAGCGCGCGACCGTTATTACTGGGTACTTGAAAAATATCCCCGTATTTTGGATGTCGTATCCATTACCCAGCTTGCTTCTTTTCTAAACGTCACCAAAGAGACGCTCTACCGCATCCGTTCCGGCAAGTATTGATAAGCGTCTGATTTTTTTTGCTTTGTAATCTTTTTTAATATTTGGTAATAGATTTTTTCATGCATTATTATGTTGTTGCATGAAAAAATATACTACCTTTGTCAATGGAAGAAAGTGGTTTTTTGTCGATGACATGCGCAAAAAATCGGACAACCAATCATAATGCAACTACGAATTATAAATTCCTTAGAATAACTTACCATTACAAACTTAACTAAAAACTGTATTTATGAGTGAAAATCACAAGAACAGAAGGAAACTTCTTGCGACTGTAGCTATTTGTGCCGCTCTGTTGGGCAATGGTGCAACTATGGCTGCTGAGGCTGCTCCTCAAGCAGAGCAGGAGGCAGTTCAGTCCGGTTCCATTTCCGGTATGGTGGTGGATTCAGACGGCGAACCGATTATCGGTGCCAGTGTAATGCAGAAAGGTACAAACACAGGTACTGCTACCGACCTTGACGGACGCTTTACATTGAAAGTGAAGAAAGGTACGCCCTTGACTATTTCCTATGTGGGTTTTGAACCGCAGACAGTGTTGGCTTCCAATAATATGGAAGTTGTGCTGAAATCCAGTACGGAATTGCTCGACGAAGTTGTCGTTGTCGGTTACGGTGTGCAAAAGAAAGTGAACTTGACCGGTGCGGTGGCCAACATTGATGTGGAGGAAGCGGTTGCCAGCCGTCCGATTACCGACATCGCAAAAGCCCTTCAGGGTGTTTCTCCGGGTGTCAACGTAACTACAAACCTGGGTGGTGTCGGCGTTGAATCAACAATCAAACTTCGTGGTGCAACAGGTTCCTTGAATGCTACCGGCGGTACTTCTCCGCTTATTTTGGTGGATAATGTGGAAGTTCCGAGCTTGAGCATGGTGAATCCGGATGATATCGAATCCATTTCCGTATTGAAAGATGCGGCATCTTCTTCTATCTACGGTACTCGTGCTGCCTGGGGTGTGATTTTGATTACAACAAAAACCGGTAAGAAAAATGAAAAACCGAGAATTTCTTATTCCAATAACTTTGCGTGGAGCACTCCGACGACCATGCCGCAGGTGGCAAAAACCTATGAGTCGGCACAGGCTATCCTGTTAGCTGCTCAGCGTTCCAATCCTTCAACGACTAATGTTTCTTCGGTAGGTTATAATGTCAGTGCCGAGGCCATTGAAAAAATGAAGGAATGGGATGCGCTGTATGGCGGCATGAGCCAGGAAGAATTGGGCGAAATGCAGCTTGGACGCGACTTTGAACAAATCGGTGGCAAGTGGTACTGGTACCGCAGCTTCGACCCTCTCGATATGTTCCTGCGTGACTGGACTCCCCAACAGAAGCACAATCTGTCGATTTCCGGCGGTAGTGACAAGACAACCTATAATATCAGTATGGGTTATTTGGACCAGAACGGTATAATTAAGGTAAATCCTGATGAATACAAGCGTTACACGTTCAACGCTAATGTCAATACAAATATCCGTGACTGGTGGTCGGTTCGTGCCAACGTGATGTTCACTCGTTCACAGAAAAAAGAGCCGTACAAGTATACGAGCGGTTATTCTGACTTGTGGTACTATCTGCTTCGCTGGCCGGCATTCTACCCTTATGGAACTTATGAAGGAAAACCGTTCCGTTCGGCTATTACTGAAGTGCAGTATGCAAATCACGAATATACGACACGCAACTTCACTCGTGTGAATTTGGGCTCTACTGTATCTCCGATTAAGGGGCTGGATGTTAACTTTGACTATACCTTCGCTCTCTACAATACTTATCTGAAACGTGAAGGCGGTGAAGTTTACGGTTACGACTTCTTCAACACAAACAATCCGTTGCAGTATACAAGTCTGTACAGTGCAACTCACAACCGTGCCATTGAAGACAGTGAATACACGATGATCAACACTTTCAAGGCATATGCAACTTACGCCAAGACTTTCAATGAAAATCACAACTTGAAAGTGATGGTCGGTATGGATGCTGAAACTCGTGAAAAACTGGGACACTATTCAGAACGCCGCGAACTGGTGAACCTCGACAAGCCGGAAATCAACCTTGCTTTAGGTGATCAGTTTGTTGATGGCGACCCGTTCCACAACGATTATGCGGCAGCCGGTGTGTTCGGCCGTATCAACTACGACTATCAGGGCAAATATCTGGCTGAATTGAATGCCCGTTACGACGGTTCTTCATTGTTCCCCGAAGGAAAGAAGTGGGCATTCTTCCCATCAGGCTCTCTTGGCTGGCGTTTGAGTGAAGAAAACTTCATGAAGTGGACCAAACCGGCATTGACCGACTTGAAGGTTCGTGGTTCTTGGGGTACAATCGGTAACCAGGACGTTGCTTCCTATTCCTATCTTTCCATCATGAGTGTAGGTGCAAGTTCAGGCTGGGCAGTAGGCGGCAAGGAACTTCCTTATATCGGAGTGCCTTCGGTCGTTTCTCCTGCATTGACTTGGGAACGCGTGACAACAGTGGATTTCGGTTTCGACGCCCGCTTGTTTGACAATGCGTTGACAATCACATTCGACTGGTATCAGCGTACTACTTCCGGCATGCACTCTCCGGGTGAAACGCTGCCGTCAACATTCGGTAGCTCAACAATGCCTAAGGTGAACGAAGGTGAAATGCAGGGCCGCGGTTTCGAAATTGCCGTTGGCTATCAGAAAGAATTTGCCTGCGGCCTTGGATTGTCTGTCAGCGCAAACTTGTCGAAAGTACAGGAAAAGATTACCAAATACAACAACCCGAACAAGAATATCTACGGCAATTACGAAGGTAAGATCATCGGTGAAATCTGGGGTTATGAAACAGACCGTCTGTTCCAATATGACGACTGTAAGGAAATCGTAGATCCGAATACAGGTGCATCGGTATGGGTAATTGATACTGATAAACCGGGTATCGCTGACCAGTCACTCTATGAAACCGGTTCATTCAAGTATGGCCCGGGTGATGTGAAATACAAGGACCTTGACGGTGACGGAAAAATTACTTATGGGGAAGAGACATTGGAAAATCACGGCGACTTGAAACGTATCGGTAACACGCTGCCGAACTTTGAATATGGTTTCACAATAGGTTTGACATATAAAGGATTCGATTTCTCAACATTCTTCCAGGGTGTAGGCTCACGCGACGTTTGGGCTGTTGGTCAGGTAGGTATTCCTGGCTATATGCCGAGCGAAGGTTGGCTGGCTCACCAGATGGACTACTGGACTCCTGAAAATACGGATGCTTTCTATCCGCGTCCAACTTCTCACTCTTGGTTGAACAATGCTCAGAACTTCTTGCGTCAGACTCGTTACTTGCAGGATATGTCCTACTTGCGTTGCAAGAATATCACATTGGGATACACTTTCCCGGAAAAATGGATGAATGCCATTACATTCACATCCGGCCGCGTTTACGTCAGCGCAGAAAATGTGTTTGAATTTGAGAACGGTTACATTCCTGTTGACCCTGAAACGACAGAAAATGCAGCAGCTTCTAACGGTTCTTTGAAATTCGGTAAGAGCTATCCGTTTACAAGAACAGTATCATTTGGTCTTCAACTTACATTCTAAAATTTTATGAAAACAAAAATATTAGCAATATTGGCTTTGGCGGGTTCTATTATATCGTGCTCGGACTATTTGGAACGCCCTCCGTACGATAGAGTTGAAAACTCTCCTGAATTCTACAACAGTGAAAACAATGTCCGTTCGACGGTAAACGGATGGTATGACATTTATTTTACCGGTTACGAAACGGGTTGGACAAGATCTGACTTTTATGATGGAACAAACCGTGCGAACTGGTGTGACGACCTGGCTCAGGAATCGGCAACCTATTTCACGACGGTTGCTCCGTCAACCAGCACCGACTGGTCGTTTGAAAACGTGCGCCGCATCAATCTCCTCTTTGAAGGTGTGACAGCATCAACACTTCCGGAAGAGACCAAAAACCATTGGTTGGGTATTGCCCGTTTCTTCCGCGGTATGGAATATGCACGTCTGGTAAGAATGTTCGGCGACGTTCCTTATTATGACCATGTCGTTCTCAATACGGATACCAAAGACCTTTACAAACCTCGCGACAGCCGTGAGTATGTGATGGACAAGGTTGCCGAGGATTTGGAGTTTGCAGCCAAATTTGTTCGTCAGAGCGACGGTACAAAAGGCCTGACGGTCAATCGTGACGTGGTGAATGCTTTCATTTCACGCATTATGCTGTTTGAAGGCACTTGGCAGAAATATGTAGAAAAGAACGACGAGTATGCAGCCAAATATTTGCAGATGGCTAAGACTGCGGCTGAAGCCGTAATGGGTAGCGGATACACCATTTCCGACAATTATAAGGCGCTTACGAATTCTGTGTCATTGGCCGGAAATCCGGAAATCATTCTTTACCGTGAATATGAAGAAGGTGTCATCACCCACGCTGAAATGTCATGGCAGAGCGAGCAGACTTTGGGTAATGCTCCTTCAAAAGACCTTATCGAAAGCTATCTGACAACCAATGGTCTTCCGATTGCTCAAGCCGGCAATGACCTATATAAGGGCGACAAGACGTTCAAGAATGAAATGGCAAACCGTGACCCGCGTTTGAGCTATAATATTGTTGACAGCCTTTGCCTGAATGGTGTTACAGGTGCTGTTTATGGAATCAGCGGATATATGGGTAACCGTTTCGTGAACCCTGACTTGATGAACACTCCGGGTGGACAGAGCTCGACTAATATTACCGATGCTCCTATCATGAAGCTCAACGAGGTGATGCTGAATTATTTGGAAGCTGCCGCCGAATTGGCTCAGCTTGGCAAATACACGTTGACACAGGCCGATTTGGACAAGACAATCAATGCCATCCGCGACCGTGCTGATGTTCGGATGCCGCATGTGACATTGAAGGGTGACCAATTTGAAGTAAATGGCGTTATTGTCGACGACCCGAACCGCGACATGGGTAATGCTCAAGTTCCGGGCGACTATGCCGTTCCTTCCCTCATTTGGGAAATCCGTCGTGAGCGTCGTATTGAATTGGTTTATGAAGGAATTCGTTTCGACGATATCCGTCGTTGGGGCAAACTTCAGTACGCCGACATGATTCTCAACAAGAAGTTGAACCTGGGTGCTTGGTTGGACAAGGAAGCCTATGTTGAGGAGTTCAACAAGACGGCTCCGGAAGGCAAGAAACTGACCATTGAACAATTGGCTGCTGTCAACCTTGACCGTGAAGGAAATGCCGGTTATATCAAGCCGATTCCTTCTGAATTGAATGTCCGTACGTATGCCATGAAGGATTATCTGTATCCTATTCCTACAGGACAGATTTCGCTTTACAAGAGCAAGAGCGAACAGACGGGCGATCCGAATATCAAACTTGAACAGAATCCGGGTTGGTAATTGTCGGACGATTTTAAGGACTTGAATAAATAATTGGAACGGGGATGTTTCTTTCAGGAAATGTCCCCGTTTTTTATTTCACCATCGTTATTTTTGTTTCCGTTGAGCAATTTTCCCGGTTTATTTGTTAACTTAGTGTGTAAATTTGGAATATTATGGAGAAAACTACAGTTCCCGTTCTTGAAATGAGTTGTGTCGTGTGTGCCGGAAATGTAGAGCGTACGGTGGCCGGACTGGACGGTGTCGTGTCGGCATCGGTCAATTTTGCCGCCAATTCGCTGACGGTGGAGTACGACGAACGGAAAATAAGTTTGCAGCAGATAAAGAAGGCCGTGCAGGATGCCGGCTATGATTTGGTTCTCTCCGATACCGACAAGGCTCGTGAGCAGGCCGAGAAGAAAGTATATGAGGAATTGAGGCGCCGGCTGGTGGTGGCGTGGTGTATGGCCATTCCGGTGGCGGTGCTGTCGATGACGGAGTTCGGCTATATGGCATTGGGACATTGGGTATTGGCCCTGTTGGCAACTGTCGTACTGGGGTATTCCGGCCGTGACTTCTATCGCCGTGCCTGGAAAATGGCCCGTCAGCGTTCGGCCAATATGGACACGCTGGTGGCTTTGAGCACGGCTGTTGCGTGGGTGTTCAGTCTGTTTTTGACCGTGTTCCCGTCGTTTTCCGAGACGCACGGGCTGGGACATTTCGTATATTTCGATTCGGCCACAATGATTGTGGCGTTTGTGCTTACCGGAAAATGGTTGGAGGAAAAGGCGAAAAATAGCACGACTTCCGCCATTCGCAGCCTGATGAAGCTACAGCCTGCAACGGCTACGCTTGTGGAGGGCGATGCGGAACGTGAAGTAGGTGTCGACGAACTGAAGATTGGCGACCGTGTGCTTGTCCGTCCTGGCGGACGTATTCCCGTCGACGGGACGGTAGAGTCAGGCTATTCGTCGGTCGACGAAAGCATGCTGACGGGCGAATCGGCAGCGGTGGAAAAAGAAGCCGGCAGCGGTGTATTTGCCGGAACGATAAATCAGCAGGGCGCCATTGTGGTTAGCGTGCAGAAGCTGGCGGCTGACACGGTATTGGCTCAGATGGTGGAAATGGTGCGCGAGGCGCAGGGAAGCAAGGCTCCCGTGCAGCGTGTGGCCGACACGATAAGCAAGTATTTTACGTTTGTCGTTGTCAGTCTTGCCGTGCTGACGTTCATCGTCTGGATGATTGTCGGCGGAACGGCTTTATTCTCTTCTGCGCTTGTCTGTGCGGTTTCCGTGCTTGTCATCGCCTGTCCGTGCGCGTTGGGACTGGCAACGCCTACCGCCATCACCGTTGGAATCGGCAAGGCGGCCGAAGGGCATATTCTGATTAAGGATGCGGCGGCGCTGGAAAAGGTGTGCAAGGTGTCGGCCGTGTTGCTCGACAAGACGGGTACGGTGACAGAAGGACGGCCGGTTGTCATTTCCATGAAACGCAGTCCCGAACTGACCGACGAGCAGTTGTCTGTGCTGTACGCCGCCGAAAAAAAGTCGGAGCATCCGCTGGCTGCCGTTATTGCGGAACATTTGCAGCGTCAGGGAGCGGAGCCGGTGGCTCTTGATTCATTTGAAGCCGTGGCAGGCAGCGGTGTGCGGATGGCCTGCGGCGGTACGGAATATTGGGCGGGAAGCGAACGCTATGCCCGTGAAAACGGCGTGACCGGCAAACTGCCTGAAAGCCAGGGAGGCAGCAGCGTGTATTTCGGTAGCGGAAACAGGTTGCTGGCCGCATTCGAGCTTGCCGACCAGGTGAAGGAATCGTCGCCGATGGCTGTTGACCGCATGAAGCGGATGGGGCTGAAGGTGTATATGCTTTCGGGCGACAATGAGGCGGCCGTAGCACGTGTGGCTTCGGAAGCCGACATTACTTTGTGGAAAGCCCGGATGTTGCCGGCTGACAAGGATGCCTTTGTCCGCGAATTGCAGCGGCAGGGCGAAGTCGTGGCGATGGTGGGCGACGGCGTGAACGATTCTCAGGCCCTGGCACGTGCCGATATCGGCATCGCCATGGGAAGCGGAACGGATGTGGCGATGGAAACCGCCATGATGACTTTTACGACCTCCGATTTGGAGTTGCTGCCGGCCGCTATCCATCTTTCGCGGAAAACCATGAACATCGTCCATCAGAATCTGTTCTGGGCATTTATCTACAATGTGATTGGCATACCCGTGGCTGCCGGAGTGCTGTTCCCGGTTTTTGGTGTGACGCTGAATCCGATGTGGGCAAGTGCGGCAATGGCCGTCAGTTCGCTGACCGTGGTGCTGAACAGTTTGCGTTTGAAGTTTGTTAAAATGTAAGATTTAAATATAAGTTGAAAAATGGAAGAAAGAAAATACCGTACATCGGCAAAATGCAATGGCTGTGTGAGTGCCATTGCCGGAAAATTGGATGAAATCATGGGACGTGGGGACTGGAACATCGACCTGACGTCGCCCGACCGCGTCCTGACAGTGAAATCCGACGTTCCTGACGAGGAAATCGTCAGCCGCGTGAAGGGTCTCGGTTTCAAGATTGAACGTTTGGGCTAACTGCCGAAAGTCCGCTTTACTGGCGGACTTTGTTTTTGACGGGCAGGATGCCGTTTCTGCCGGTCGGATACCGTTATTTAGGAATTTTTAAAGAGGCATTCTGCGGTGGAATGTTTACCTTTGTCTTTAAAAATCTGTAAAATCGATGGAAGCAGCACTCTATTTGATACCCGTAATGCTTAGCGACGAGCCTTTGGGAAAAGTGCTCCCCGCCTATAATCTGGAAATAGTGAGGGGCATAAAGCATTTTATTGTCGAAAATATCCGTTCGGCAAGGCGGTTTCTGAAAAAGTGCGACAGGGAAATCAACATCGACGAACTGACGTTCTACACGCTCGACGAGCATACCCGTCCCGAAGAAATTACCGGCTATCTCAACCCTCTGGAAGCAGGAATGCCGATGGGGGTGATTTCCGAGGCAGGATGTCCGGCCATTGCCGATCCCGGTGCCGATGTTGTGGCTATGGCGCAGCACAAGGGACTGAAGGTGGTGCCGCTGGTAGGACCTTCGAGTATCCTGATGTCGCTGATGGCTTCGGGCTTCAACGGACAAAGTTTTGCCTTTCAGGGCTACTTGCCGATTGAAGCGGGAAAGCGGACAAAGAAACTTCACGAAATGGAGCGGAACATCGCTGCCGGGCAAACACAGATTTTTATCGAAACGCCGTACCGCAACAATCGGCTGATAGCCGAGCTGTGCAGCAAGCTGGGCGGTGACTTGCGGTTGTGTGTGGCCAGCGACATTACCGGGCCGACGGAGTCCATTGTGACGCGGAGCATACGGGAATGGAGCAAGGCAACGTACAACTACGACAAGCGGCCCACGATATTTTTAATTTACCGTTGATTATGAAGAAACTTGACAATATTATAGACAATTCACTGCAATATTCTTTGTTTGCCGACGAGATGTCGGGAGAACAGGAGCCGGTGGTGGCGAGTGGTGGCGCTGACTTGAAAGCGAAAAAGGCGGATGAGAAAGACTCTGAACTGGACACTCCCGTAATTGACCTGCATGCTACCAAGTTGCTGAAATTCATTAGTTTCGGTAGCGGAAGCAGCGGCAACTGTTCTTACATAGGCAATGAAGAGGAGGGCATACTGATTGATGCCGGTGTGGACATGTCGACGGTGCTGAGCGAATTGCGTGTCAACAATATCCGCCCGGAATCCATCAAGGGAATCTGCCTGACACACGACCACGGCGACCATATCCGCTATGCCTACACATTCTTGCGGAAATTCAGGCCGTCGATGCATCTTTACTGCACGAACCGCGTGTTGAACGGCATTCTGCGACGCCATAACATTTCCCGTCGGATAAAGGACTATCATGTGCCGATCTACAAGGAAATTCCGTTTAAGGTTGCCGGTTTTGAAATCACGGCGTTCGAAGTGCTTCACGACGGAAGTTGCAATTCCGGGTTCTCGATTGAATACGGCGACGCCCGTTTTGTGCTGGCTACGGATTTGGGCAGCATTAGCGAACGTGCGCGCTACTATATGTCGAAGGCCAACTATCTGGTGATAGAAAGCAACTACGATGCGAAGATGCTCGACAACGGCACTTATCCCGAATATTTGAAAGCGCGTATCCGTGCCGCCAACGGCCATCTCGACAATGTGGATGCCGCTTCATTTCTGGCGGAAATCTACTCCGAGGAACTGAAATATGTGTTCCTTTGCCACTTGAGCAAGGACAACAATACGCCGGAAATTGCCCGTGAGGCGTCGATGCGTGCCCTGTTGGGACGCGGCGCGACGGTGGGCGAGGGTACAGATTCGCTGTCCGACCGCACGAAGGATGTGCAGCTGATGGTGTTGCCGCGTTACGATGCCACACGCTGTTTCAAGTTCCGCGTGGAAATGTAGCATTCATGTGAACGAAATACAGGCCCTGTTTCCCGTCCGGGAGGCGGGGCTTTTTGTTTTGTCTTTTCCCAAATGTGGTTGAGTGTGGAAAAATTTTTTGAAATTTGTGTTACAAAACGGCGGATATCTCGTTTTGCTAAGTGAACAGACAAAAAACTGACGAACGAAACCAATAATTTATGAGCGAAGAAACGCTGACATCGACTTTCACACTGCTGCGGCGGAAATTTCTGCGCATGGCTTCGCGCTTCTTTCCCGACGAGGAGGATGCCAACGATGCCTTGCAGGAGGCTTTCTGCCGGTTGTGGCCGAAACGCGACGAAATCGATAGCCGTCAGGAGGCGGAGGCGATGACTGTGGCAACGGTGCGCAATCTGGGCATTGATGCCTATCGCAGACGGCAGTCGGTGCAGTGGCTCGAATTGAATGAGGATCGCGACGGCGGCGAGAGTGAACCGGTTTCGGACGAATTGGAACGGCGCGAACAGTTCCGCATGGTGGAAGCGATTATCGACCGGCATTTGACGGAAGTGCAGCGCACCATCGTCCGACGGCGTGAATACGACGGGGCGGAATTTTCGGAAATCGCCGCAGAACTTGGAATGGAGGAGCCGGCAGTCAGAATGCAGCTGTCGAGGGCTCGGAAAACAATCAGAATGTGTTACCAAAAACTATCGGAGAAATGAACAGACAACAGGCAGACATACAACATCGTAGCCGTGAGGAATGGCTCGCGCTGGGCGAACGCTATTTCGAAGCGCAGACCACGGCTGATGAGGAGCGCGACCTGCGCCGATTTCTTGCTACGGCGGAAGCCCGGGGTCGGGAGTTTGACGAGTTGCGGGCGGTGATGGGCTTTCTCGCTGTCGGCAAGCGCGAACAGGAGCGCAGACGGCACAGAACATTGCGCCTACGTCTTGGCCGTGTGGCTGTGGCAGTTGGCGTATTGTTGGTTGTGGCAGGTTCGGCATTCTATGCCGTTGATCGCCGTCAAAACCAGTGTGTGGCCTATATTGGCGGCGTGAAATATACCGACGAGAGTGTGGTGCTGGCCGAAATGCACCACTCGATGGACGGCATGGGCGAGGCTTCGGCGACGGTGGATGTCGACAGCCAGATGGCCGACATTTTCGGTACGTTGGAAGAATGATTGTAGAACGAATAAAAAGAAACGACGAGATATGAAACGAACAGTTTTTATTTTGCTTTTGCTGACAATGGCGGTTCCGGCGGCATTCTGCCAAAAGGGAATGGCTATCGGCGAACTTTTCAGCAGCGGACTGGAAAAGCAGCCGAATGTGGTGGAAGTCATCGTGAAGGGAAAGAAACTGGAGCCTTACCATCTGACGGTGTTCCGCAGTCTGACGGTGAAGTCCGACGCAGCAACGGCCGCACGTATGGAAAAACTGGTGCTCAGCGATGCCAAGTCGGCCACCGACCGCGAGCAGGGCATGACGGGAGGCCGTCTGTACTACGGGTTCTTTACTTTTGCCAACGGCGACGGCACGTTCCGCTATGTGTTCTATCGCAACAATCTGCTGCGCAAGGGAGCAAAGCCTGAAACGACGGTGGTGTATATGGAAGGAAAGGCCACATTGAAGCAGTTGAAGGCCATGTTTAAATGACAGATAAAACGACAATAAAATACAGACAAAATATATGAAACGAATGATTTTTTGCATGGCTGTCCTTTGCAGTGCACGGGCAGCCGGAGCCGTTGAGGCGGAGGAAGCCGATTCCATATTATGCTTTCAGAAACCGGATTCAGTTGTGGTGAAACATAGCGGTGAACGGGTGAAACTGGAGGTCTACGGAGTACCTGAAAATCCGGACTACTACTATTCTTACACCCGTAGCGGACAGGAATCCGACAACGAAATCGTAAGCGAGGGTTCCACTGACTGGGATTTCAAGATTCCGTTTGTTGAGAGCAAGAAGAAAAGCACGCGCAAGCCGCGGTTCAGTTTTGAAGTGGGCGGCGTAGGCATCGGATTCGTCAACGCCATGAATGCCCCTGCTCCGATGGATGTGGATATGGGCAGCTCGTATGAAATTTTTGCCGACCATCTGCTGAATCTCCGTTGTTATCCGTGGGCAAGCAAGAAATCTTCATTTTCAATCGGTTTCGGTATCGGATGGCGCAACTACCGCATGACGGGCATGACCCGCTTCGTAAAGGACAACGGCTCCATTTCGTTCGATTCCTATCCGGAAAATGCCGACGTGAAATTTTCGCGAATCAAGATTTTCAGTTGGACGGTGCCCGTAATGTTTCAGCAGGAACTCGGTCGGGATTTCACTTGGAGAATCGGTGCGGTGGTGAATTTCAATACGTATGGCAGTATGAAGACGGTTTATAAAGTTGACGGTGAGGAAAATAAATATTTTACCGACAATATTCATCAGCAGCGTGTGACAGTGGATTTGATGACCGGGCTCGACTTTAAGGCGATAGGGTGGTATGTGAAATATTCGCCGTGCAACACGCTTCACAGCGACTTCGGCCCCTCGTTTAATCACCTGTCAACAGGCTTGACGATATTCTATTAGGCGACAAACTTCCTTTTTTGACAGAAGGACAAAAGGACAAAAGTTTATAGCGGAGCCTTGCGGAACGATTTTTTATGTTCCGATTTTTTGACAGAAGAACAAAAGAACAAAAGTTTATGGCGAAAGCCTTGCGGAAAGACTTTCTATGTTCCGATTTTTTGACGGAAGAACAAAAGAACAAAAGTTTATGGCTAAAGCCTGCGGAAAGACTTTTTATGTTCTTGTGTTCTTCTGTCAAAATTTTATTTGTATGTTGGGCTGCGCTTCGGAAATACAAAATTGAATAAATTCATTTTGTTTTTTGATAAAGCCAGCTGCGGTTCGGAAAAAACGGACAAGTCCTTTTTTTCTCTCACCTTGCTTGTCTTTTCGCTCAGCTTGCACTATCTTTATAGAAGATAGGCTGCGCTTCGGGAAAACTCCCTGAAACAAAATTTGAATTACATTCATTTTGTTTCATTTTGTTTTTTGATAAAGCCAGCTGCGGTTCGGAAAAAACGGACAAGTCCT
>URMA01000031.1 GCA_900548875.1 uncultured Porphyromonadaceae bacterium | reverse complement strand
TCAGCGCAATGCTGGTGAACACCGATTTGATGGTGCTGGCGTCGGAGTAGCGGGTGGTGATCTCGCCGGTCTTGCGGGTGGCGAAGAACTTCATGGGCAGTTTGAAAACATGCCCGAAGTAGCCCAGCATCAGGGGAATATCGACCTTGATGGACAGATAGATGAGCACCCACTGCCGCACCATACTGATGAGTGCGCTGGTGACGCTCACAATGCTGAACACCAGAATAACAGCCACCAACAGGCTCTTCAGGCCGTAGGGGAGTATCTCATCCATCAGTATTTTGTTATACATCGAGGATGCGATACCCAGAACGGTCATGATGACCGAGCTGAGGATGGCGTAGAAGAAAAGCTTCTTCTGCGGCAGCAGCAGGTCGAGGAAACGCTTGACCATGCTGCCCTGTTTCTGCTTGCCTGCCTTGAACTCCGAGGTCGGGGTCATCAGGAGCAGAACGCCGGTAAAGTTCTTGTAGAACTCATCGAGTGAGATTTTTTTCAGCTCTTTTGCCGGGTCGCCGATGATGACGTAGTCGCGGCATTTGAACTTCTTTCCTTCGTCAGCGCACTTCTTGCGCTCCTCTTCCTGCCGGAGCATATGCCGACGCCGCTCGCCGTCATCTTTGATGGTGGTCTTCTTGAAGACCGTCACAAAGTGGGCCAGACCCTCGTCGGTGATGACCTGTGCAATACAGGGAGTGGTGAATTCGCTGAGGAAGTTTTCCCGGTCTACGCGGACGGCGGCGGTGCTGAATCCCAGCTCCTGCGCTGCCTTTTCCATACCGGTCAGGTTTGTGCCTTTCAGGTCGGTACCCATCATGTCCCGCAGGCGGGTGATGGTGATCTCCTTTTTGTAATGGAGGCACACCATTGCGAGACAGGCGGCAGCGCAGTCTGTGGTGTCGTGCTGCCGGACATAGGTATAACGCATAGATGCTTCCTTTGTGGTTTCTATTTCAAAACGCCCGCCTTGTGGCTGAGGACGATTTGGCGAAGAAGAAAGGGCTTCCATTCCTGACGCCTCACCCGCTTCTCCCATAAAGCAGCATACAACTCTCTGCCTCGCACTGCCCTGCGGCAAAGCCGTTATGCCTTCCGCATCATGAATGCCGGGGAAATTTCCACCGACAGCCAGATTCAGCAACAGGAAATTGTCTTTATGGAAATAATATCCCATATCGTCCTCGCTGCTTCTGTCGGAGATATCCACCCGCATGTAGGGTTCCTTTTCATCGTCAAGAAACATGGCGACTTCATTCGGTGTCCATACCACACGGAAAATATGATATTCACCGTCCTGCAGACTATAGTCGTTTACACGGTCGCCTGTAAAGGTACGGTGTGCCGAAGAAGCTACCCCCCAATGCATGGCACCGTTGAACAAACGGTCAGACACACCGTCCTTGATACCGTTGGAATGTCCCATTTCCAGAATGTCGGTTTCACCGCAACGCGGCCAACTGACCGAAGAAATGTCATTGCCCATCATCCAGAATGCCGGCCACAGCCCGTTGGCCGTTTTCGGCAATTTGATACGGGCTTCGACTACGCCATAGGTAAAGCGCACCTTATCCATCGTATTGATACGTCCCGAAGTGAAATTCTTTCCCTTATAATTATCCTTACGGGCTGTAATTACGAGATTTCCGTCGCGCACACATACATTGGCCGGGCTGTCTACATAATACTGCAATTCGGCATTTCCGCAACCGCTGCCGTTGACTTCCACATTCCAGCTGTTGCGGTCGAGCGACGAACCGTTGAATTCGTCGCTCCAAACCAATTTATAATCGGATGTTTCATCCACTGGTGACTCTGCCCATACGCTAAGCACTGACAGACAGACAAAAGCCACACCTAACCACTTTTCCTTCATTATTTGCATACGATTTTTTCAACCAGCTGCTTGCCGTTGCTAACAGCCTTTACGACATAGATGCCGGGAACGAAACCTGCAACCGAAACGGCATCAACGCCCTTTTCAGATGCTACCATTTTTCCGGCAATATCATAGACCACCACATCGGCCCTGTCAGAGAAGTTCAGCATTGTTCCGTTGTAATTCATCTCCAGTCCGGCGGTAACCGTCTCTACGCCGGCATCGTCCATGTCACCCTTGTCCAGGAAAGAGGTAGACTCGTCGGCTGTTCCCTTCTGATAGATTTTTACGTAATTCACATACATACTTGCCTGATAGTCGTTCGATTCGTTCAATGCGGTAATCTGATTGATATCCCAGATTCCGGTAAAATTGCCGCCTACGGCAAGATTGAACAGAATGAAATTCTCCTTATGGAAATAATAGCCCGGAGAATTGGTATCGTTGGTTGCCGGGATAGTCATGATATAATACGGTTCAGCATCAGGATACTTGTCGAGGTCGACATACATGGCCACCTTTTCTTCATCCCAAATGAGGGTGAAGATATGGAATTCGTCGTCCTGAAGGCTGTATTGGTAAGTCACCGCACGCGCATAATTCGGATGATTGTTCCACGATTGTCCCCAGTGGCACGCACCGTTGAAATAGCGGTCCTGCGTTCCGTTCTGGATTCCCGTGGCATTGCCGAATTCCATGATATCGGTTTCACCGCAACGCGGCCATCCCACCTGGTCGTAGTCGTTGCCCATCATCCAGAATGCCGGCCAAAGTCCGTTGGCTGTTTTAGGGAGCTTGATAGCCGCCTCAACCTTACCGTGCTTGAATGCAATCTTGTTTTTCGACGTGATTCGGCCGGAAGTAACCTGACGTCCGCCATATACTTCTTTTTTTGTCGTCAGAATCAGACAGCCGTTGCCCTTTCCGTCATCTCCCAAACGCACGTTGTCCGTACGGTCCGTATAGTACTGCAATTCATTGTTGCCGCCGCCGTCGCCGTTCACTTCAATATTCCAACGCTGAAGATTAAGCTCATTGGCATCGAACAGGTCCTGCCAAACCAGTTTATATCCGTCAGTTTCGCCGGTACCATTTTGCGAAGAAGCCGCCATTGCCAATGGAGAAACAAGCAACGCTGTAGCAATCAAAAAGTTAGTTTTCTTCATAATGTATTCTTTATTCTATGTTAGTATCGTTTTTTCGTGCCGTATCTCAGGACGTCACCACCTGTAAATCGTTTTAAAAAGGGAAAAAGAGAGCGGGCGGAACAAATCCGTCCGCTCTTCATAAAGTCAAAAAGTCGAATACAAGAACAATTATTTCACTACAACTTTTTCAACAGCGTTGCCTGCTTTTACAATGTAAAGACCAGCGTTCAAATCTTCAACGCCCATAACTGAAGAAGTTGATTTCTTAACCAACTGTCCAGAGATGTTGTAGAGTTCGAAACCGTTGTTTTCGTTGCCAAGAACGTTGATTGTGCGGTTAGAAACGATTACTTGAACATTGTCGCTTGCTACGCCTTCAACACTGCCTTCACCTTTAGGTGTATACAAATAAACAGCGTCAATGCAAATATTTGTACCTGCTACGCCACCGCCAAGAACGGAATAGATGTTACCAGTGAAGTTGCAAGGAGTGTAATCGAATGAAGGATACATTTTCTTCATGTCAGCCAACGACATATCGATAGCTACCCAATCGCCACCACGATCAAGGTCACCTACAAGGGGATAAGATACACCACCGTCAACGAATGCTGTGGTACCTACAGACAACTTGGCCGGAGACCACTTCATGGTTGTTTTGCCTGCAATCTGACCGTCACCGAAGATTACTGCAATTGCAGATGCAGGATTTGTGCTGCGCAAACCCATGTGGAAACGAGTTTCGTCTGTAACGTGATTCAAGTCGATGTAGTTGTTGCCACCGTCTTCTACAACTGTGAAACCTGCACCTGACCATCCGATAGTGCTGACATCCAATGATGTATATCCTTCCATCTGAAAATCAACGCCTGGATAAGAACCGTCGCCGGCAACAAATGTATTGTCCCATACATACAAGCAACGGTTTACGTTGTCCAATGTATATTCGTGAACCGTCTTACCGGCATTTTTCAAAATTTCAACAGAAGCTGCATCCAATTGGAAGATATCAAAAACTTCACCATTGTCCTTCACTGCTTCCAAAGAAGGATCACCAACGAACTGGGCATTTGCAACACCCAATCCACAAACTGCCATAGCAGCCAAAAGAGTCATTTTTTTCATAGCTAAATTTTTTTTTGAGAGTTTAAAAATTAGGATGGCGGGCGGTTAAACCCGCCATCGGGTTGTTTGTTGTTTTCTATTTATTATTTTATTTTTCAGAATTAATATCCGGGATTTTGTTCCATCGGGTTCAAGTTGATTTCCTGTGAAGGAATCGGGAACAATTCATTCTTGCCTTTGACAAACGAAGCCATTTCAGCACGAGCCTCCGGAGTTTCGTTCTTTCCGTAAGAACCGTTGTCCTTATCCATCACTTCATAAGCGATACCCCAACGGCAAAGGTCAAACCAGCGGTGGCCTTCCATAGCCAGTTCCACACGGCGTTCGTGACGGATGGCCTTGCGCAAGTCCTCGGTATTGTCGCTATAGCCGTTGTAGTTAGGGAAATCCGGAAGGATAGCATTTACATCATTTTTGTCATAATCCACACCGCCACGGGCACGCTTGCGCACTTCTTCCAACGCCCATTTGGCGGCTGCAATGTCCTTGCCGCTTTCAAGAGCTGCTTCAGCATACATCAGCAGCACGTCGGAAGCACGAATCAGACGATAGTTGACCGGGCTGCGGGTTGCGTGGTCGAGCGTAACATATACACCGTCTTCGTTGTAGGCATACTTGCGGTTGTAGTAGCGGCTGCCCAGATAGATTTCCTGTTCAGGGTTGTCGAGCTGATCATCGGTAGGATTAATGATGGTTGCATCGCGACGCGGGTCACCCGGTTCAAACTCGTCATAGAGGTTTTGTGTCGGGTGGTTGAAGCCCCAGCCTGCACCGAGAGCGGTTGCGCGGCAACGGGTAAGGATCGTTGTAAATGTTCCGCGGGTAAAGCCGTAGCCTTCGCCATAGTCACTGGTCGGCTCAGCCATGTACTGAATTTCAAATACGGATTCCGGACCGTTTTCACCGGCCAACGTAAAGTTGTCGGCATAGTTCGGATTCAAGCTATATTCACCCGTTTCATATTGTTCGGTAATGAATTTCTTACCCCATTCGTAAGCCTTCTCGAAATAGGCAGGGTCAAGATGGCCGCCCATATAAAGATAGGTCTTCAACAGCATGGCCTGTGCGGCACCTTTGGTAGCACGGCCGAGGTCCTCGTCGGCATACTCGCTCTTGTTCCACAGCAGCGGTTCGGCTATTTCAAGATCCTTTACGATATTCTCATAAATAGTTGCTTCGCTTGCCCGCGGCTGCTGCCATTTTGAAGAACTGTCGATAACGAAATCAACATAAGGTACACCGCCGAAAACACGTACAAGGCGGAAATAATAGTAAGCACGCATGAAGTGAGCTTCGCCCAACAGACAGTTTTTGCGACTCTCGGTCATTGTCGTGTCGGCATCAACCTTTTCCACTTCCTGAATGGCCAAATTACAACGGGCTATACCCTGATACTGCGCACGGTAGAAATCAAGAAGCATCGTGTTGTTGGCATTTGTCTTGAAGTTCTCCAAATCGTAGACATCCGCCATATCCGTGAGGTTCTGACCGCCTTTCAAAGCATCGTCCGAAACAATATCCCCGATAAACCATTCAGAGAAATAAGTTGAATTGAACTCCCATGCCAACGGAGTGTAGCAGGCATTTACTACCTGGATGGCAGTGTTTCCTGACGTAAAGAAATCGTCCAGCCCAGTTTTGCCCGGCGACTCTTCCAACAGCCAGTCGTTACAAGAGGTTGCTGTTGCAAGCAGCGCCAGTCCGCAAAACGCATTCAATATATGTGTCGTTTTCATTTTTATTGACTTTTAATTAATTAGAAGGAAATGTTAGCACCTAAGATGAAGGAGCGGGCTTGCGGATAGTTACCGTAGTCAATGCTGCCGCCCACTTCCGGGTCGAATCCTGTATATTGTGTCAATGTCAGGAGGTTGCTGCCCTGCAGATAAATACGGCAGTTCTGCAATCCCACCTTACGGATGGCTTTTTCAGGAATCGTGTAACCGATTTGCAGATTCTTCAGACGGAAGTAGGAACCGTTTTCAAGGAATCGGTCGGAAACGTAGTAGTTCACAGAGTTTTTCGGATTAGGAATTGTTCCTTCTGTATTGGTAGAAGTCCATGCATTAGCCATAATCGGGCTCATGACGGAAGTCGTACCGTTTCCTTCCAGACGGTGACGCATCTGGTTGTAGATTTTGTTGCCGGCAACGCCTTGGAAGAACAATTGAACGTCGAAATTCTTCCAGCTTGCACCCAAGTTCAAACCATAGTTCAACCAAGGAATGCTTGAACCGAGGTCCGTACGGTCGTTATCGTCAATTTTACCGTCGCCGTTAAGATCCTTATATTTGGCATCGCCTGCATGGAAAGGAATATCGGTAGCCGTATAGCCTGTGAGATATTCCAATGCTTCTTCGTCAGTCTTGTAGATGCCGTCATACTGGTATCCCCAGAAATAGTACAAAGGATAACCTTGGTCAACCACTGTCAAGTTGTTGTAGCCGCTGTAGATTACGGCACCACCGTTCAGACCGGTCAGTTCGTTGTCGATAAACGATACGTTACCGCCGATGGAGTAAGAGAAATCACCGATGGTGTTGCGGTGTTCCAAAGTGATTTCAGCACCCTGGTTGCGAACTGTTCCGACGTTGCTTGTACCGTCGTAACGGTTACCCACTTGAGCCGGAGCTTTTACCGACATCAACATGTCCTGAGTGTTGCGGATGAAGAAGTCGACAGAACCGGTCAGCATGCCGCGCCACAAACCGAAGTCAACACCCAAGCTCCATTGTTCCGTATTTTCCCAGTGTCCGCCGTTGTTGATCCAAGTCAGTACGGTTGCACCGTTTGCCAAAGCCTGATTCTTGCCGAATACATAGTCAACGAATGTTGGTCCTGTGTTGAACACCGTCAAAAGGAAAGCATCGTTGCCGATATTGTCATTACCTACACGCCCCCAACCTGCACGGATTTTCAAAAGGTCAAGGTTGCTGTAGTCTTTCATGAAATCTTCTTCGCTGATTTTCCATGCCAAAGCTGTAGAAGGGAAATAGCCCCAAGGCTTTTCAGGGAACTTGCTGCTACCGTCGGCACGGAAGTTGACTGTAATCAAATAACGGTCGTCATAGCTGTAGTGAACACGGCCGAGCATGGAAACACGGCGGTTACGGCTCACACTGTCTGCGGGACGGCCGAAATCGTCAGTCACCTGCGACAGATACCAGTTGTTTTCTTTCGGGTTCAGAATGTTGGAACCTGAATTGCCGATAGAGTAATAGTTGTACTCTTCAGTTGTCTGACCTACCATCACCGAGAAATCGTGCTTGTTGATGGTGCGGGCGTAAGTCAAGATATTGTCAACAGTCCAGTTGTAGGTACGTCCGATGCTTGAACTCAAGAAGTTCTTGACGTTCTTGTCATAGTCTGAATATTCGTAAGCATCCTTGAATACCTTGCTGGTAGCGATGTTATAGTCGAAGCTGTAGCTTGAACGGAAAGTCAAACCCTTGAGAGGAGTGATTTCAGCGAACACGTTACCTACGAAGCGTTCGTTGCGGTCTTTCGGGTGGCTGTTTTCCACCATGCTGAACGGGTTGGTCACGTTCTTGAAGTTGGAACCGGCACTGATTTGTCCGCTCAAGTCCGTACCCTGCTTGTTGACAGAGCCTGCGGGATAGTGAGTCGGGTCCCAAGGAGCCATGGCAAATGCGGCAGAAAGGATGGAAGAACCGGCACTTTCGCTGTTGTTCATTGCCGTACGACTTGTAGAACTCATGAATGATACGTTTTCACCGACTTTCAACCAGTCGTTTACTTTGTGGGATGTATTCAAACGTACTGTCAGACGTTCGTAGTTTGAACCGATGATTGTACCTTCCTGCGAATACCAGCTGGTGCTCAACGAATAAGTTGTCTTTTCGCTACCGCCGTCGATGGAAAGGTGATAGTTCTGAATCAAGGCATCCTGAAACACTTCATCCTGCCAGTCGGTATCGATGGCCGAATAGTCAAGGCCGGTCGGGTTTGTTTCCGGATCATACACTGTAGGATAATACTTTGAGCTACCCAAACGGAATGTGGAAAGCCATTTGTTGAAACCGTAAGTTTCATAATACTTCTTTTCTGAAGTAGAACCGTTGATGGCAACAAGTGCATCGGCAAATTCCCTTGCATTCATCACGTCGAGCTTGCGCCAGCGTTGCTGGATACCGGCATAGGCATCGAGAGTTACCGTTGTTTTCTGGTTGACCTTACCGCCTTTGGTGGTAACGATGATGACACCGTTGGCACCACGAGAACCGTAAATGGCTGTGGCAGAAGCATCCTTCAGAATTTCGGTTGACTGGATATCATTCGGACTGAGGAATGAAATATCGTCAACAATCACACCGTCGACTACATATATAGGTGATGCGCCGTTGACAGTACCGACACCACGGATTCGGACTTCCGGAGCAGCACCCGGCTGACCGCTGTTGGAATTGACGGTCACACCGGCAGCCTGACCCTGAAGGGCATTTGCCAGGTTGGCGGCAGGAGTCTTTTTCAGCTTGTCGGCCGAAACGGTTGTTACGGCACCGGTCAAATCGCTCTTTTTCATCGTACCGTAACCGATGGCAACCACTTCCTGAAGCACGTTAGCCTCCGATTTCAAAGCGACATTCAAAGTTGTTGACGTCTCAATCTTGTGATTTTGGGTTTCGCAACCCACGTATGTAAAGACAAGAGTCTGTCCGCGCGAAACTGTGATGGTATACTTACCGTCGATGTCAGTCGCCACGCTTGCCGAAGGATTTTCCTTCACCTGCACCGGAACGCCGGGCAAAGGATAACCGTCCTCCGCAGAAGTAACAACTCCCGTCACTTTTAAATCTTGCGCGTAAGCCACTGCCGCAAGAAGTAAAAAACAAAAGAAAAGAATTTGTTTCTTCATAATTAAAAGAGGTATTTAATTTTAAGTTTGTTGCTTTTTTCAACGCTTTCGAGTTTTCCGATTTTAAGGGAATGGAATAAAAATTCCGCTCGTCGACATTGCAAAGGTACAAACTGATATAATTAAATGATATAAAAAGCTTTCTCAAAAACTCAACATTTACTACTTTACGACTCAACATTTATTCAACTATGAAAATTTATTCCATTATAAATCAAATATTTATATAAAAACATGTTGTATAACATATTTCTCAATGCAACTCAACTAAGAAAAATTTAGGAACTTTGAAAATGAGAAACATGGCTTGAATTCTTTTCCTCGGATCCACCTTAATATAACAGAAATATTACAAGACTAAATTGACATAGAATGGCATACAATTCACTTAAAAACGTATTGCAACGGAACTGGGCCGGTATCCTGCTTGCTCTTCTTCTGTCGGGTTGGCTTTTCCCGCAGACAGCAGAGGCGGCATATCCGCTCGTGCGAAATTATTTCCGCTCCATATACTCGGCAGGTACACAAAACTGGGACATCTGCCAGGATTCACATGGCAGAATGCTCTTTGCCAACAATACGGGAATGCTGACCTACGACAGCCACCTCTGGAACATCTACCAAGTAAGCAACTATACGACCGTCCGCTCCCTGCTGTACGACAGCAAGGCCGAACGTGTCTATGCCGGAGGTTCGGAAGAATTCGGCTACTTTGCCAACGAAGAAGAAACGGGCAAAATGAAATATTTCAGCCTCATGAGCACGCTTCCGGCACGCGACCGCCACTTCTCGGAAATTTGGAACATCCATCAGGCAGAAAAATATGTGTGGTTTCAAGGCGACTTCAGCATCCTCCGATACGACGGAGAAAAGACCATCACCATTCCCCACAAGTACAAGATTACCACATCCGCACTGATCAAAGGGCGTATGTTTGTCGCCTCCATCGACGGAGGTGTAAGCATCCTCAACGGTGTGGACTACACCCCTCTGCGCGGCAATGAAAAGATTATCGGCAAGAAAGTGTGCGCCATTCTTCCTTATACGCAAGGCAACATCCTGCTGGTGACGGCATTCGACGGACTCTTTGTCTATGACGGCATGACCATCACACCGCTGCAAACCGACATCGACCACTTTCTGAAAGAAAACCAGGTGTTCTGTGCCGCTACCAACGAGCGGGCCATCGTTTTCGGAACCGTAAACAAAGGTATTATCATCAAAGACTTGTCGAACAAAACAAATACCTACGTAAACAACTCTACCGGAATGCAGAACAACACCGTGCTGAGCATCTACTTCGACAAGCTCGACAACATTTGGCTGGGACTGGACAACGGTATTGACTACGTGCTCTACAACTCACCTATCACAACGCTGTTCGGCACCTCCAACAAATACGGGGCAGGCTATGCGTCGCTGCTGAAAAACAACACCCTGTATATGGGCACCAACCAGGGACTCTATTCCACCTCCTACCCCATTTCGGCAACGCCCGAACCGGTTGAGCTGAAACAGCTGATGAAAAGCCAGGTGTGGAGCATTGACACCATCGGCAATACGATTCTCGTGGGCAACGACCTGGGACTCTTTCAAATCATCAACGGTGTGCCGAAGCAGGTGACCGGCATTCCCGGCACATGGTCGTGCCTCCAGCTGCGAAAGCACAAGGACTATGCGCTCGTGTCCACCTACGAAAGTTTTTTCCTCATCAAAAACAACAACGGAATATGGGAATTTGCCAACAAGGTGACCGGCTATACGGATGCAGGCGGCCACATTTTTGAAGACAAGTACGGGAATATCTGGCTGAGCCACTGGATGAAAGGCGTGTTCCGCCTGCGACTGAGCAACGACCTGAAACGGTTTGATGAAATCAGGCTTTATGACCATAAAAAGGGATTCCCTACCGACCGCAACAATACGCTGTAT
The DNA here is from genome assembly GCA_900548875.1 of uncultured Porphyromonadaceae bacterium. Taxonomy (GTDB): domain Bacteria; phylum Bacteroidota; class Bacteroidia; order Bacteroidales; family Muribaculaceae; genus Limisoma. The sequence goes on along the minus strand of URMA01000031.1, from coordinate 20,341 downwards.
GAAATAGACGACGAACTGGCATTCTCGACAGAAGGAGGATTCTTCCGCTATAACCCGCAGACCGACAGCATGATACCCAACGTAAACATGAACAGCATCTTCGGAGCGCATACGTCGGTCCGCCTCTATCAGTCGCCGAATCGGGACGTTTGGGGAGTTTCGGGAAAATTCATCTGCGCCGCATACTATAATACGACAGGCACCTACGACATTGACTCCATCACCTACAAGCCACTGCTCGACAAGCTGATCGTAGGTTTTGAAGACTTCAATTTCACCGCTCCGCGCCGGCTGATAGTGTCGAACGAAGACGGCTTCTACGAAATAGACATTGACCGCGAACATACGGTCAACTGGAAAAGCAACCTCTTCATCAACAACATCTATGCCACCGGAAACCCCGACACCCTCCTCTACACGGCCGGAGGCAGGCAGCAACGGGAACTGAAGCTGCCCTACAAGCTCAACTCCCTGCGATTTGAATTCATCTGCCCGGAATACCGCGAACAGGGCACTATCGAATACAGCTACTATCTGGAGAACTACGACAAAAGCTGGAGTGCCTTCTCGCAGGCAAACACCAAGGAATACACTCAGCTCCACGAAGGAACCTACATTCTGCATATCCGTTCCATCAACCACTACGACGACTCGAAATCCGAATGCAAGTTCGTATTCCACATTTCTCCGCCCTGGTACCGCAGCATCTGGGCCATCTGCGTCTATCTGATTGCCGCCGCAAGCGCCATTTACTTTGCTTTCCGCTTCATCAAGATGAAGTCGCACAAAGCTGCCGTGGCCGTAGCCAAACGCAAGGAAGCCGAAATGCAGGAATACAAACGCAAGGCGGAAGAAGAAACGCTGAGAAAGGAAAACGAAATCGCCCATCTGAAGAGCGAGCAGCTGGAACACGACGTCCGCCACAAGTCGCAGGAATTGTCGAACGCCACGATGAACGTAATCCGGAAAAACGAGATTCTTATCGACATCTCCAACCAGATCAACAAGATACAGGAAAGCGACGAAAGCTCCGCACTGACTCCGAGTGCCAACAAGCAGCTGATGAAGATCCAGAAGCTCATCAAGGAAAACATCAGCCACGATGATGACTGGCAGAAATTTGCGCAAAACTTTGATGTGGTCTATGAAAACTATCTGAAACGTCTCGTACAGCTCTATCCACAGCTGAACGCCAACGACCAGCGGTTGTGTGCCTATCTGAAAATGGGACTCAGTTCAAAGGAAATTGCTCCGCTGCTCAACATGTCGTACCGCAGCGTGGAAATGAACCGCTACCGCCTGCGGAAAAAGATGGAGCTCAGCCGCGATGTCAATCTGGTAGAATACCTGCAACGCATATAGTCCACGGCTCCAATCCACCCCATTACGCCTCCGGCCAACCCGACCGGAGGCGTTTTTCCACATATACCCCCGACTTCCGATAGGGACATAAAAAAAGCTACACACCATCACGGTGGGTAGCTTTTTTGTGGTTATTTACCACTGACAACTAATGAAAAAAATAATGTTTCTATGTATGGATAGATAATAGTATCTTAGTTAATGTTTCGAAATTCTTACGATTTCTTACGATGCAAAGGAATTAAAAAAAATCCATTTTTACAAGCAAAATCGATATTTTGGCGAATTTTATCTATAAATTTCGTCAATTTTAATCCTTTTTAAGATTTGTGGAAATTATTTATATATGATTTCCTCGAATTCCACATCAGAAATTTGCGGCTCAGACTTTACGTTATCCCTGTGAGGAGGCTTCTCTTCCGACTCACGGTCGACAATAATTTCCTCAAAGCTCACATACTCGCCAACATCCTTGGCAAAAACCTTGTGCGAACCGCCGAAATGCGTCTCACGGGCAGTGTATTCACGCTGTCCGCGTGCAGCATCATCTACTCTCCGCTTAAAGCGGCGGCGCAACTTGAACACGCTTGACACAATCCACAAAATCGGAACAATGACAAGCAACAAAAGCAATAATAGGATGAAACCAAAAAATGTTCCCACTATAAAAATCTATTTTGATACTGTTGTTTAATACAGCAATAACAATGCCAAACTAAACTTGTTCATTTTTCCGGGCAGTAGCCGAAAGAAAAATATAGAGAACGATGGCCCAGGCCAGTCCCGACAGGTGCTGGAATATAAGGAAGAGCACCGTTCCCAGCACGAGCGCATAACGACGGACATTATTCTGGAAGGCAAAGTTGTGCACCTTCAGCGAGAACATGCGCATACGGCTGAGCATCAGCAAAGGGAACAGGATGGAAAGTGCGGCCATGAGCCCGTTGCCCATATAGCCGAACTGCACATTCCAGGCGATGATACCGATCCAGAAAATGGCATTAGCCGGTATGGGGAGTCCGATAAAAGTAGTAGTCTGGCGGTCGTCAATGTTGAACTTTGCAAGGCGGAGCGCACCGCAGATGGTGATAAAAAATGGCAGATACGACAGCCACCCCGCACCGTGTTCCGCCATCGTATTGTGGACAAGCATGGCAGGAGCCAGCCCGAAACTTACAAGGTCGGAAAGCGAGTCGAGCTCTTTCCCCAATGCCGAATAGGCGTGCAGCAAACGAGCCGACAGCCCGTCGCAGAAATCAAACAAGGTAGCAAGACCGATAAAGAGGAAAGACATTTCATAGCCCTTCAAGGCGCCAAAATCAGCGTCGTAGCTGAAAGAGAACACACAGGCCAAGCAACCGCTCAGCAAATTCAGACAAGTGATTGAATTAGGTATATTCCGCTTGATAAAGCGCATAATTTTCATTGTCGATTAGTTTGATTTGTTTTTCAAGTAAGCTATTTCTGTTATGCCGCCGGTCGTCTTGTCGCCAATCTTCACCTTAATGTCAGCATCCAACGGCAAAAAGATATCGACCCGCGAGCCGAATTTGATAAATCCCAGATGGGTAGAGATATCCGCCTCGTCGCCAACTGCGGCATACGTCACAATGCGGCGTGCCAATGCTCCGGCAATCTGGCGCACAAGAATCCGCTCTCCCGACTTGGTACGAATCAGAATCGAAGAGTGTTCGTTTTCCGTACTCGATTTCGGAAGATATGCCGCACGGAAACGTCCGGGATGATAGACCACCTTTTCCACCTTTCCGTCGACAGGAAACCAGTTGGCGTGCACATTGAACACCGTCATGAACACGGACAGCTGAATGGCCCTGGCGTGCAGGAACTCGTCTTCAAAAACTTCCTCCAATGCAACCACGGTACCGTCGACCGACGACACCACCACATTTTCACGCTTCCCCCGGTAATATCGGATAGGCGAACGGAAGAAATTGACAACAAGCAGAAAGATGACAAGACACACCACTGTCAGTGCAACTGCAACAAACAGCGGGCGAACAAACAGATAAACCGGCAGACAGATTACCGCCAGTATCAGAAATAATGCTGCAATTATGTTTGTCCCTTCCTTATGTATTTTCACGCCCATAATCTGGTTATTATCATACAAAGATAGTGAAAGGCGAGAGCAGAGGCAAATCGAGAACGCAGTTTTCGGATTTGACTATGCCAAGGCGCATCCTATCTTCTACAAAGGTAATACAATTCACGTTTTAAACCCAAATTAACACTCGAAAATTACTTTTCGTAAACTTTGTTTTACAAAAATATGATAAATTATCCAAAACCGAAAATCAAAACACATGATTTACAACATACCACGTCACTGCTCCGACGGCTGACTGTTTTTTGCTATTCTTGCCAATGGCCGGCAAGAACGCACGTCCAGTAAAAACACAGAAGAGAGAGCCGAGTGGCCGATTTGGGTTAAAAATAGCACGCTCACGCCGGAAACGCCACATTAATATAAAAAATTTGCGTAAATTTGCAGTTTGAAAACAACGAAATTGTACGAACTATATGATGAGAAAGCAAAAACCGGGCTCGGAACGTAACGCATGGAAACCCGACAGTGTATTGAGATGGAAGGCTGAAAACGACGGACAGCTGATGGCATGCCTGACAGAAAAGCTGAAAGACCACAAGCGCACTGCCATCAAGGCATTTCTGAAATACGGTCAGGTGGCTGTCAACACGATGCCCATATCGCAGTTCGACACGCCCATCCATAAAGGCGACCTGCTGGAAGTGAACTTCACCCGTCCGTTTGTCATGTTCTCTCATCCCCGCATCAAGCTCGTTTATGAAGACAACGACATCATCGTCATCAACAAGGGCAGCGGCATCCTTTCCGTGTCGACCGACAACATCAAGGACGGGACAGCCTACAGCATTCTGCGCGACTATCTGAAGAAAAAAGACCCGCGCAACATGCTGTTCGTCGTACACCGTCTCGACCGCGACACTTCCGGCCTGATGATGTTTGCCAAAAACGTGGAATCGAAGGAAGCCATGCAGCACAACTGGAACAATATGGTGCTGGGACGCAAATACGTAGCTGTAGTGGAAGGAAAAGTGGAAAAGGAGGAAGGTACCATCAAGAGCTATCTTGCCGAAACTTCGCAGTTTGAGGTCTACTCCACGCAAAATCCGGAAGAAGGACAACTGGCCGTCACCCGCTACAAACGACTGAAAACCAACAACGGATACTCGTTGATGGAGCTTTCGCTCGACACCGGACGAAAAAATCAGATACGCGTCCACATGAAGGACATCGGACACCCGATTGCCGGCGACAGGAAATACGGAGCCAAATCAAGCCCTATCCATCGCCTTGCCCTCCACGCGCAGACACTGCATTTCGCCCATCCGATTACGAAACAGGAAATGCGGTTTGAAACGCCCATCCCGACACGCTTCATGGGATTGCTAAAATAAACCTTTTTGGCGGTTTAGGCTTGTTTTCAGGATTTTATTTGTAAATTTGCGCATCAAATACACAGACTACTTTTATAGAACACTATAATAAGCTATGAATATATCATATAATTGGCTGAAAGAATATGTCGACTTCAGCCTTACACCCGATGAAGTATCGGCAGCGTTGACGTCACTCGGTCTGGAGACCGGCGGTGTGGAAAAAGTAGAAACCATCAAAGGCGGACTCGAAGGCCTTGTTGTGGGAAAAGTCCTCACTTGCGAAGACCATCCGAACAGCGACCACCTGCACATCACCACCGTTGACCTCGGCGACGGTGTGCCGACACAAATCGTCTGCGGAGCGCCCAACGTGGCAGCCGGACAGCATGTTGTCGTAGCTACTGTCGGAACAAAGCTCTACGACGGCGACAACGAAATCATCATCAAGAAATCAAAAATCCGCGGCGTTGAATCTTTCGGAATGATCTGCGCGGAAGACGAAATCGGCATTGGTGCTTCTCACGACGGCATTATCGTTCTGCCGGACGACGTAAAGCCGGGAACACTTGCCAAGGATTATTATAATGTAAAGGACGACTATGTACTGGAAGTTGACCTGACTCCGAACCGCATCGACGCGGCTTCGCACTACGGTGTGGCACGCGACCTTGCTGCATGGCTCACCCGCCACGGATATGCCAACCCGAACCTCCGCCGTCCATCGGTCGACGGATTCAAGATCGACAAGGCAGAAGGCGCTATCGATGTGACAGTGGAAAACACCACTGCCTGCCCGCGCTACTGCGGTCTGACAATACGCAATGTCAAGGTGGCCGAAAGCCCGGAATGGCTTCGCAACTACCTTAGCGCCATTGGCCAGCGTCCTATCAACAACATTGTCGACATCACCAACTTCATGCTCCACTCGATGGCCCAGCCGCTCCACTGCTTCGACCTCGCAAAGGTAAAAGGTGGCAAGATTGTGGTACGCACCGTGGCTGAAGGCACCAAATTCACGACACTCGACGAAGTGGAACGCACTATGACCGACCACGACCTGATGATTTGCAACGCCGAAGAACCGATGTGTATTGCCGGTGTATTCGGAGGTCTGGACTCAGGCGTAACGGAAGCCACTACCGACGTATTCCTCGAATCGGCCTACTTCAACCCGACATGGGTACGCAAGACGGCACGCCGTCAGGGCCTCAACACCGACTCTTCGTTCCGCTACGAACGCGGCGTTGACCCCAACAATACCGTATATGTGCTGAAATTGGCTGCCTTGCTCGTCAAAGAGCTTGCCGGCGGTGAAATCTGCGGCGAAATCTACGACAACTACCCCGTTGCCATCGAACGCCCGGCAGTTTCTCTCTCTTACGACTACGTGAACACACTGGTCGGCAAAACTATCGAACCGGAAATCATCAAGGAAATTCTTCACTCTCTTGAAATAGAAATCACCGGCGAACACGACGGCACACTCGAACTTCTCGTTCCAACCTACCGTGTCGACGTAACACGCCCGTGCGACGTGGTGGAAGACATTCTTCGCGTATATGGCTACAACAACGTGGAATTCGGCAACCGACTCCACTCAAGTCTCTCCTATCGCCAGACAACCGACGATTCCAACCACTTGCAGAACATCATCTCCGAACAGCTGACCGCAGCCGGATACTACGAAATCATGAACAACTCGCTCTCTGCCGTTTCCTACTACGAGCAGTTCAGCGAAATGTATCCGATTAACCACTGCGTACGCCTGATGAATCCGTTGAGCAACGACCTTGCCGTCATGCGCCAGACACTCGCCTTTGGCGGACTGGAAAGCCTTGCCCACAACATCAACCGCAAGAATGCCAACCTGCTGATGTATGAATTCGGCAACTGCTATTTCAACGACGACAAGAAGGAAGTGACCGAAGAAAAACCGCTGGCTCCGTTCAGCGAGGAACAGCACCTCGGCATCTGGATGACCGGCGACCTCTACCTCGGAAACTGGGCGGCTCCGGCACGCAAGGCTACCGTCTACGACCTGAAAGCTACGGTTGAAAACGTGTTCGCACGCCTGGGCATCGAACCGAACGAAGTGGTGGCAACACAGGTAAGCAACGAACTGTTCTCGGCAGCCATCGAATACAAGAACCGCGGCGGAAAACTCATCGGCTATGCCGGCATCGTCGCCAAAAAGTGGCTGAAAGCAACGGAAGTTTCACAAGAGACCTATTTTGCAGAACTCAACTGGAACCTGCTCGTCAAGATGGCCTTGAAGAAGAAGGTGGAATACACCGACCTGCCAAAGTCAATGCCGGTGAAACGCGACCTTGCATTACTGCTGAATGCCGACATCAGTTTCGCTCAAGTTGAAAATGTGATCCGCAACTCCGAAAAACGTCTGCTGAAGAGCGTTAGCCTGTTCGACGTCTACGAAGGCAAGAATCTGGAAGCCGGCAAAAAATCGTATGCCGTAACAATGATTCTGCAAGACAACGAAAAGACACTCAACGACAAGCAAATTGATGCCGTAATGAACAAAATCATTACCAACCTCCAGAAACAACTGGACGCCAAACTACGATAATCAACATACATCATAAAAATATATAAACGAACAACAATATGGGAAGAGCTTTTGAATATCGCAAAGCGAGAAAACTGAAACGCTGGGGTAATATGTCCCGCACATTTACAAAAATCGGTAAGGAAATCACCATTGCTGTAAAAGCAGCCGGACCGGACCCTGCAGGCAACTCGCGTCTGCGTATGCTCCTACAAAACGCTAAGGCAGCCAACATGCCGAAGGACACAGTTGAACGTGCCATCAAAAAAGCTACCGACAAGGATTCAAGCGACTACAAGGAAATCGTTTACGAAGGATACGGACCTTACGGCATCGCTATCGTTGTTGAAACCGCTACCGACAACAACACTCGTACCGTTGCCAACGTACGCAGCTATTTCAACAAATTCGGCGGTTCTCTCGGTACTTCCGGCAGCCTTTCATTCCTTTTCGACCACAAATGTGTATTTAAAATCACACCGAAAGAAGGTGTTTCACTCGAAGACCTCGAACTCGAACTCATCGACTACGGTGTTGACGAACTGGATGACGAAGGCGATTCTATCGTAATTTACGGCGCATTCGACGAATTCGCCAACATTCAGCACTACCTCGAAGAGAACGGTTTTGAAATCCAGAGCGCTGAATTCGAACGTATTCCGAACGACTATAAGGAAGTAACTCCGGAACAACGCGAACAAATCGAAAAGCTTCTTGAAAAATTCGAAGACGACGACGACGTTCAGAACGTATTCCACAACATGAAGGAAGACGACGACGATACCGAAGAATAATCTTTCAAGTAATTACAACTTTTTCAATACTCCGAACGCGGCAAGGTAGAAACCCTGCCGCGTTTTTCATATTTATACCACTAAATCTACATATAAATGTTAAAATCAGGATAAACTCATTGCAATTCAAATCATTTTGCTAATTTTGCCATGCAAATTAGGGTGAAACCTAACAGAAGATTACATTATCTTGGCAATTCTCCTCGGAGAAAGTAATGGGACGGCTCTTCTTCTTTAATTTTTATTAGTATCATCTGTATCCCGTCTATCAGAATCCATGTCAGACTATATCACGAATAGCCTGCTGTTTTGATTTACAGATGATAGTACTCGCATTCACACATAATCAGCTACTCAGCTTTCCGGGAAACATCTTTCGGAACATCTTTTCACGTACATATTACAACATCCATATTCTATACGGCAGAATTCCAGACAATAAGGGAATTCCCTGCCCGGCAATCTGCACCAACAGCCGACGACAAAAGGAAATCCGCAGCTTTCGGCAGATACATGCCAACGACCCCAACGGGAAAATAGACACCTTAATGACAACAAGACTGCACCGCAGTCAGTTTTTAGCTGTATCACTTCTGATACAGCTTTTTTTCGGGCAAAAGTTTGGTTATTTTACATATTTTTGGTAACTTGCCAACAAATTCTGACAGAAATATGGACAACCAGGGCATAATAGAACGTATTCGGTTTATAATGAACGAAATGCGTCTCAACCAATTTAACTTCGCCAAAAGAATCGACACGGACCCGTCGAACTTTTCCAAGCACTTGAATGGCAAATTACCCATCAACGAGTCGCTTATCAACAAGATTGTGGTAAATTTAGGCGTATCGAAAAATTGGTTGAAAAACGGCAACGACGTTCCTTTTCCCAGAAATAAGGAGCCGGAAACGGTAACGGTAGGCCAGCTGGCTGAAAAGGATTCCGGCTCGCCGGTCTACGACATCGACGTGACGGCGGGGACTGCATCCCGCGAAATGATGTTTGCCGACGACCACATCATCGGCCATGTCAACGTGCCGGGAGTAAATTCCGACTGCAAGATTGTACGTGTGAGCGGCAACAGCATGGAACCGGTCATCAACAACGGCGACTATATAGCCGTGCGCGAAATTCATGACACGTCGGTCATCTTCTGGGGACAAATCTATGTGATTATGCTGGAAGACTACCGCATGGTGAAATATCTTCGAAGGCATACGGACGAAAACAAGGTGATTCTCCGAAGCGCCAATAAGGACTACGACGACATCGAGCTGCCGAAAACGGCAATTCGCGGTCTGCTTTTTGTCAACAACATCATTCATATCGACACCCGAATGTAATGGACTACAAGGTTTCACAACATACACTGATGTTTACAGCCGGAGCCGTATGGACAATTGCCGGAGCCAACATCCTGCACATCGGCATCTCCTGCTGGAACGGCGACAGCCACAGTTGGATAATCAAAGCCGGAGGCGCCACGCTCGTCTTCTTTCTGTTTTTCGGCTTCATTTTCCAGAAATTATACAAAAAACATACAAAACGCATTTCCGGAAAACAAGGGAAACATTGTCCGTTCTCCTTTTTCGATATTAAAAGTTGGATAATTATGGCGGTGATGATAACGATGGGCATCGTCATTCGCTCCTTTTCGCTGTTAAACGACATGGCCATCGCTATTTTCTACACCGGACTGGCAGTGGCACTGATTGCCACCGGCATCCGATTTTTCATCTATTGGCGCAGGAATCTCCCCAATAACACCTGAACCGGCAAATTCTCTGACCGCCACCTATGCCAATGGAACAGATTTTTAATAACTTTGCAGTATACTAAAACGATAAGAATGAACATATTTAGACACTTACTCCTGCTCGTTTTGCTGGCAGCTTTCCAACCGATGAAAGCCGTTACGGTCACGACCACGGCCGGAAATCTGGAACAGGCACTTGCAAACGAAAACATATCCAGCCTGGAAGAGCTGACGGTAAGCGGCACACTGGATGCACGCGACTTCAAATTCATAGCCGAGGCACTTCCCGCCCTACAGACATTGAACATGGCAAACGCCTCCATCACGGAATATTCTGCCAACAAAGCCGTTTTTGCCAATTATATTCTTTACGAAAAAAACACCCTGCCGCAATTGGCGCTGATGGGTTCCAACCTGAAAAGCGTTGTGCTGCCCAACAGCATTACAGCCATCGGCGACGGCGCATTTGCCGGCTGCGCAAAGTTGGAGAATATTGAAATACCGGAAAACGTGACTACCGTGGGCGACTATGCCTTTTCCGGCTGCACAGCCCTTACCGACATAACCGGCGGAAACGGCGTGACAAGCATCGGTAGCTACGCGTTCAGCCAATGTTCCGCACTGCAAAACATTTCCTGCAACGCCGCCAAGGCCATCGGAGCATACGCTTTTCTCAACTGCTCACGCCTATCGGACTTCAACTTCCCGGCTTCGGTTTCCTTGCTCGAAGAAGGAGCTTTCCAGGGCACATCCCTGCATTCCGTAAACCTTGCCAACTGCGGACAACTGACAGCCATTGGCGCATGGGCTTTTGCCGATACCCCAAACTTGACCGACGTTCAGCTGCCCTCATCCGTTGAAGCAATCGGCGACGGTGCCTTTTTCTACAGCACATCGCTGCATCAGGTCAACCTTCCGTCGAAACTGGCCCGTATCAACGACTTTACGTTTATGGGCGGACAAATCACCGATCCGCAGCTGCTGCCGGAATCACTGAAGGAAATAGGAAATTTTGCCCTCGCCGAATGGGAAACGATTGAAGAGTTCCTCATACCGTCAACCGTAACACACATCGGCGACGGCGCTTTCCGCAACTGGAAAAGCCTCATCGTGCTGACAAGCGACGCGCAAACGCCTCCCGAACTGGGCGAAGCCGTGTGGGAAGGCGTATTTCAGGAAAATGTCACGCTGAATGTGCCTGCCGCATCCGAATCGCTCTATAAGGCAGCCGAACAATGGAAGGAATTTTTCTCGTCGGCATCGGCCGTCACCAACGTGAAAACGGTATTGACTACTAAAGTCATCAACGATGTGGTATATATCGACTCGTCAGTCGACATTCGGGAAGCCTCGCTCTACGACCTCAACGGAGTGATGCTCTCCGCCAAACAAGTCAACGGGCGGCAGACGGATTTCGACCTGAGTTCATATTCCGGAAAAATCTACATTATCCGCTGCATGACGGACAACAACCGAACTGAATTTTTGAAAATAGCACGACAATAACAGAATGGGTAAAAACAAACTGAAAAAATTCGGCGAAATGGAGACGTTCCACAACGTGTTCCAATTCCCATTTGCGACACTGAAAGAAAAAGGATTTCCACTGAAAGGAAAATGGAAGCAGGAATTCTTTAAGAACGACAACCCGATTGTCCTCGAATTGGGTTGTGGAAAGGGAGAATATGCCGTAGGCATGGCAAAAAAATTCCACGACCGCAACTTTATCGGAGTGGACATCAAAGGTGCCCGCATGTGGACGGGAGCGAAGCAGTCGGTGCAGGAAGGCATGACGAACGTGGCGTTTCTCCGTACCAACATCGAACTGATAGCCCATTTCTTCGCTCCGGGCGAAGTGTCGGAAATATGGATTACGTTCCCCGACCCGCAAATGAAAAAGGTGAACAAGCGGCTGACATCGACACGCTTCCTGAAACTCTACCGCGAAATTCTGGAAGACGGAGGAATTATCCACCTTAAAACCGACAGTCCGTTCCTCTACACCTACACCGACGCGCTTGTGAAACTGAACGGATTTGATGTGGAAGTGAATACCGACGACCTTTACCATTCGGGGCTTGCCGACGACATTCTCGAAATCCGCACGTTCTACGAACAGCAGTGGCTGGCACGCGGACTGACGATAAAATATATCAAATGGCATCTCGACGCGACAAGCGAACTGAAAGAGCCTGACATTGAAATCGAATTCGACACCTATCGCAGTTTCTCGCGCGGATATCTGGAAACAGACCCCAAATTCGCAACAGGAAAACCTTCGGGCGAGCAGGATTGTTAGAATGTTGACAGACAAAATAAAACTGATTTTTAACTATCATTCATCACTATGGAAGAAAGATTATATCCGGCGCTGATTCTTGACGCGCTCAAGAATGTGAGATACCCGGGAAACGGAAAGAATTTGGTTGAAAACGATATGGTAGAAGACGATATCCGCATCGACGGCATGAAAGTGTCGTTCTCGCTCATCTTCGACAAACCTACCGACCCGTTCATCAAATCAATGGTGAAAGCGGCTGAAACGGCCGTCAACACCTTTGCAAGTCCGAATGCGGAAATCAAGGGCAACATTGCCGTAAAATTCCGCCAGGAGGCACCGAAACCGGTAAAACTGCTGCCGGGCGTGAAAAACATCATCGGCGTTTCGTCGGGCAAAGGCGGCGTAGGAAAGTCGACCGTGGCTTCCAACCTCGCAGTTGCCTTGGCCGCACAGGGATATAAGGTTGGATTGCTCGACGCCGACATTTTCGGACCGTCGGCCCCTAAAATGTTCGGTGTGGAAGACGAACCGGTCTACATGGATGAAGTGGACGGACGCCACCTGATTGCTCCGGTGGAAAAATACGGCGTAAAGATTCTGTCCATCGGCTTTCTGGTTGAAAAGGACAGCGCTGTGCTATGGCGCGGCGGCATGGCAAGCAATGCGCTGAAACAGCTCATCAGCGACGCCAATTGGGGCGAACTCGACTATTTTGTCATCGATATGCCTCCGGGAACCAGCGACATCCATCTGACACTGGTACAGACACTCGCCATTACGGGAGCCATCGTGGTAACCACACCGCAGGAAGTGGCACTGGCCGATGCACGCAAGGGCATCAGCATGTTCCAGAGCGACAAAGTGAAGGTTCCGGTACTGGGTATTGTGGAAAATATGGCATGGTTCACTCCGGCCGAACACCCGGATGAAAAATACTACATTTTCGGAAACGGCGGCGGCAAGCGCCTTGCTGAAAAACTGAATGTCGAACTGCTTGCACAAATCCCACTGGTGGCAAGTATCTGCGACGGCGGTGACAACGGTACGCCGGCCGCACTGCAAAACAGCGTTTCCGGACTGGCATTCAAGGAATTGGCTGAGAAAGTGGTGGATGCCGTCAACCGCAGAAACGCAACATTGCCGCCTACCCACAAGGTAGAAATGAACAAATAAAACATTATTTATATATATAGGGCATATTATACGCCCATGTAATGAGGAATTTTGTAACAGAAAAAAGATACGACTATGAAAATTGGAGATAAGATACCCGAAATATTAGGCATCAACGCAGAAGGTGTGGAAGTGAAAGCTTCCGATTTCGCAGGCAAGAAGCTTGCCATCTATTTCTACCCGAAGGACAATACTCCGGGCTGTACGGCCGAAGCATGCAGCCTTCGCGACGGCTATGCCGAACTGAAAGCGGCCGGCTTCGAAGTCATCGGTATCAGCAAGGACAGCGCGGCTTCGCACCAGAAATTTGCCGCCAAGCACGAACTTCCGTTCACGCTGATCGCCGACACGGACCTGCGCATGAACGAAGCCTTCGGAGTATGGCAGTTGAAAAAAATGTGCGGACGCGAAAGCATGGGCACAGTGCGCACCACATTCCTTACAGATGAGAACGGCGTCATTACGGACATCATCAACAAGGTAAACACGAAGGACAGCGCCCGCCAGATTTTGGATTTGAAAAAATAAAGACACGAAATATGAACGCTAAGAAAGGCGCAGGCGAACACATGCCTGTATCAAACGAAAAACTGAAAGCATTGCAAAATGCAATGTCGAAAATAGAAAAGGACTATGGCAAGGGAGCCATCATGAAACTCGGCGACGAAAGCATCGAAAATATCGAAGTGATTCCGACGGGTATCATCGGGCTGGACTATGCCCTGGGCGTCGGCGGCTATCCGCGCGGACGTATCATCGAAATCTACGGCCCGGAATCGTCAGGTAAGACAACTCTTGCCATTCTTGCCATTGCCGAAGCGCAAAAGCAGGGCGGCATTGCGGCCATCATCGATGCGGAACACGCGTTCGACCGCTTCTATGCAGAAAAATTGGGCGTCGACGTGAACAACCTTTGGATTGCGCAACCCGACAACGGAGAACAGGCGCTGGAAATTGCCGAACAACTGATTCGCTCGTCGGCCATCGACATCATCGTCATCGACTCCGTGGCAGCCCTTACGCCGAAAGCGGAAATCGAAGGGGTGATGGGCGAAAAGCAGATGGGTTTGCAGGCACGACTCATGTCGCAGGCTCTCCGCAAGCTCACGGCTACCATTTCAAAGACAAAGACCACGTGTATTTTCATCAACCAGTTGCGTGACAAAATCGGCGTAATGTGGGGCTCACCTGAAACGACAACCGGCGGTAACGCGCTGAAGTTCTACGCTTCCGTCCGTCTTGACATCCGCCGTGCAAGCGCCATCAAGAACGGCGAAGAAGTGCTGGGCTACCTGACAAAAGTAAAGGTAATCAAGAACAAGGTGGCACCTCCTTTCAAAAAGGCAGAATTTGAGATGACCTTCGGCGAAGGAGTTTCCCACAGCGGTGAAATCATCGATCTCGGTGTCGAACTCGGCATTATCAAGAAAAGCGGCTCATGGTTCTCTTACGAAGACACAAAACTCGGACAAGGCCGTGATGCAGTGAAACGCCTTATCGACGACAATCCGGAACTCTCCGAAGAACTGGAAGCCAAAATCAAGGCAAAACTGTTTGCAAAGGACACCGACGAGGAACAACAGCCTCCAATGGGTGACGCTTTGTTCGAAACAGAAGAATAAGAATAAGCGCCTCTGGCAAAATACCAATATTGTCCCGCCGGTACGGCTGGCAACGACAGCCGCAACGCTGGGACATTTGTCTTATATAAAAATGTTTATAAAATGAAAATAGCTATCATCGGATGTGGAAATATGGGCGGCGCCATCGCACGTGGACTGGCCGCCAACAATGATTTTGCGAGCCACAACAAACTCGCCGTATCCAACCGTTCTTACGGAAAACTGGAGAAACTGAAGGCCGAATATCCGGCTATCGAGGTTTCAACCGACAACAAAGAGGTGGCAAAAGATGCCGACATCGTGATTTTTGCCGTGAAGCCCTGGCTGCTTGATGCCGTCGTAAACGAAATGCGACAGGCTTTAAACGGCCAACAGATTATCGTTTCCGTTGTGGCTGGCGTTCCTTTCGAACATCTGGGAGAAATACTTTCCACCGACAGTGTTCATGCCCTGTTCCGTGTCATCCCCAACACGGCAATCGCGCTGGGCGAAAGCATGACCGTCATAGCCGCTGAAAACGCTACGGAAAGCCAGATTGCCGTCGTATCGGGACTGTTCAATCATCTTGGTAAAACGCTGCTGCTGGAAGAACGACTGATGGGGGCCGCCACGTCGTTGGGCTCATGCGGAACGGCCTTTGCCCTGCGCTATATCCGTGCGGCAATGGAAGCCGGAATCGAGCTCGGGCTCTACCCGGAACAGGCAAAGACCATCGTTGCACAAACCGTCAAAGGGGCAGCGGAACTGCTGCTCGCCAACGGCACTCACCCTGAAACGGAAATCGACAAGGTGACTACGCCGGGCGGCATCACCATCAAAGGACTGAACCGAATGGAAGCCTGCGGATTTACAAATGCCGTAATCGAAGCCCACAAGGCAAGCGTCAAGTAAACACTCTAATTCAAAGAATATGTCAGTCAACAGAGCCATACTTGTAGGCAACGTAGGAAAAGACCCTGACATCCGTTACGTGGAAGGGAAACCGGTAGCGTCGTTCTCGCTTGCCACCACAGAACGGGCATTTACTACGGCCGCCGGTGTCAACATTCCGGAAAAAACGGAATGGCACAACATTGTCATGTGGGGGAAAAATGCGGAATATGCTGAGAAATATATCCGCAAAGGTGCGAAGCTCTATATCGAAGGAAAAATCCGCACACGCATTTGGGAAGACAAAAACGCCATCAAGCGCAGCGTGACAGAAATCTACGTCGACACCTTCGACTTCCTCGCCCAACCCAACCGCCAGTAAAAACTACATATAGACATAAGAAAAGCCACAGACCGGTCAGAAAACCCGTCTGCGGCTTTATTTTTTAACGATTGACGAACTTATTTCATTTCCATTTTCACGATGACCGGGCAGTGGTCAGAGGGGTAAATCTCGCCCATATAGTCGGAAAGAACGGCATGCGAGAGCACGTTCCAGTCACCGCGCACCATCACATAGTCGATAAATTGACGTTCGGCAAACGGAAGGCGTCCGAAATCATGATAAGTCCATTTTGGTCCATAAACAAACGGAGCCAAATCGCGCGTATGCTGCAAATGATTGGGATTTTCCGGATCGAGAAGCACGTGTATCGGTTCGTCGTCAGGTTCGGAATTGAAATCGCCGGTCACAATGACAGGCAGACCTTTCGACAGTTCGGCAGCCTGCTCCACCACCAGAGCCGCGCCGTTGTGCCGGGCTTGCGGACCCATGTGGTCGAGGTGGGTGTTCAGCATGAAGAATTTCTTGCCTGTATTCTTATCCTTGAAGATACCCCAAGTGGCGACACGTTCGCAGGCGGCATCCCATCCTTTTACGCCCGGAGTATACATCTTATCCTTTTCAGCCAACCAGAAATCGCCGTGGTCCAGCACTTCAAAACGGTCCTTACGATAAAAAATCGGCGCATATTCGCCCGCTGTCTTGCCGTCGGCACGTCCGACACCGATATAGCCGAATTCAGGCATATCATTAAGAATGTCGGTCAACTGCGGATGAGTCACCTCCTGTCCGCCCCAAATATCGGGACAATGGTATTTCAGCAGGCCGACAGCATCGTCCTTTCGGTATTTCCACTCGTTCACTCCGTCGGATGTGGAAATCAGACGGATGTTGAACGTCATCACATTCATCGTTTTAGGGGATTTTGCGAAGGCAAATTGCCCGCAAAAAAGAATGCTGAGTAGCACAAAAAACAGTTTTTTCATTTCTATATCGGATTTTGTTAGGTAATGCAACTTCAATAGGCGATGCTGAATCGTCAACTATTACACTACAAATATACACCGATTGCGATGGCGAATAAAAACAATACTCTAAAAACGTAGTGAAATCGTAGCAAAAAAACAGCCGAAACACGGCACTCATGTCCAAAAGAATCTGTCAAAAACGATAGACAAAATTAATGCCCAGCTTTGTCAGTCCCCAATATTCCTTCGTACCGCTATCATATTTTTCTCCATTCGGAACATTGCGGTACACGTTATAGTCGATATGTGCATAGCCTGCGCCTAACGTAAATTCCAGCCCACAGTGCGAACCAAGCCGGAGGAAATAGCCGTACGACAGCCCGGCACCCCACAACGGACGCTCATAAGTATTCTGGTAACGGTTATTCCCGTCCAATGCCACATTAAAAAACGCTCCGCTGGCATGTATGCCGAGAAAATGTTTGGAGAATGCTTCCGAGAACCAGAAACGATATTCCGGCTGCACGGCAAATACGCGTATCCGGTAGTCCGACTTGATGGTATAGGGAGAAAACATTACCGGCAATTCAAACGACATATTCCTCCCGATACGGAATTCTACCCCCAGGTTGGCTACACCTGCACCCAAAGCGACAATATTTGTCTTCAAGGCAAAGCGTGGAACATGCTTGACCGGAACCGGTTCCTCGATGGCTACAGGCTCCACCGACACAAGCGTGTCGACAACTTCCGGCTGCACCGCTGGCTCGGCAACCACGACCTCCGGCCGTCTGACCTCGGAACTTGACACCGTAATTTCCGCAAACCGCAACTGCGGGAAATACGTGTCACGCAATTTCAGATAAGTCCAGCCATAATCCAATTGTTCAAGCAGCAGAATACGCCGATAAGGGCGGTCAATCGGCATTTCTATGATACGGACAATCTCATCCTTGTCAGCATAGTCCGATGCCTTCACCCATGAAGCCAACCGACTCCAGGCCACACCCTTGCCACGGTAGCGGACCAGTGAATCAGCCACACCAAAATTAGCGGCAATATATCGGCTCAAATTCCACCCTCGCAGATTGGCAATGCTGTCATTCATCCGTGTCGGACCGTCGGGCGAAGCATAGGCGCTCACCCGAATGCTGTCAAGCTGCCACTTCTCATCGGCTTCCAACTCTCGCAAATAAGAGCCAAGCGAATCCACCTGCACTTTATTCTGATGGAAGCAAGGATCAAAACTGGCATTTTCCTTCATAAAGTATACCGTAAACATCCGTTCCTTTCCATAAGTCAACCCCGCAAAGGAGTTTAAAAGGAAGACGAAAGCAAAGACACGAAACAATTGAAATCTTGTATTTTTCAGCATAAACATCACGTAAAAACAAAAACATACGGGTTTCAAACGAGAAATTGAAAATGCACATCTGACACGGCATTATTTACCCAATCCACCCTTATAAAAAATCTCTAATGTTTTTCCTCACACATTCAAAGGTACAATAAAGATTGAAATTATTTGTTCCCCCACACAACATTTCCGCTGAATTCCTTCCACAAAACAGTATTCCCCCAACATTTCCAGAACGAATTAGAGGAAATTTCCCTCTAATTTCCCCTAATTTCCTCTATTTTCCCATAAGAAGCTATGAATGTGGCAAATTATTAAGTACGACATCAAAATCTTTTGTACGTACATAGCCCATCATCCGTTTATTGACTGGAGATTCTTGCACCAATTTAAGCTGAACAAGATGTTGTAAGTCAGCACGGGCAGTTTTCATCGTAACAAGAAATCTTGTTGACAATTCTTTGGCTGTCAATAAAATTTGAGGATTTTCTTTATATAATCTTACAATCTGTAACTGTCTGTCATTTAAAACACCGCCTCGGAAAGCATAAATAGCTTCTTGCTCTCGTTGTTTTCTAATCAGATACTTTTGCAAATCTTCGTATGCAGCCTTCATTGCATTAAGATTATAATTAATGAAATAAGAAAGATCCAAATCATCAGCCTCTACATACAGAAACGATTTCTCATATTGACTTTTACTTCTGTATATAACACGAGATATTGACAAGTATTCCGTCAACCAATATCCATTTTTCAACAAATACCAATACACCAACGAACGAGAAGTTCTACCGTTTCCATCTACAAACGGATGGAAATATGCCAACATGAAATGGATAATAATTCCTTTGATTATTGGATGGACAAATGGTTCACTTCTATTGTCATTGACAAAATCACATAGAGCAGACAATAAATCTTCCAAATCAGAAGCTGAAGGTGGTGTATGAACAATCTCTCCTGTTACCTCATTCATAACATAAATATTATCATCTTTTCTAAAAGCTCCTTCATCAGAAGATCTATCAAGAGTATTATTCGAAATAAGCTTGTGGATATTCAACAAAGCCGGTATACTTAATGTATCAGACTTATGATTGACCAAATATTGAATAGTTGTATAATTGTTTACAATCATTTGCTGACTTTTATTTATCGGCCTGGCTTGTTTTCGCAACATATCCTTAGCTATCTTTCTTGTTGTGGAAGCACCCTCCATTTGACTTGAGGCTATAGCTTCCTCCATAATCGAACTTACCAAATAAACGCTATGGTCCTTCTCCGGAATGATATTATTTGCTCTTAAAGTTCCGCCAAAGTGCATGTCAAACTCATGCAGTAACTGTTGCATTCTACCAGTTATCGTAAAATGAAACTTAAATTTGCCAAATCGTAAATATACTAAATTGAAATTCCTTTTTAACTTAATGGCTTGCCAAAAGATTATCGGGTCAACTCCTTTTGGAGAATAATATTTTGCTTTGTCCCAATAAACATATTCGTCCTGCATCTTGGTAAACAAACCATCATATTTAGGATTTTCTAAAAGTTTTAATGCATCCGATTGTGTACTCTGACTTAATTTGGGAACTTGCTCAATCATAAAATTTGTTTTTGGCAAATATACAAGAAAAAAAATAAATTAGAGGAAATTTCCCTCTAATTTCCCCTAATTCCCTCTATTTTCACTATTCTCACTATATTGAATTATTGCTGTCCGATAAAACCGATTAAATATAAAAATGTACTGCCCGACCATTGTGTATTCAGTGGTCGAGTCTTATTTTGTAATTCCAAGCCCCGTCAA
>URMA01000030.1 GCA_900548875.1 uncultured Porphyromonadaceae bacterium | reverse complement strand
CCGAAATCGACATGGCTGCCATAATCTTGTCGAAATGCTTTTTGGAAAATTCGTCGAAATACTTGTCGATGATTTCGTAGGCGTTCATGTTGCGCTTGGAACCCTCGAGGCGTTCGAGCTGGAGCAGCAGGCAGTCGCGCAGGTCGGTGGCGGCCACTCCTGCCGGGTCGAGGTCGCGGATGATTTGCAGCACGTAGGCCACTTCCTCGTCGGTGATGTCCAGTCCTGTCTGGAAAGCGATGTCGGAGGCCATTGACGGGACGGTGCGGGTGAGATAGCCGTTGTCGTCGATTTCGCCGATGATGTAGTTGGCTATTTGCATCTGTTCGTCCGTCAGGTTGCGTTCGTTCACCTGTTCTGTCAGGAAATCAATCAGGGTGTTTTCCGACACGACGGTCGGCTCGTAGACTTTGTCGTCGGGGCTGTAGTTGTTCTCTTTCAGGCGGTAGCTGGGAATTTCGGTACTGCGTTCTGCCAAGTTGTCGCTGTCGGGCGTATTGGCGGAATGGTCCGAATCGTAGCCGTCGGGCATATCGTCCATGTCGCGGAAGTCGGCCAGCTGCATGTCCTGCGAAGACTCCTTGAACTCTTCTCCGTCCTCGGTCAGCATCTTTTCGCTGTCGGCAGTCGGCGCCACTTCTATGGCAGGATTGTCTTCAATTTCCTGGCGTACCTTTTCCTCAATCTCAAGTTGGTTCATTTCCAGCAGTTTCCCGAACTGGACCTGCTGCGGAGTGAGCCGTTGGACTTGTTTCTGTTCTTGAGATATGCCTAAAGATTCTTTCATTTTTCGTGTTACAAATCTACGATATGCGAAATTACTGATTTTTGGTGGAAATATTGCTGATAGAAACCCTTTTTAACTCAAAAAGCTATTTTCCGAGCAATAAAGTGGTGAGGGTTTGTCCGACGGCTTTCAATGTGCCGCGGTCGATGTGTTCCATCGTGTCGAATGTCGTGTGCCATTGCGGACAGAAGCCGGTGGGCGCATTCGTGCGCTGGTCAATGATGTCGATACAGGGGATGCCGGCTTTGATGACAAACACGTGGTCGTCGGTCATGGCTCCTCCTTCCCGGTTGACAAAGCGGTCGGAATAGCCCAGCGAAGCTGCTGTCTCCCACACTTTGTCGACGATGCTTCCGGCATATTCCTGCGAGAAATATTCCCGGGCAAAAACGGCATCCTTGTCGCCCACCATGTCCAGCAGAATGCCGAACGACGGATAGGTGTAGCCGCTGCGGTGGGGTGTGCTTACCCAATGTTGTGTGCCCAGCGCCCACGACTCTTCGCTGCCGTCGGCCGCTCCCCAGTCCTCGGCATCGGTGAAGAGAATGTCGATGCCTGCCTGCGGTTCGTGCTGTTGCAGCAGTCGGGCTATTTCCAGCAGGACACCTACGCCGCTGGCTCCGTCGTTGGCTCCCATTACGGGCTTCCGGCGGTTGTCGGGGTCAGGGTCCTGGTCGGCCCAGGGGCGGCAGTCCCAGTGGGCCAGCAGCAGGATGCGGTTGGGCTTGTCGGGATAAAATTCGCCGACGATGTTGCGGGCTTTCAGCACGGTGCCGTCGAACGCCTTCAGGTCGGCGTTCTGTTCCGTCACTTTTGCACCGTGGCGGCGCAGCTCGTTGGCCAGATAGTCGCCGCATTTGCGGTGGGCTTCGGTGTTGGGCACCCGTTCGCCGAAGGCGCATTGTGCGGCTACGTAGGCGTAGGCGCTGTCGGCGTTGAACTGGATGGACGGTACGGCCGCCTGCGTTTCCTGCGGCTGTGCGGTTTCTGTCTTTTTCGTTGCCGAAGAGGCGCAGCCCGACATGGAGAACAATGCGGCTGCCAGTATAATCAGATTGTTTCGCAAATTCATAGCTCAAAAAATATTATTTGCCAAAATTAGCGAAAAAATCAGGAAGTTGGTCATTTTACGTGTTCGTGCATGAATTTTCTGACCATGGCCTTGCCGAGGACCGAAAGTCCGAAAGCCGCCAGAAACACGTATTTCATTTCGGCCGACTCGTTGACAGCCAGCAGGGCCAGTGTTCCGAAAAACAGCAGAATGCCGACGGGAAACTGGGTGCGGTATTCGAGTGTGCGGCAATGGTGGGTCCATTTCAGCATTCTCATTTTCAGCGGTGTCAGCAACCGTAGGGCCAGCAGGGCAAAGAACAGTACCATGACGATGGAAAGAATGGCCGTGAACCAGTTCCATTCGTGCCGGCTGTCGGCACTGAAGAAGGAGGTGTAGAGATAGCCTGTGCCGAGGATGAACTCCAGCAGCGACAGAGTGAAGATGAGTTCCTTTTTCATAGTCGTATGTGTTTTTAATTTTTCATAGTAGGGTCGTATGTGTTTGTAACCCGAAACTGTCATTTGACCGCCCAACAAAGTTTGGCTGGTGATAGTGTGTCTTGTCGATGTGGCCCGCTACATTTTCGGCAAAGCCGGAAATCAAACTACTTGACAGCAGCGTGAAATCAGCATAAAGCCCGATGACGGATTTGGGGTTAATGTGCATCCTAATTTAGTGATTATTTTTGAAAAAGGCAGGATAAATGGCAGGAAAAAAGACAGATGGGGCAGAAGGTGGATTTATTTTACGGGAGAAAAGCCGGATTTTATGTTTTTTTTATGAATAAAATGTGAATTGACAGAGAGAAAACCATACCTTTGTGGCTTGGAAAAGTACAGCTTGGCGGTAATCCGGAAAAGAAGTTTCGGGGAACGGCCAAACTGATGGTATAAACAATTTTAGATATTTGTAGAATGGACAAACTAAGCTATGCATTGGGCATGAGCATGGGCCACAATTTCATGGGCTCGGGCATCAAGGAACTCAATGTGCAAGATTTCGCCAACGGTGTTGCCGCAATTTATGAAGGCAAAAAGCCTGAAATGACCTATGACGAGGCAAAGCAGACAGTACAGGCATTTTTCATGCAACTGGAAAAAGAAATGCAGGAAGCCAATCAGAAAGCAGCCAAGCAGAACCGCGAAATAGGCGAAGCTTTCTTGTCGGAAAATGCTAAGCGCGAGGGCGTGAAGACTACCGCCAGCGGTTTGCAATATGAAGTGCTTGAGTCGGGCAACGGTGCACAGCCGACAGCCAACGACCGTGTGGAAGTGCACTACACCGGAAAACTTATCGACGGAACCGTGTTCGACAGTTCGGTGGAGCGTGGCGTTCCGGCTACTTTCGGCGTAACTCAGGTGATTCCGGGTTGGGTGGAAGCCTTGCAGCTGATGCACGAAGGCGACAAGTGGCGTCTGTATATACCTTCTGACCTTGCCTACGGTCCTAACGGTGCAGGCGGGCTGATTGGTCCGGACACGACTTTGATATTCGATGTCCAGTTATTGCGCGTGATTAAATAATAAATGAACTAAATAAGAGTAAACGAAATTATGAAAAAACTGTTTTTATTAGGTGCTGCTGCACTGATGTTGACAGGTGTTGGCTGTAAAGACAACGCAGGTTCTACAAGCGATTTGAAAACT
Source organism: uncultured Porphyromonadaceae bacterium (assembly GCA_900548875.1). Lineage (GTDB taxonomy): Bacteria > Bacteroidota > Bacteroidia > Bacteroidales > Muribaculaceae > Limisoma. The sequence continues at coordinate 29,040 of URMA01000030.1, read as the reverse complement.
CAAGAAGACTCTTTGGCTTACTATTATGGCCAGATGTGGGGTAATGGTGTGGGTTCTGAACTGAAAAACGCTCCGGAAGGTCTTACTTTTGACAAGGCAGAAATTATCAAGGGTATGGAGGTTGCTTTCGCTGCCGACACTACTCAAAAGTCTTATATCCAAGGTCTGCAAATCGGTTTGGCTATCACAAGCCAGCTTCAAGGTCTTGCCGCTCAGGACAGCATCAACATTGACAAGGCTCTCCTTTTTGCTGCATTCAAGGAAGCTTTCTTGGCTGACTCTGTAGCATCTCCACAAGAAGCTCAGGCTCAGGTTATGGCATTGATTCAAAAAATCAAAACAGAAAAGATGGCTAAGTCTCCGGAAGCTATCGCCAACAAAAACGCAGGTGAATCCTACATCGCTGAACAGATGAAGAAAGACCCGTCGTTGAAGAAAACTGCCAGCGGTTTGGTTTACAAGGTAATCGCTGAAGGCGAAGGCGTAACTATCAAGGCTTCTGACCGTGTGAAAGTGAAATATACCGGCAAGCACATCGACGGTAAGGAATTCGATGCAAGCGGCGACGAACCGCGCGTATTCTCTCCTTCAGGTGTTGTTCCGGGCTTTGGCGAAGGTTTGATGATGATGAAACCGGGTGCACACTATGTGCTCTACATCCCTGGCGACCTCGCTTACGGTGTTGACGGACAACCTTATGCCGGCATCAAAGCTAACGAAACTCTCGTGTTTGATGTTGAGGTTGTAGGCTTGGCTGAATAATAAAGAGCAATCTTGAAATCCATAATGTAAGGGACGTCTTCCTGAGAAGGGAGGCGTCCTGTTTTTTTGTAGCGTTAGGTTCATTCATGATGTTTTAGGCAATTGTTACAAAAAAGTGATAAACTGCATTTTGACAGCAAAAACATGGAAAATGTTGCGTAAAAGCATGAAAAGAAGAGTAAATTCTTCATGTTGCATCCGTTTTGGAATACTTGTGAACTCTTCGAATTTTGGCAGGTTGAAAATGAATTCTTTAGGTGTTGTTTTTTTAAAATTTTGTTTATATTTTTGTTGTCTAACTCTTTTAAAAAACATATTTTATGAAAAAATTATTACTTTCTTCTTTAATGGCTGTTTCTGGCTTGTTCGCCATGAATGCAGCTGAAGTGACGGTCCTTTTTCCGGATGCCTGCGCTGGTTTGTTGGGTGGTAATAGCAATGTTGTTGTGACAACTTTTGAAGCTGAAGGTTTTACTTTCTCTTTCGCTAAGAATGGTGGCTCTACAGACCCTGCTTATTATCAGTATATTAACAATACAACGGGCAAGGATGAAGGTTCTATTCGTCTGTATGCTCAAAATTCTATGACTATTACAGCTCCTCAAGGTGCAACTATCAATGCCGTTGATTTTACGCTTGCCGGCGGTACATGGAACTATGGTGACGATGCTTCTGCATATCCTGTTTCTGAAGGTTCATTTGTTTTCTCTTATGCTGATAAGACTGCAAACTGGACAGGATTGACAGGTAATGAGGCTACTATTTCTGTTACAGGCAACAAGAATCAGGCAGGCAAATTGCCGCAATTGCGTGTAATGAGCCTGAATATCACTTATACTGAAGGCGAAGTTACAAAATGCTCTAATCCTAAATTCGGTCTTGATGAAGGCACTTATTACACTGCTAAGAATGTAGAACTTACTTGCAACACTGACGGTGCTAAAATCATGTATCAGATCAATGATGGAGCTGAAACTGAATACACTACTCCTATCGCATTGAGTGAACTTGGTTCATACACAATCACTGCTTATGCAAAGAAGGACGGTATCGACAGCAGTGACAAAGTATCGGCTACTTATACAATTGCTGCTCCGGTTGAAGTTTCAAGCCTTGCAGAGTTCCAGTCTGAAGGTGAAGCTAACGATGGTAATATCATGTATAAGTTTGCTTTCCCTGTAACTGTAACTTATCAGAACGCAAGCAACCTCTATGTTAAGGATGCAGAAGGCGGTGCAATGCTGATTTATGGTAACCAAGTTCCTAAATATGAAGTAGGTGACATTATCCCAGCCGGTATCATGGGTGAATACACTAGCTTCAACGGCCTTCCTGAAATGCAATATCCGGAAGCTAGTACATTTGCTCCGGCAACTCAGAACGTACCGACTTATCCTATCGCTATGAAAGCCGGCGATATTACTTTGTCCGACTTGAACAAGGTAGTTGTCGTTACAGGTAAGGTTGATGCAACAGGTAAGGTTGTGACAGATGCAACTGGTAGCTTGTCACTCTTCTATCAGAAGGCATGGAATGTAGAAACTCCTGCTGAAGGTGAATACGACGTTGTTTGTGCTGTTGCTGTTTACAATACAGGTATTCAGGCTTATCCTATCGCATTCAATGAACCGGGTTCTGGCGTGAACGATGCAGTTGCTGAAGCTACAACAGTTGTTGCTACTGCCAACGGTATCGTTGTCAACGCTGCAGAAGCTTGCACAGTGGTTGTTTACAACGCTGCAGGTCAGGCTGTAGAAACTGTAAATGTTGCTGCAGGCGAAAGCATAGTGAATGTTCCTGCCGGTTTCTATATCGTAAAAGCTGCCAACACAGTTTGCAAAGTATTGGTAAAGTAATAGAACAAAAACAATAAATTCAAAATGCGCGGTCGGCTTTGAGTCGGCCGCGTTTTTTTGTGGGTTTACGGTTTTCGGGGACTGTGTGGGGTATGAAAAAACGGTTGCAGAGTCGGTAATGGATCTGCAACCGTTTTTTCTGTCGTGTGTAAGCCGTGTGGCTTAGTATTGTTCCTTTTCGTTGGGGAAGTCGCCGGTTTTTACGTCGTCGATGTATTTGGCAACGGCATCGTTGATGATGGTTCCCAGATCGGCATAGCGACGGAGGAAACGCGGAGAGAATCCCTTGTTGATGCCGAGCATGTCGTGCATCACCAGTACTTGCCCGTCACAACCTCTTCCGGCACCGATTCCAATAACCGGAATAGTGAGCATTTTAGCCACCTTCGTAGCGAGTTCAGCCGGAATCTTCTCAAGAACGAGGGCGAAACAGCCGATTTCTTCCAGCAGTTTGGCATCCTCTATCAGTTTGTTGGCTTCCGCTTCTTCGCGGGCACGAACAGTGTAGGAGCCGAATTTGTTGATTGACTGCGGGGTCAGTCCCAGGTGTCCCATGACAGGAATTCCTGCGCTGAGAATACGTTCGATGGATTCACGGACTTCCGATCCGCCTTCGAGCTTGATGCAGTCGGCATGGGTCTCTTTCATGATGCGGATGGCAGACGAAAGAGCTTCTTTCGAGTTGCCCTGGTAGGTACCGAACGGCATGTCGACCACAACCAGCGCGCGTGTTACAGCACGCATGACCGATTTTCCGTGGTAAATCATTTGGTCGAGTGTCATCGGAAGTGTTGTGACATTTCCTGCCATGACATTAGATGCTGAATCACCCACGAGAATTACGTCCATCCCGGCGCCATCGATGAGTTTAGCCATTGAATAGTCATAGGCTGTCAGCATTGAGATTTTTTCTCCTCGCTGCTTCATTTCAATAAGGCGGCGAGTTGTCACTTTTCTCTTGTCTTCTGTGTAAGTTGACATAATTTGGTATAAATTGTTGATAATTGAGGCAAAGGTAAGCTATTTTTTTTGATTGGGCTGTATTTGCAGGGTGAATTTGGCGTTGTTGCTGATGTAAGAGTAAATATATGTATGTAAATTTGAAAAAGCTTTTCTAAATGTTAATTCGTAAAGCTGCCGTAAATTTTTCTTGAAAATTATTTTTATAGAAAACTTTCTTCATTGTATATTTGTGATTGACTAACGGTTCAAGCTGTATGACAGCGCGAAGAAACGTAGTCGAAAAAATGACCGCAGACTATGACAAGACACAAGACATTATCAAAAAAAGACGACAGCATTCCCAAAAGGCCTGTGTGGCTGATTGTACTGGTTACGATAAGTGTGCTACCGGTGGTGGGATGGCCTTTTCTTATGATGGAATATGATTTTGCCAGCCGCGACGACAGTACCTGGTTGTTGTTGGTAATGTTTCCGGTCTACATGATTGCCTGTGGATATCTTGCATATAAATGCTATCCTATCCGTAAAGAAATAACATATGTGCTTCTTGTCATTATGTGGCTTTCCTACGGAGCGGCATTGCTGATATGAAACCTTTAAGAATTTAACATAAAACCACTTAAAACACAAAGCGATGATTATTGGAATTCCCAAAGAAATCAAAAATAGCGAAAATCGTGTCGCTATGACGCCCGCCGGTGTTCACGAACTTGTGAATCGCGGACATGTAGTTTATGTACAAGCCACTGCCGGAAACGGAAGCGGATTTTGTGACGAGGATTATGTCAATGCCGGAGCAAAAATTCTTCCTACCATTGAAGAAGTTTACGGCATTGCCGAAATGATTGTAAAAGTGAAAGAGCCTATTGAGGCCGAATATAAACTAATCCGCAAGGATCAGTTACTGTTTACTTATTTCCACTTTGCAAGCAGCGAGCCGTTGACTCACGCTATGGTTGAAAACGGTTCTGTATGCTGTGCATATGAAACGGTTCGCCGTGCCGACCATACGTTGCCGCTGTTGATTCCGATGTCGGAAGTGGCTGGACGTATGTCAGTTCAGGAAGGTATGTATTTCCTCGAACGTCATCATGGAGGTAAGGGCGTATTGCTCGGCGGTATCCCGGGTGTTAAGCCGGCTAAGGTGCTTGTTATCGGTGCCGGTGTTGTGGGTACAGCTGCTGCCTATACGGCTGCCGGAACTGGTGCGGATGTCACGATTTGCGATATCTCCATCCCACGGCTTACTTACTTGCACGATGTAATGCCAAAGAACGTGAAGACTTTGATGTCTAACAAATTTAATATTTGCGAAGAATTGAAGCAGGCCGACCTTGTTATCGGTTCAGTGCTGATTCCGGGTGCAAAAGCTCCGAAGCTTGTCACTCGCGATATGCTGAAACTGATGCAGAAAGGCACCGTGATGGTCGATGTTGCTATCGACCAGGGCGGATGTTTTGAAACTTCACACCCGACAACTCATCAGGATCCGATTTACGAAGTGGACGGCATCGTACACTATTGCGTTGCCAACATTCCGGGTGCAGTGGCCCGTACATCTACGTTTGGCTTGACCAATGCGACACTTCCTTATGTGCTGCAACTTGCCGACAAAGGATGGCGCAAGGCTTGCAAGGAAAACAAAGAATTGCTCGAAGGCTTGAATGTTGTCAACGGTAAGGTGGTTTACAAAGGCGTAGCCGAAGCATGGAACCTGCCTTACACACCAGTAGAAGACGTTTTGTAGAGATTAAATAATTGGTACATTTTTCGGGGCGCAGTATGTGAATACAGCGCCCCGACTTTTTTAACCCAAAATGGGTTGGAATTACCAGAAAAACACATATTGTGTCTGCCGTTGATAATAGGCTGATGCTATGTCGGCAATGGCTTTGTATTCTGCCTTTTTGATACGTTCTTTGGAAAGTATTTTTTCTCTCTCCATCGTTAGTTGGTCACTATATTCTTTGTTGGCACTCTGTCGGACAGCTTCCAATAGTTTCGCTGCTTCGCGGGCACATTCACTTTGTGCGTCGACGGTTGAAGCCAATTCAGCCGCAGTGTCATAGTCCCTTTGGGCGTAGGCCGCTTTTGCTGTCAGCAGAATTTGGCGACATTGTTGCGACTGGCATTTCTGGAAGATGGTGGACATGGTTGCTGCTACTTGTCCGTAGCCGGGAAGTGACTCCGGGTAGGTGGAAAGCAGTGCAAGCGCTTCGTCGTATGATTGTTGGGATGCAAGAGCGTTCGCTTTCTTGATGATAACGGAGATGTTGTCTTTATAGTAAGTTTCTATTTTTGACTTTGTCATTTCGATGAATTTGGTATATGTCGGTGATGACAAGTCAATTCTGTTAATAGCAGAACGTTGGGCTTCACGTTCGGTATATCCCTCACCGTTACAGGCTATTTGTAACGTGTTGAAAACGGTATTTGTTATGATGTTCCGGACAGTGACTGTAATGTTGAGTTCTACAGAATAGATATTTCGCATACCTCCGGCGATTTTCGAAGAATTGTTGACGTTTACTTCCGGTATCATTGCGATGGCACCATACTCCATTGAGGCAACACCTTCTTTTGAAAGGAGGTTGAAAAATTTGTTTTTCAGGAGTGATTTTGTGTTATTATCAAGCGTGCATTCACTTGGCATGGCAATCGAAAAGTAGATGCTCTTATTTTGTGCCTCCAGAATTGGGACAATGAGCAGTAGTGTCAGTGTTAGAATAAAATTCTTCATCATTAATTTATTTGAAGGTTATTATGAGGGTGTTCCCCACTGTCGTGCGTGAAATCTTAACTCCAAGTTCTCTTGCAAATTTCAGAAACTCAAGGCCGAATTTGTTGATGTTGTAGTTGTTTCCGTTTTCATCTTTAAGAGGAATGCGCACATCGTCAAAGATCATTCGTTTGTCGGTCGTTCCTTGTATGTGATAATTGTTTTTGTAGGCATTTTCACTCATCCATAATTCGAGATGATCGGACAGACCAAGTCCATCATTGCCAATTTCTGAAAACATGGAAAGGGTGGAACTTGGGTCGAATGTGAAATCAACCATAATTGAACGTCCATTATTGATGATGTCCGTGAATTTGTTTTGGATCGTACTGAGAAAATCATCTACTACTTTCTCGACGGCTTTTGTTGCGAGTTTTCCAATGTCATCAGTATAGAATTTGCCGCTTTCTCCCACTTTGTTGGCGAGTGATCCGCCTGTTGATATGTCATAGGCGGTGAGAATGGTTTTTACACTGTTTCCACTTGGAGATAATAAAATGTCCATTTCAGCTTCTACATATATGTCGGCTCCTGACTGTTCTATAATCATTGTTTTCAGATCTGATTGAGTGCCTTGTGTCAGACCCGATGTGCGTGATACGGATTTCAGTTTCGCCGCAAAGTCGATTGTTGTGAATCCTCTGCTGTCAAATGCTTCTCGGATTTTGGCAAGTACGATTCTTTTGTTGACATCGTTTTCTATAATAGTTGTAATATCTTCGTCTTGTTTTGCATAGGGAATAACCATGATTTTGGGTTGAACGGTAGCCGTTTGCCCCCATGAGGAATGGCTTAGCAATATCATTACCAGTAGGATTATTATGTTTTTTATGTTCATAGTCCGAATTTACGTATAATGTTGTTGTCTTCAAGATATTTCCTTAGTGCACTGACCCGTACGCATACGTCGACAGTGATACATTTTGCCTTTACGGCATTTTTGCCGAAAGGGATTGTGACAATAGACGATTCGATGAAGTTTTTGTAGTCTCCGTTATAGAAGTTATTAAAAAAGTCATTGAATCGGGATTCCGCTGACTGTTGGCCTTCTTGGATCAGTGGCATGTTGAAAGGTGTGCCATGGACACCGACAAAAAGTACTGTCCGTATAGCTGACAGTTCGGCGTCGGTAGCGGCAGGCTTGGCCTTTTTTCCGTATCCGACACAGCGTAGTGTGACGGTTTGAGTGGTCGAACTGCTGACGGTAGCGTTGTATTGAGCGGGTGCGGGCAATACTCCTACCAGTGTCAGCAGAAAAAACAATAGGATAAGATTTTTCATGCTATTTGACGATAAGTGTACAGTTTATTTGTTTGTTGGCATTGAAATGTTCGTATACAGCTTGTCCTTCCTTTTTGCCTATTTTGCATTCTGCATAAACTTCGCCTTTCAGTTCGGTAACGGTAGCTGTTCCCAATTCCGTGGGCAAAATTTCTCCGTCGAGCATTTCGATGCTTTCCAATTTGAATTTGTCTCCCACTTTAATACCCTGTCTCTTACCGGCCTTTACTAATACGATTCTTGCTGCACCTTTTTCCTGCTTTACGAGTTTCATCAGCTTGGCGGTGACAGGAAAATTTGTACGAAAATATTCAGCTATATCGTCTTCCAGTGAGTTCATTGCCATTGTCACAGCACTTTCTGGTGACAGACATTCTTCGCTTGCCTTTCCGTCGAAGCTGGTCGCTTCGGTGCTTAGTCCGGTAGCAACATCTACAACCTTCATCTGAAACGCCACGCTGGCCTTGTAGCCGCGTACAGACCCATCGCTGTTTTTTATTCGATAGACGGGAATTTTGATAATTTCGCCGGTAATCAATTTCTCGGCTGCTACAGTCATTCCCTGTTCTACCAGATTTTCGCTATCAATAAACGCTTCGCTTTTTTGCAACTCCAACTCTTCCGTTATTTTGTCACGGCTGGTTCTGTCTACCACTTTAAACCGCTTGCTGTTGGTAAGCATTTCGATGATTTTCTCGGTGACCAGACGTGTATAGGGGCTGTTTTCGGTGCTTGTAAATTCTGCTACGCCCACAACTTGGCGAGTATCATTGTAAGGCTGCGCGTACCCGAAACGGATACACGCGGCCATTATCAATATTAGTACAGAAAGTCGACTTTTCATAGTCTTCTATAAGTTTTTGCCAGATTTAATGGTCTCAATGATAGTTTGTACGGCCTTAGCTTGTGCAGCGCTTTCCTCAACGAGAATAGGGGTGGCTTCATTTCCGAAATTAATGATGGCAGTTGCAGCCTTTGCAGTGCTTACAGCTTTTACTGCTTTCAGTTTGTTCTTTTCTTTTGAGGCGTTTTCAGTGAGTGTTTTTACTTCATTTGCCGCGGCTACAGCCTTATCGGTTGCTTTTTTTATACTTGCCGCTTCTCCGCCTACGGTTGTAGCAAAGGTTATCCACTCGTCAAGTGTCGGTTTTGTGACGGTAACATCTGTTACTCCGTCTTGTGTTTCTCCAATTTGGCGTTGGTACATGTTTTCTAATTGCACGCTGTTGGCAATGGCTAAAATTGCTGCATCTTTCACGGCATTCCCATAGCCGTCAATGTTAGCGTTGCCCGATGTCTTGTAATTGTCGCATAGTTTCTGGAGTTTTTCTGCGCGTTCTCGACTTTTTTGGATGTCGTCTTTAATTTGAGCGTTGATAGAGAATGTCATCAAAAACAGAGACAAAGCTAAAAAAATAAGTTTTTTCATAATAGTAGAGTAGTACCCATAGAGACCCGCTGGGTTGAAAAAGGTTGAAATGAAAGGCTGTATAACAAAAACGTGGGTCTCCATCTCTACTTGTCCGCTTCTTTAGGCCCTGAGAAAGCCCCTGTTAGTGAACGTGTAGAGTGTTGCCCACGTAGGTATGTAGCACTATCATTAAGTGTGCTTGAGAATAGATTCTACTCTCAGCACACTTTGGGATATAGTGGAGACATATCCGTAGCAATCACTTCTGACATTGTCCTTGACTAACAGTATGAATTTCTCAGGTTCAAAGAAGCCAATTGACAAAGCTTAGATGACGCTTTTATTATATAGCATGTTCTCTGTACAGATACAATGTTACAAATATATGCTATTAATGATATATTACCAAGAATTTTATGTGAAAATATGGTGGTAGCGTGAATTTCTTAATTTATGATTATGCTCCGGGCTGTGCGGGTGCGGCTCGGAGCGGTTGGTCTTTTTCGTCGTTTTTTATCGTTTGAAGATGAGGCGGACTTTGTCTTTGGTGACGGTGAGGTCGGCCTGGGCACCTTCGAGCATGGGGAGGTTGTAGTCGACGTGGCCTACGGGGAAGTTGTAGGCTACGGGGAAATCGTAGTCGGCTACCATTTTTTCAATCATGTCGTACATGCACTGGTGGTCAATGCTGGGCTTGTAGTCGGTGAATTGTCCCACAATCAGTGCCTTGGTATGAGCAAGTGTTCCGTTGAGGCGCAGGGTGTAGAGCATACGTTCAACGCGGTAGATGGCCTCCGAAATGTCCTCAATGAAGAGTATGTGATCCTTTTGCAGCAGGTTGTAGGGCGTTGAAACGAGTCCTGACAGCACGGCAAGGTTTCCGCCTGTAACGGTTCCGCTGACGCTGCCTTCGCGGTTCCGCGAGTCGCCTGCCACTTCATAGTCGGGGAGTTTTCCGGTCAGTATGTCGTGGAGCGTGCGGCTGCACTGGCAATCGGGGCGTTCCGTAAGGAGCTTGCACATGGAGGAGTGGACGCTGACTACACCGGCATGGACCGACACGGCATGAAGGGCGGAGATGTCGCTGAAGCCGATCAGCCATTTCGGATCGCTGTTCCACATGGAGTCGCCGAAATGCTCGATCAGTTGCACTACGCCATAGCCGCCGCGGCTGCACAGCACGGCACGCACGTCGGGATTCTCAAGGGCGGCGCGCAGGTCGCCAAGACGTTGGCCGACGGTTCCGCTGAACGAGCCGCATTCACCTTTGCAACAGCTGCCTACAACGGGACGGAAGCCCCATGCTTCGAGTGTGGCGCAGGCACCGTCCACCAATCTTGCGTCGATTTTGCTGGCAGGGGAGACGATGGCCACGCTGTCGCCCTGCTTTAACGGTCTGGGATATATCATCGTTTAGTTTACTTGTACTTTAATGCCTTTCGCACGGAAGCGTTCGGCAATGGTTTCGAGTTCTTCTTTCGGCACTTTCTGCAAATTCTTTTCCGGCGTTGCGCGGTCGAGGGAGTAGAGCATCACTTCTGCCGGGCGGATTTCGAGATAAGCGGCGAGCAGAGCCTCCACCTCCGCATCTGTCGTATTGTCGATGCGTTCACCGTTGTGTTCACCGCGGAGCATCATGGTCTGTATGATGCACTGTCCGCTGAACTGTTTCAGACGTTCCACAAGGTTGGTCACGTTGAAGTGGCCGTTTACCGGGCGGTCGATGAGGCGCATGGTGCGGTCGATGGCCGAATCCAGTTTCAGAATGTTGTTGTCCACCTTTTTCAGCGCTTCCACTACGGCAGGGCGGTCGATCATTGTGGAGTTTGACAGCACGCTGATTTTCACCTGCGGATAGTAGCGGTCGCGCAAGGCGATTACATCGTCTACCACGCCGTTGAAATCCGGATGCAGCGTAGGTTCGCCGTTGCCTGAGAAGGTAATTACATCAAGACGGTCGCCGTTGGCTTTCATGGCCGCCAGTTTCTGTTCCAGCTTCGTGCGCACTTCCTCGCGAGGGCTGATTCCTGTCGTGCCGGGGCCCTGGGCATTGTAGCCGGCTTCGCAGTAAAGGCAGTCGAAGGAGCAGATTTTCCCGTCGTTCGGAGTCAGGTTGATGCCCAGCGAAGTGCCGAGCCGTCGGCTGTGAATCGGGCCGAAAATTGTATCGTGAAACAAAATCGTAACCATTCCTTTAGTTTTTATTAGTTTTCAGATGACAAAGTTACAAAAATCTTTAGACAACGGCGGGCCGGTTGGCCGTGAATGTGGTTTTACAGCTGTTTGAAAAGGTGGATATACATATCGGCAATATGGGCTTCGGAGAAGCGTTCCGCAACGCTGTTGTGCAGCGCAGCGCGGTCGACCGTCTGTCCGGCGGCCCAAAGCAACCCTTCCGCCAGGTCGGCTGTGTCGGGATATTTGGCCAGATAGCCGTTTTTCCGGTGGGTGATGATGTCGCGTTGTCCACCGTGGTCGAATGCTACGGCCAGACATCCAGCCGCCTGCCCTTCAATAAGGGTGGTGGGGAGAGTTTCGAAGTGCGACGACGAAAGCACGATATCGCTCCGGCGGTAAAGTTCGGGTATGCGTTCGAGAGCAACCGGTCCCAGCCATTCATAGGGCAGTCTCAGCTGTTTGAGCAGTTCCGGGTTGCGGATGTCGCCGAACAGGAGCAGTTGAAGGTCCTTCGCCTTTTCTGGATGCTGTGTGGCGATGAGATTGACAGCTTCGGTCATCAGCTCAAAACCTTTTACCGGATCATCGAGGCGTGCCGCCCCCATGACAATCACTTTTTTCTCGACGGGAATGTTTGTCGAGCGGTCGAAGGCAAAGCGTTCCACCGGCAGTGCGTTCGGAATGACGGTCAACGGTTTTCCGGCTGTCAGCGAACTTTCGCGGAAACGGTCGGCAAGCCAACTGCTGACGGCTACGAAATGGAAGTCGGTACGGCTGTAAAGACGCTGTTTCTTTTTCCAGGTCCGGTGTGAAAGGTCGTTGCGGTGAGGGAACCGCACGAAACGGCATTTTCCGCAACTTTCGCGGTAGTGGTCGCATCCGTAGGAATGATGGCACATACCAGTCAGGCACCACATGTCGTGCATGGTCCACACCAGTTTCTTTCCCATTTTTCCCAACGCTTCCAATGTCGACAGCGACATCATGCCCTGATTAATCCAGTTGAGGCACACAATGTCGGCATGCTTGACCCACGGGTGCGAGAGCACGTCGACGCCCTTGTTGGCTATCGACACCTTGAACAGCTCGCTGCGCAGCAGTCCGTTGTGAAGGAAAATGTCAAGCCGTTCGCGGAGGAATGCCCATTTCAACTGTTCCGGAGTGCCGGCCACGGCCACGCGCTCATCGTCGGTGCGGCGGTCGACAACCAACATGCGGGCATCTATCCCGGCGGCACAAAGGGCACGCATGAGCCGGAGGGAGACGATGGCAGCTCCGCCTTTGGAATCAGAAGTGTTGAGGATGACGATTTTCATTTTTTCTGGTCTTTGGCTTCGTTGTCAAATGAAAGTTTTCCTTTATAGTCGATGACGGTAATGTCGTTCAGACCGGACCGTGCCTGCAAATAGTTTTTCAGCTTGTCGTGCTGGGCAGCCGAAAGCGGTTTGCGGAGCGTGACGATGGCAATGTTCACCGTGTCGGTCTTCACGCTGCCGTCCTCTTTTGAGAAAATGTTCGTACCCATGGATATGGCTTCCACTTCCGGGAAAATTACTTTCAGTTCCGCAGAAATGGACGTAGAAAGGGTGGCCGGATGGGTAAGGTTGCCGATGATTTGCTGGAGCGAGTCGATAGTGGCCGTCTGTGCGGTGATTTTCTGTTGGCTCGTCTGATATAGATCGTTGAGCATTTCTGCACTCAGCTTGTTGATATCGAGTTTGTCCTGCGAGTAGCCTTGCTCGATGACGAGGTCGACACCTTCCAGACCGAAGCTCTGCATTTTTTCATACATGGCAAGTTTCAGCGAATCGAGCGGAAGCGTCTGTCCGATAAGGGTGACGGTAATCGTCTTTTTCCCCTTGTGCATTTCCACCTTCTTGTCGAGGATATGCGTGTTCGGGAATTGGAATTCCTGTTCAATGAAGCGGTTGGCATCCGCCCGGAAATAGTTTTCGCGGAACATCTGCACTGTCAGGTAGATGCTCGGTATCAAGGTCAATATGATAATGGCGTAGACGATGCGCGACACTCGTTTTGTCTGCCGGGTATCGGCGTGCTGTGTAAGCGGGAAATGGAAGAATTTTGTGCCCAGTGCCGTAGCCGTACCGATAAAGATGGAATTTATCAGAAACAGATAGAATGCACCGAGGAAATAGTTCAACTGCAGGGTGGCAAGTCCGTAGCCGGCCGTACACAACGGCGGCATGAGGGCAGTGGCAATGGCCACGCCCGGAAGTACATTGCCTTTCTGCTTCGACGAAACGGCAAGGATGCCGGCACAACCGCCGAAGAAGGCAATCAGCACGTCGTAGATTGTCGGTGAGGTGCGCGCCAGCAGTTCCGAACGGTTTTCGCTCAACGGCGAAATCAAAAAATAGACGGCGGATGTGGCGATGCTCACAGCGGCGGCAATGGCCAGATTGCGGAACGAACGTTTGATGAGCGAATAGTCGAGGATGCCGATTCCCAGTCCCATCCCCATAATAGGTCCCATCAGTGGAGAAATAAGCATGGCGCCGATGATTACGGCCGCTGAATTGACATTCAGTCCGAGCGATGCGACGAAGATGGCGGCAATAAGAATGTAGACGTTTGTACCGCGGAACGACACTCCGTCTTTGATGTTCTCTATGATCAGTTGTTTGTCCTCCAGGTCGTCCGACATGTCGAAATACCAGGAAAAGTAATGTTTCAGCTTTTTAAGCAGGTTCTTGCTGTCGATAGGTTCGTAGATTTTCATTTTCTTCTGAATTTAGCAAGGTTGAATTTCTCTTTTTTTACGATGAACACCAGGAAGAAGGCGAGCAGCACGGTGTTGGCGGCCAACCGTAGCCAGGTGTTGTCGAACGGAAGCCATTCTGAAATGGCATACAGGACAAATGTCACGACGAAATACAGTCCGATGGATTTCAGGTCGTAGTCGATAGGATATTTTTTCTGTCCCACGAAATATGACAGCAGCATCGCAACCCCGTAGCCGGCCACTCCCGCCCACGCACATGCCATGTAGCCGTAGACCGGAACAAGGAGGATATTGATGGCAATCAGCACGGCACAGCCGATGAACGAGAAGATGGCCCCCCATTTAGTCTGGTCGATAAGCTTGTACCAGAACGAGAGGTTGAAATAGATGCCCATGAATATTTCAGCCATCATCACGATAGGCACCACTTTCAGTCCTTCCCAATAGTCGGGAGCAAGGATATACTTGAGAATGTCGAGGTAGAATATCACGCAGAGATAGGCCAGCAGCGTGAAGATGACAAAATATTTCATTGCGTCGGCATACATCTTTTTGCTGTTCTTGTTCTTGCTGTTGCCGAACACGAAAGGTTCGTAGGCATAGCGGAACGCCTGCGTAATCATGGCCATAATCATGGCAATCTTGCTGGCGGCTCCATAGATGCCGAGCTGCACCTTTGCGTCGGCGGCATCGGGGTATACATGACGGAAGATGATTTTGTCGGCCACCTGGTTGAGGATGCCGGCAATGCCGAGTATGAGAATCGGATAGGAATAGTTGAGCATGTGTTTGGCGAGCGGCCAGTCGAATCCTCCGCGAAAATCCAGCAGAGGAATCATCAGCAGCATAATGAACGAGGTGCACACCAGATTGAAGAAAAAGGCGTAGAACACGTCGCTACCGTCCATAAATACGTAGTAGACAAGGTTGAGTGCGATGTTCAGCACAATGAACAGTAATTTTAGGGCCGCAAAACGTATGGGACGTTTTTTGTAGCGCAGGTAGGCGAACGGGATGCACTGGAAGGCATCCATGGCAACGACGAGTGTCATCATGCCAATATACCACGGATGTTCGGAATAGCCCATTGCATTGGCTATCGGCTGCATGAACACTATGCACAGCACCGCAAAAAGCAGTGATGTCGAGCCGACCATTGTCAGTACGGTAGAGTAGACCCGTTGCGGGTTCTCTCCGTCCTTGTTCATATAGCGGAAAAATGTAGTTTCCATTCCGTAGGTGAGAATGACGAGCAGCAGCGCCGTCCAGGCGTAAACTTCCGTTACCACTCCGTAGCCGCCCGATTCCGCCGACATAGCCGCGGCATAGATGGGAACCAGCAAATAATTCAAGAATCTGCCGACGATACTGCTCAATCCGTATATGGCCGTATCTTTGGCCAAAGCTTTCAATCCTGCCATTGTTTTCGTTTTGCTTATTAAAATACGCAAAATTACACTTTCCTGTATGAATGTCCTAAATTAGCAACGGTTTTTTGCGGAATGGTAATGCTGTCTTGCGAAAATGAGACTTCTTCGCAAGTCTCTTTGGAAAATTTCGGGTGGGTGATGGTGGTGTTTGGTCCGGGTTTTGTAACTTTGGAAGTTGAAAAATCATTGATACTCCAAAACAAACAACAGTAACAGAACATGAAAAAATTTTTGACTCTCATGATGGCTGTTCTCGTGGCGGGAACGGCTTTTGCGGCAGAACAGTTTGAGAAAAAACAGTACATTTCGCAACGCGGCGACACGTTGCCTTATCGCCTTTTGACGCCGGAAAATCAGCAAAAGGGTAAGAAATATCCGTTGGTGATATTCCTTCACGGTGCAGGCGAGCGCGGTACGGACAACGAAAAGCAGCTCGTTCACGGAGGGCAAATGTTTCTTAATCCGGTGAACCGCATGGAATATCCGGCATTTGTCATCGCTCCGCAATGTCCGCCCGACGGCTATTGGGCATATAACAGCCGTCCGGAGTCGTTCGAGAGCGACAAAATGCCGAAAGACCCAGAAATTTCTCCTGTCTTTGCATCGTTAAAGGAACTTATCGACAGCTATTTGTCGCGCGGGGATGTTGACACCGACCGCGTGTATATCATGGGTTTGTCGATGGGAGGTATGGGTACATACGACATGGTGTGCCGTTTCCCCGATGTGTTTGCCGCCGCTATTCCCATCTGTGGCACGGTCAACGCTTCGCGCCTCGCTGCGGCAAAGAAGGTGAAATTCCGCATTTTCCACGGTGATGCTGATGACGTAGTGCCGGTCGACGGCTCGCGTAATGCCTATCGTGCTCTAAAGGCTGCCGGTGCCGATGTGGAATATATCGAGTTCCCAGGCTGCAATCACGGAAGCTGGAATCCGGCTTTCAATTATCCTGACTTTATGAAATGGCTTTTCTCGCAGCACAAGTGAAAAATCATCATTAATCGTAATAAGAATTTTAAGAGAGTCCCATTATTCCGAAGGCGGTGTAATGGGACTTTTTGATGGTTATATGTATGGGTTGAATCTTGTTTACAAAAATGTAATTTTGACAATGTTAAAAACGATTGAGATATCGTGTATATTTAAATAAATGTCTATATTTGTAACATAGGGAATAGTTTTTTGACTTCGACTTTCACTATGGCTGTTCAAAGTCATGCAGCCTTTTACGGTAGGGACGAGTGAGCATGTCTGTAGCAGAGTGCATTAATCAAATAAAATGGGAATTTTTAATAGACAAATAAACAATGAAAACACTAAGTATTATTGCAGTAGTTTTGGCACTGGGTATTGTGAGCCCATGTGCAGCTCAAGTTTATAACGACTCTTTGCTCGAAGGGGCGAGGGGAAATGTGAAAACCATTACCGACGACGGTTGGACATATGAGTATGATAGAGACGGGCAACTGGTTTCGTATTCTTTGGAGGATACCGAATATGGATTTCAAATTAAAAGGAACGCTCAGAATGAGGCCGTTTCATTTGCTTTGTATAAAGATGCCGAGTGCTCTCAATTCATTTATAAAAAAGATTGTGAGTATAATGGTGAAGGAAATATTGTAACAGAAAGGGTCTATGTTTCAGATGATATGAAAAATACGACACTTTATTATTATAATTTGGAAGGTTTGCAGATACAAGCTGAGTATTACGTGGATGGTAAATTGGGAAGTGTTAGTAAATATACAGATATTCAATGTGATCAGAAAGGAAATTGGATATCTCGAAAAGTGGAATCTAAACAACCTAAGAAAAAGAAAAAAGATTATAAAATTGAAACTCGTAAAATTACATATTGGGATTAAGCCTGCTGTTGGTGTTAATTCGAGTGACTTTTAATAAAAATCTAAGGTGGCGATAATTGAATATCTGTCACCTTTTTTATAGATGAAAGATGAATAGTGAAATTTTTAAAGTAAAGTGCTTTTTTGTGTCTTTCTTGAAATAATTATGGATACCTTTGTTGAGATATTAAAAAATACGGGTTATGAGTATCTGCAATATTAAGTATCTTATTGTGTTGGTGGCAATTGTTGTGTTGGGTAGCATGGATTGCCAAAGTCAGTTGTTGGACAGAATTCAGAAAGCTTTGCCTCAGCAGGAATCAGTGGATAGTGCAAAAAGAGAAGCGGCTGTTGTCGATTCGCTGCAGCGAGAACTGGAACTTGTCCGTCAACGTGAGGCGTATACCCGTGACGAGATGATGCAACTACGGTTATATTATTCTGCCGATTCGTCGAAAAGGGAAGAACAGCGCCATCGCATTGATTCGTTACGGAAAATCACTCCGGGTGTTCCGATGGTGGTTGATGGCGACACTCTTTTCTATTTTTATGCCAACCGTGGTGGATACTCGGCAAAGCAACGGGCAGAAATGAATAAGAAACTGATAGAGGATTTGGGGCATCGGCTGGTGCTTGAGCCGGATTCCTTGAAAGTGATTACGTCCGACATCACGTCTGATATTATGTATAAAAACACGGTGCTCGTTTCTTTGACCGACATGGATGCCCTGTGGGCGGGAATGCCGCGGGAACAGTTGGCTAAGGAGAGGTGCAAGATTATCAAGAACAAACTGATTCGGATGAAGGAAGAAAACGGCATGTGGCAACTGGTGAAGCGTATTGCTTATTTGCTGCTGATTGTTGTAGGGCAGTATCTCCTTATTCGTTTGACTAACTGGCTGTACCGGAAACTGAGGCTTCGGATTCTGAAACTGAAGGAAACGAAGTTGAAGCCAATCATGATACAGTCGTACGAACTGCTGGATACCGGCAAGCAGGTGTCGTTGCTTGGTGTTGCCGCCAATGTGGCCCGCTATCTGTTTATGCTTGTCCAACTGATATTCACGGTGCCGCTTGTGTTTATCATTTTTCCGCAGACCGAGAAACTTGCCTATACGTTGCTGGGCTATCTCTGGATGCCGGTGAAAAGCATACTGATGGGAATCGTTTCCTATATTCCTAATCTGTTTACGATTGTTGTCATTTGTCTTGCCATCAAATATTTGGTGCGTTTTGTACATTACCTTGCCCGTGAAGTGGAGAGCGAACGGCTGAAAATCAACGGATTCTATCCCGATTGGGCATTGCCCACCTACCACATCGTGCGGTTCCTTCTCTATGCGTTTATGGTGGCTATGATTTATCCGTATCTTCCGGGATCAAGTTCCGGTGTTTTTCAGGGCATATCGGTGTTTGTCGGCTTGATTGTTTCGCTTGGTTCGAGCACGGTCATCGGCAATATCATCGCCGGCCTCGTCATCACTTATATGCGTCCGTACAAGACGGGCGACCGTATCAAACTGAACGATACGACGGGCGACGTGCTGGAACGCACTCCGCTCGTTACGCGCATACGTACGCCGAAGAATGAGGTGATTACGATTCCGAACTCTTTTATCATGTCGTCGCACACGGTGAACTACAGTGAGTCGGCTCGTTCCTATGGACTGATTATACACAGTGAGGTGACAATCGGTTACGATGCACCGTGGCGGCTGGTTCACAAACTGCTGATTGAAGCAGCTCTCAATACGCCCGGCGTGGTCGACGACCCGCGGCCGTTTGTGCTTGAAACGGCGTTGAACGACTGGTATCCTGTTTATCAGATTAACGCCTATGTGAAAGACGCGCACAACGTACCGCAGATTTATTCCAACCTGCATCAGAACATTCAGGACCGCTTCAACGAAGAAGGCATCGAAATCATGTCGCCCCACTACATGGCAACCCGTGACGGCAGCGACCCCGCCATGCCAAAAGACGACCTCAGCGGAAAGATGTAGAGGTATAGAAAAAACAAAACCCCGGGCGGAGGGCCGTCCGGGGAAACAAATATAATCAATTGAAGAAAGTGTCGCTTACAGGGTGCAGAAAAGGGTGACGAAGAAGGGCACCGACATGTCGACGAGGATGCCGTGGAAAATGGCGAAGGTGGTCATTTCCTTTCCTGTGTATTTGGTGATGGTCGGCAGGATGACGTCCATGGAGTTGACTCCGGCTGCTGAAATGGGGGCAAACCGTCCGAAAAAGCGTGCCAGCAGGGGTGTGCCGAGCAGTGCCATTATTTCGCGCATGATATTGGCAAGCAGGGCTATCGTGCCGAGTTCTGCCGCCACTTGAACGCCGAGCGATGCGCCTTTCAGTTCGGTGATAAGTATCGACGACAGCGAGTAGTAGGCGAATCCGCTGCCTACGGCCAGGCAGTCGAACACCGACCAGCGTGTCAGCACAAGGCTGATGAGCGCCGAGAAAAGCAGGGTGCCCAGAATGGTGGAAAGCGGAAGCAGCAGCATTTTTAGGCGCAGGCTTTTGACCATGTTTTTCAGGTTTTTGTCGCTTCCGATGCTGATGCCCACCTGAAACATCAGTGCATAGAGTATGTAGATGGCCGGATTGCTTTCCTTGATGGTTTCGGGAGCGATTCCGCTCCAACCGATAAGGCAGCCAATGAAAAATACGGTGATGATAATGGCGTTGTCTTTCATTTCTTTTCCTCCTTTCTGAAAAAGAATCGGTAGCAGAGAGTGCTGAAAAGCACGCTGCCGACGGTGCCGCCGATGGCAAGCAGCATGGCCTGCCAGCCGAGTGACGAAAGATTTTCAATGATGAGCCGGTTCATCCCGATTGACATTCCCAGCATGAAGAGAAGCAGGATTACGGTGATGAAAATAGGCTTGTGTATTTTTCCCACGCCGGAAAAATTGCGCAAAAGATAGCCGATAACGATGCCGCTAAGCATCATTCCGATAATTTTAAACATAGAAAAACTATTTTTTTATGCAGAAACTTACTGGCCGTTGCCCGAGGGTGACGGCTTTTTTTATAAAACACGGATTAGTGGAAGCATAGAAGATGTGCCTCTCCATATTGTGCGTGGGAATGTGTTTATTGGAATCCGGTGAACCAATGAACATACACCCCGCGATAGCTGTATCGCCGGGAGCGGACCAGTTCGGCCATTGAATATGTACGGCTTTGAAATATGTTCATTGTTTCGTTTTTATAAATTGTTGCAGTCAAAATTCTTCTGCAAAGATAGGTAGTTCGTTTCGTTTTGCCAAATTTTGGGGAAATACTTATAGTTTCACAAGAAACCAGGTATTAAACTACGAAACCCGCAGAAAATGCCCGACGGCGGTAAGACTACGGTAGTTACCGCACTTCGGCGCAGTGCGGTGGTATCGTCAAGCGGGTTGTGGCTATCTGTAATGGCTGTAGATGTTGACATCCGTTTTTTCTGTTGTTTGAATTACAGAGGAAATTTGAAATAAAAAATAGTATTATTGACATCTTTTAACTATGGTGAAAATAAGAAGGCCGATTTATTTGTTTACTTTGTAAATCATTAAAATTCATAATGTTTCATTCGAGATATGGAAGAATATATACATAATTAAAATCTAATCTATTATGAAAAAATCTTTTTTGAAAGTGTTTACGGCAATTGTTTTTGCTGTAGTGGCAACATCTTGTGGTAGTGGTTTAGGAAAGTTGGCAATGGATTCTCCGGAAGCTGTCAACAAGGTGAAAGAGATTGTAACGACTAATGTAAGTCCTGAAGAGTGGAAAATTGTAGAATTGTCCTGGAGTGAAGGTATAGGTAGTGGTAAACTGGAAAATAACCTGAACAACGGTTCTGTTTTTGTTAAAATGGTCAAGAAAAATGGCCGGGTGTTCACTCAGTCTTTCATTGGCGAATTGAATTGGAAACCGAGTGAGATCGCTCCGGATAGCTGGTATGACAAAGGTTTGGTTTTTGAAAAAGTAGTGGCAGTTGACGCAACGAAATTAGATGCAACTGCGATTATGAAACAGTTGGAAGAAGCGAAGAAGCTGATCCCGGCAGAATATGCGTTTAAGTCTCTTGCTGAATACCGTATTGAATCTGATATAACAAAGTCAGGGGACAAGTACAATCCGAATCTTATGACAACATTTACAGTTAATGTGGTAGAAAAAGGCAATGAAACTGTTTCAAACGCCGGTAGTACATCTATCGTATATTATGAGATCAAATTTGATGTTGCTCCTGACGGAACTGTTACGATGAAAGAATAAATCCGTTTTGAGATAATGGTAATGCGCTGTCACAAGTTAGGAATGTGGCGGCGCATTGTTCGTTTTTGTTGGGTGTCGTGATGGACGTTTTTACCGCACTTCGGCGCGGAGGGCGTAGTGGTTGCGCTGGGCTTCGAAGGTTTCGGGCGAGCGGCGCAGCGTGGCGGTGTCGTCGAGCGGGTTGTAGGTGGCGGCTATCTGCGAAAGGCTGCTGACGTTGGCACCCAGTTTCGGGGCTTCGGCAACGGGCTTTCCGGCAACGGTTACGCCATAAAAGTCCTCGAATGCTTCCAATGCCATAGCCGTGGCGCGTGTTTTCCCTTCTGCCGAATAGCCGGCAATGTGGGGTGTAGCCACAAATACCTTTTCGAGCAGCCGGCGGTCGATGTCGGGCTCGTTTTCCCAACAGTCGACGGCTGCGGCTTCGAGACGGCCGTTTTCAAGCGCATGAAGCAGTGCCGCGTTGTCGACCACTTCGCCGCGCGAGCTGTTGATGAGCAGACGGCAGCGGTCAAGGTTGTCAAGAAACTTGCTGTCGGCAAGGTGGAAGGTACGGTCGGTGCCTTCGCGGTTCAGCGGAGTGTGGAAGGTGATGATGTCGGCCGTGCGGGCAATTTCGTCAAGTGGCACGAAGTTGCCGCCTTCGGCACGCTGACGGGGCGGGTCGCATTCCAATACGTTGAACCCCAGATTATGCGCCCAGCGTACGATGATTTTTCCCACATTGCCTACGCCGACCACTCCCAGCGTGAGTTCACGGGGTGACATTGGCTTGCCTTCCATCCAGCGGGCTATCGTGGCAAATACGTACTGCGCCACAGCCGGTGCATTACAGCCCGGAGCGTTGCGCACGGTGATGCCTTTTTCCCGGCAATAGGGCAGGTCGATGTGGTCGGTACCGATGGTGGCGGTGGCAATAAACTTTACGCGGCTTCCATCAAGCAGGGCGGCGTTACATTTGGTACGGGTGCGCACAAACAATGCGTCGGCATCCTTGACGGTGTCGGCCGTAATTTCATTGGCTGGAAGATAGTCGACCGTTCCGAACGGTTCGAGCAGTCCCTGAATGTAGGGTATGTTCTTTTCTACGATTATTTTCATTCCGAAAGCAGTGGTTTAAGCAAATCAGCTGTGGTGCAGGCCAGATAGAGGAGCATCAGTGAGAAGTACAGCATGTAGCGGCGCGTGAACTTGTGGATGCTGAAAAAATGGGCTATCTGAATGGCTACACAGCAGTTGAGAGTGACGATATAGGTGTTGGCGTTTGCCACGTCGATTACCATGAACAGAAGAGTGGCGACGGCAAGCAGGTTGAAAAATCCGTTGTAGGACCGCAGTTGCAGGCGCGTGGCCATGATTTTGAACACGTTGGAGAATCCGAGTATGGTGCCGGTGGCTGCCGTGATGATGACGCGGACGGCATTTACGGGGTCGAATGTGTCGCGATATTTTTCCCAAGAAATGGTGAGGTCGGGCAGCGTAAGCTGCTGGAAGTCGATCCATCCGAATGCGTAGCCAACCCAATAGGGAAGAATGACGCCTGTCAGCAGTGCCAGGAACCCGCGGAACGACATGGCCTGTACCTGTGCGAAGCCGATGAAGAACACCGGAATATAGAACAGGGCGGCATAGTCGAACACACTGCACAGGGAGAGCAGAAAGCCGACGAGGAAAATCGTGCCCCGCTGCAGTTTCCGCTGGAAGGAGTGGAACAGGATGGTGGTGCACACGAGTATCAGCGCAGCATGAAGGTTGGATGCGGAAAAGGTGGCTGAAACCGTCGGGTTGGTAAGAGTGATGAATGTGAATGCCGACACATGAATCAGCGTGAACTCGCGGATAAAGGCGTACACCCTGTTGAGGTTGAACAGGAGTATGGCCACTGCAAACGAGAGTGCCACGTTGGCCATCCATGCCGTGGCGGGAGCTTCTATCCAGTTTTCGGCACGGGCGGCAAACAGCCCGTTACAGGAAAGCGTGTCCTTTCCGTAAAACAGAAAAGACAGGTAGGACAATATAACGGACACAACCGCCATTGTCACCAAACAATAGCGGCTGTTGAGATATTTGTTGATACGTTCCTCGTTCATTATCGTAAAGGGCCAGTGCCCGGGATTATTCCTTGAATTTCATGTTGTAGACCTTCAGCACGTTCGACACGTCGAAATAGAAGCCTTCGGGCGTTTTCTTGTCGACGGGCTTGACAATGATGTAGTCGATGTTGTCGTCGAGTTCCTGGTGGTCGGTGGCGATAAGTCCCATGAAGTTGATGATGTTGTATTCATGTACCGGGCTGATGACTACCCAGGGATTGTCTTTTTTCAGTCCCGTGCCGGTGGAGAGGATGGCTTCCACCAGGTGGTTGAGGCGATATTGCCAGATGGAGGCGCGGGCGAATTTCTTTTTCTCCTTCAGCGCATAGATGAAGAATTTCA
This sequence comes from uncultured Porphyromonadaceae bacterium, assembly GCA_900548875.1. Lineage (GTDB taxonomy): Bacteria > Bacteroidota > Bacteroidia > Bacteroidales > Muribaculaceae > Limisoma. Next base: position 5,080 of record URMA01000030.1, on the reverse strand, counting down.
TCTGGTTGAGGTCGAAAGGATTGTCGGCAAGCGACAGTTCGGCGTATTTGATAATCGTGTCGCATTCGGCGGGCGTGTGCTTCTGCTTGTAGTAGAGCGGCTGGATTTTGTTGGCGAATTCCGACATGCGGTAGGGGTTGTAGTCCTCCTGAAATACATAGCCGTAGTAGAGATGGCGGTATTCCTGCATGCTCATATTGGTGTCGTTGCTTTCAAACTTCCGCCACAGACGTTTGTAGAAATAGGGCGATGCGGGGTTCGTCACATGGGCACGCACGCTGTCCATGTCGATTTTTTCGGGTTTGAACTTTTCTTTGTCGGCAGCAAAAACACCCATTGAGAGCGAAGTTGCCAGTATGGTGAAAATGGTGATGACGCCAATCAGTTTCTTCATCTTCCTTAGTCTTTAGGGTTGGTAAAAATGTTGGAGCACTGCCACTTCAACGGCGATGCCGAACAGGCATACGACAATGACGGCGGGCAGGCCTTTGGCACAAAAGTATTGCACAAAGCGTGATGAAGGAAATTTCAGTCCGGCTCCGCCCGGCGTCCGCGAAAAGAATATGGCACCGGCCACGGCTCCGACAAATGCACCGATAATCATGGGTGCATAGCCAAATGTCATGCCGAGCAGCATTCCTGCCAGCGAACTGACGGTGATGTGCGTCATGCCCTGTGTTGCCTTGACGAGCGGTTGCGGCAGCATGGAGAGCGTGATGATGACCAGCATGACCATGATGCCCCAATAGGAAAGCATCACAGAGGGGAAGTGCAGCATCTCGCTCCATTGCAGCAACCAGATACCTCCATAGGCCGTGATGACGGCCGGAATATGGGGACGGATGCAAAGATAGAGCGAAAACAACAGCAACAAAATGCCGGCTATGACTAAAAAAATTTCCATTCTTTCTGTCTCTTTTGTGTTGTGCCGACACGCTTCGGCACTCTTTGATTGCAAATTTACTGTTTTTTTTGTTCAACGACAAGAACTTAACACCACCTACGGAAATTCCACATTTTTTCACTATCTGCTGTAAGCTGAAAACGAAAAACGGCAGTACCGTCAGAATGTTTCGGTACTGCCGTTTGCTATGCGGTTATGCGGATTTCAGATTTTCTTTCCGAAGGCGCGGCGACGTTTGTGCTGCGTTGCATCGAAATATTGCCATTGCGACTGCACTTTCGTGTTCAGTTCCAACTCCGGATTGCTTTCGGCGTGCTTGTATTTGTAGCGCTGGAAATAGGGAATCAGGTCGGTGAAGAGAAGGGCGTTTACACCTTTGCTCTGGTATTCCGGCTTGATGGCCACAAGCAGCAGGTCGACATAGTCGGTCTTGTTGAAATAGAGTGCACGCATGATGTGATACCAGCCGAAGGGGAACAGATGGCCGTTGGCCTTCTGAAGCGCGTGCGAAAGCGACGGAATGGCAACGCCGATACCCACCAAATTGTCGTCGCTGTCCTTGATGATAGTCAGCAGATCGAGGTTGAGCATGCCGATATACATCTTGATGTAGTAGTCGATTTGTCGGTCGGTGAGTTGTGAAAACTCAAAAAGTTCGGCATAGGCTTCGTTGACGAGGTCGAAAAGCGGACGGCCTATCTCGCGTACTGCCTTCTTGCGGTTCTTGTATTTTACCACCTTAAGCCCGTATTTCTGTTTGACGATTTCGCTGATGCGGACGTGCTTTTCAGGAACAGAGTCGGGGATGCCCAACTTGAATTCCACCCAGTCGGCTTTCTTTTCGAATCCGAACTTTTCCATGTGTTGTGGATAGTAGGGATAGTTGTAGATGGTTGCCATTGTTGAAAGCTGGTCGAATCCTTCCACAAGCATGCCTTCATAGTCCATGTCGGTGAAACCGAGCGGGCCTATAATTTCCTCCATTCCCTTGCCTTTGCCCCAAGCGATGGCTGCATCAAGCAGGGTTTTGCTCACTTCCATGTCGTCGATAAAGTCGAAGAATCCGAAGCGCAGGTCCTTTTTCTTGCTGTCGCGGTTAACATTATGGTTGATGATAGCTGCAATGCGGCCGACAGGCTTACCGTCGCGGAAGGCCATGAAATATTCGGCTTCGCAGAAATCAAATGCCGGATTCACTACGGGATTCAGCGTGTTTACATCGTCGTAAATCAATGGTGGAACATTGTAAGGGTTCCCTTTATACAAATCGATTCCGAACTTTACGAATTTGCGAAGTTCTTTCTTCGTTTTCGGTACTACTCTTATTTCTACAGACATTTTTAAACAAATTAGGCCGCAAAGTTACGAAAAAAATCTGTGAAAAGGTGTTTTAGACTAAAATAGTAAGCCAACAGGCGAATTTTGTGCTTTTTTTATGGGATAGAAACTTTGTTTGTGTGGATAATGCGCAGGTGAGGAATTTGTAAATTTAGTGTATTGAAAGAGAAGAATTGAAGCGGATAAATGTCTGATAAGTATTTGTTTGGTAATGTCGTGTGAATGTTGTATATTTGTGGAATACAGGAAGCGTTCCAAAATAGCCGGACTTGAAACGGAACTCGGAAGATTTCTAATGTGGAGTTTAGATGGCGGTGGCTCATGTTGCATGTAATCGGATGCATTTCCACCAATATTTCTATGGTTGTGTACTGGATTGTTTTAATTAAAAATTTGATAGCATGAAAAGATTATTTACAGTTGTAATGTTGCTGTTGTGCTTGGTCACGGTACAAGGGCAGGAAGACATCACGCGTTTTCTGGGAATCCCCGTTGATGGAAGCAAATCTGAAATGGTGCGTAAACTTAAGGCGAAAGGCTTTAGAAGCAGCGGCGTTGACGGCGTTCTGGAGGGAGAATTTAATGGGACGAACGTCAATCTGTATATAGTGACAAACAAGAATAAGGTATGCCGTATTATGGTAGCTGATGCTAATAGCATGGATGAACAGGCTATTCGGATAAGGTTTAACAGGCTTTGTGAGCAATTCGCAAATAATGAAAAGTACTCTGTTTTTAAGGATTATACCATACCTGACAGTGAACATATAGGGTTTGAAATGTTGGTGAACAAGAAGCGTTATGAAGCCATTGCTTATCAAAATCCTGTAGCTTTGGATACTGCGGCTGTGTCTCAAAGAATCATATCAACAATGTTGACAAGATATACCGAGGAGCAGGTGCTCAATCCAACAGAAGAGATGAAGTCTGAGATGTATCAGCTTACTTTGGAAATCTTAAAGGAGAATCTTGCGATGAGGCCTGTATGGTTTGCGATATCGGAGCATCAGTGTAGATATTATATTTCAATGTATTATGATAATGAATATAATAGAGCCAATGGGGAGGATTTATAGTGTGGTGTAGGAAGAAAAGTTGCTAAATAGATATTAAATAAGGAATCAGACAAATTTGCTTTTATATTTGTCTGATTCTTTGCTTATATGGCTTTGGTTATTTCGTCGCTTCGATGGCGGTGCCTTCCTGTTTGTGCTCGGGCGAATTGCGCGAGTTGAGCCATGCGAGCAGGATGCTCATTATCACAATGAAGACGATGATGGCGATATAGATGGAATTGCTCGAGCGGCGTTCGATGGCGAGGCGCAGTTCCTGTATGTCCTGATAGCGGCGGCGCGGATTGCTTTCCGTACAGCGGTCGGCGATATGTTTCAGGTGAGTCATCTTGGCGGGTATCACGGCGAGTACCTCTTTTAGAATCATTCCATAATTATAGATGTCTTCGAGGCATGACTGCTGCGGGAGCGAATTTTTCTGGTCGAAGCCCACGTCGATGAGCTTGATGTTTTTCGCTTCTTCCGTGATAAGAATCATTTCTGGACGGAGCGGACGGTGCACGATATGGTTTTCCTGAATATAGGCGAGCGCATCGGGTAGCTGTGTTTGGATTTTTGCCAGCAGGTCAGGCGAGATATCCTTGCTGTCGATAAGCTCGCGGAGCGACTTGCCGTAGACATTGTCGGTGATGATACATTGTCCGAGGCCTTCAATCGGCTCGAAGTCGTTAATCATCGCAATGTTGGGGTGGGCAAGGTTGTAGCGTGCGTCGAATTCCTTTTCAATCAACACTTGAAATTCCGGTCGTTGGGCATATTCCGGCTTCAGACATTTCAGCATAACCCATTTGCCGTATTTCTTGGCGCGGTAAACATTGTAGAATTCTTCTTCCCATTCCGGAAGCAGGGTGATGTCACTCCATTTGTGGTTGTAGCTGTCGTTGTCTGCCATAGTGCGTTTTTGTTTGTGATAATGCAAATTTAGAAAATTGTTTTATATATATAGGTGCCTGCGGCTGAAAAATGCTAACTTTGGGCAAAATATATGGACAAAAGAATGACAAAGTCATGGAACAGGAAATACAATTGAATGAACATAACAAGCAAGAATATCCCCCGATGCATACGGCGGAGCATATTTTAAACGGGACGATGGTGAAAATGTTTGGCTGCGAGCGTTCGCGGCAGGCACATATCGAGCGGAAAAAGTCGAAATGCGATTATCAGCTCAGCGAGCCGCTTTCGACAGAGCAGTTGCAGGCCATAGAGGACCGGGTGAACGAGGTTATTTCACGCGATCTGCCGGTGACGGCCGAGATGGCGCGGAAAGCGGACGTGGCCGGCCGCTTCGACCTGTCGCGGCTTCCTGAAGACGCGTCCGAGTGGGTGCGTATCGTTAAAGTGGGCGACTATGATGAGTGCCTGTGTGTAGGTGCTCATGTAAACCGTACTTCTGAAATAGGTCACTTCCGCATCTCTTCTGCCCGTTACGCCGACGGTGTCCAGCGCATTGTTTTCCGTCTGGATAAAGAAAAATGACGATTGTTTTTACCCTTGTGGTGAATATTATTTACAGGGCGGGAAATAACAATGATGTAAAAATATCTTTTGTTAAACAAATTTTAACACATTGTAAATCGCTGTAACATAGAAATTTGTTGGAAAATGATGTTTTATAGCATAATTTTCTTTGAAAAATATTTGGAGGGTATTCGAAAACGTTATACCTTTGCACTCGCAAAACGGAAATAACCCGTTAAGCAAACAACCGAGTACATTGAAATAATGCGATAAGATACAAGACGAAGGAAGAGGGCGGGAGCCC
>URMA01000029.1 GCA_900548875.1 uncultured Porphyromonadaceae bacterium | reverse complement strand
CAATCGCTTGATTGTAAGGCATCTGTGTTTAATCGGGTAGCCAAAGGGTAGCCAAAAGCAACAACACCGGACATTTTTTCACCAAATAGACGAAGCATCCTGTTTAAATGCAAAGTGCCCCGCCCCATTGTTTTCAACAGTCAGATTTTTGACCTCCGAACAACGATATGACAAAATAACAACAATCACAAAAACAACTATTTATACTATCTCCATTATCTATTTTCCACTACTTTAGATAAATGAACAATTACCGATTTGGTAACAGAATACAACTTAATATAGAGTAATTGTGCGATTACCGGCAATATTTGACCGCTTCGCTCACTTTCCTGTCAAGTTCTTGTATTGCCTCATTGGGGACGGTTAGACCATCCCTTATTGTGTAGGCATCATTTACAGCCTGTCTTAAGTCAAAGGCTTGTTTATTGGACAATTCGCCCCTTTTCTGAGCCTCCGTTATCTGCTCTATCATTTGGAGTAGCCCTCCCACTTGCTCTGTCAAAGAAACTACCCCCATTTTGTAAAGCTGCGATTTGCTTTTCATCGCTTGAAAATTGAGTGAAGCATCATTTATTTTCTGAATAGCCATATAAGCATCCCCCCACCGATTCATTAGGCCAATATAAAAAGCCTCGTCATAGAGCATTGCCGCAGTCACTTCTTTCATATGCAGCTTGGCAGCTATCCGTTCCAGATACCGTAGCTCATACCTCAATACATTTTTTCCTTCATACTGTTTCGGTATAAACGCTTTATGCGTCTTTTGCTCTACTATTTTATCATAAAAGCACAATCCTTTACAAGATTGGTGATAATAAATGCCGTTCGGCTCTTTCAACCGGATGAAATTTCTCAATGAACCCAAATGATTAAAATAAACCTCCGGAGAGTATCTTGTTTCGAAATTCCGGCCAATATCCAAACGTGTAACAGTGGCCTCTCTAACATGGACATGCAGCGTATCCGACAAACGTTCGATCGCCTTCTGAGTATCTTCCCGCCCCATTGTCTGAAAGTTATCGCCCATATACCACTTGCACAAGCTGCCGTCTTTTATTTTCATCTGGTATCTATTGAGGATTATTTTAAGACCCTTGAGGTTGCCTGTTATCACGATTTCTCCATTGTTGTAGATATGTTTACCCACATTCTCCAGATAGTAAGGCGTTTCGGTAAGGAAATCCACACCGCCCGCCTTGCTCTGGGGCAACCAGAAATTTACCGTATCGTACATAACGATTACTGATTTGGTAACAGAATACAACTTAATATAGAGTCAAGACACCCTTTAGCGCCTTTGTCGCCATTCAGGCGTTCCGTTACCTCAAAGCGGAAATAAACATCGCGCATCATCTTGTACCTCCTTTCTTCATACAATACGCTTGTGCCTGCTGCTCGATCTCTGTAGCAGTTGCCACCCGATTGCTTTGCAACCATTGCTCCAACTCCTGACGGTTGAAATAGCACATTTTTCCCATCGGCTTAAAATGGGGTATCTGCTGCCTCATCGTCAGTTTGTACAGATAACTTTTAGAGACTCCCATGTATCTTGCTGCTTCATCACTGGTCAGCACTTCCTTCGTGCAGAAAATTGTATTTGCCGTTATAAGGTCGGCCACCTTTTTCAAATCCTCAGACATATTGTTTTACATTTGAGGTTTGGGCTTCCGGGTTGAGGTGCAAGACTCACCCTTCTTTACCCTTGCAATCTTTTTTAATAGGCTTGCACTCTCTATCAAAGGATTACAAGAGCAAAAATATAATACAAAAGAAAGCATAGAAAGGAGCTGTAAATAGTCTATTTGTAGCCCATAAAAATTCATAAAAAAACGCTGCATTCTCAAGAATGCAGCGTAAAATCAAACCCTCAGTTTCGTCAAAAACAATATGTTAAAATCTTTTTTGCTTATGAGAGAATTTTATTTGACAAATACTTTCTGATTGTTATTGCCTGCTTTTACGATATATAAGCCTTTTGCCAAAACGACTGATGGAGAAACCCCCTGATATACACACTGGCCCAAAGTGTTGTATATAGTCAACGCGCCCTCATAATCTGCGACAGATACTACACCATCTACAACAGCAATATTCAATCCATCATTCTCAATTTTGCATACCGAAGAAGTTGATGTGCGCGGATCCGGATTGTTGTCCATAAATATTTCGTCAACAAAGCATTCGGTAGCAGGTGTCTGTGCATTGAATTTCACATACATACCATTAAAAACCGTATGGCTTTCCGGAATCTCCATCACATAATCGACCCATTCAGTTGTTAACGGAATATTCATCAATGGGGCAGACTGATTTCCACCCAAATCTAAGGATATTTGTGCATTTGTTGTTTCCAATACGCTCTTGCGCATCATTACATGCAAATATTTATTATCACTTGCATCCACAGGAGATTTAAACTCAAAGAAAAATCCGTGCCACCACTTTGGAGTTTCCGTATTGCCTGTGAAATAAGCGCATGTAAACGAATCATTGATACCACCAGCGGTATTAGCCCATGTAACACTATTGATATAGTTCGAAGATTGCAGAGTGTATTTAACACGAGCATTTGTTACAGTTTCGTCTTCAAAATCTAGAATGTTACTATCTGTGATAACATTTGCATCACGACCATATTTTTGATCATTCATTACGATTTCATCATAATAGAACTTTGTCGGTTCAAAATAACGGTCAGGGACTGCTCCCCAGTTTCCATCAAGATTTACCCGGATAGACTTAACTACATCCAACTTGGATTTTAAATCGGCAACAATATCAAACCAAACCATTTTGTCTGGTGCTGTTCCACGAGTAATCTCCACATAGTTACCGTCACCATTTTCTGCAAACACAAGCCAGTTGTTAAGCAACTTTTCTTTCATATGCATGATATGCAGATAGCGGTTGTCTTCCGTGATATTAACAGGTTCATCAAATGTAATATAAAACGCATTTGAAGCCCAGGCAGGACGACCAATTTCCGGGTCAGAATCTATCACCTGATTCGTCAAAATATACAGACATTTCTTCGTAGTATTGAGACCATCTTTCACTGGATTTTCAGCACCTGTCACAAACTCGGTTTGATTACCCTCTAGTTCAGAACCTGAAATAGAGCCAATTGTTGCAGAACCTTCTTCAAACGTAGCAATGGTTTGAGCCATCATTCCCAATGGAAGCATCATAGATGCCAATAATAAAGTAGTTTTTTTCATGTGTATAAAATTTTAATTATCTGTTGCAAAATAAATCCATCACAATGCATGCAACAATGTAAATTCACATTGTTTTGATGTAAAATCTTCTTGCTGTGCCCATTATTGGGCAACAGCAAGAGAAATCTGATAGGAAACGCCATCCGGACGTTCTGCCACAAGCAAATAACATCCGGCTGCAAGACCTTGTATGTTTATCCAATGGGCATTCGTTTCATCCGGATTACATTCCTGAGCTTTCATTAACATTCCATTCATAGAAAAGACTCGCACGGTTTCCACCGGAACTGACGTATTCAACTTTACAAACCCCTTAGCAGGATTGGGAGCAATTGTAATGGGAGATTCTACCACAGCGACATCGCCAACTGTTGCAGAAATTTCTGTGCGCGGTGAATAAGTATTATTCAGAACAATTTCATCATAATAGAAATCTGTAGGCTGATAATAACGATTCGAGCTACTACCCCAATTACCATCCAAGATTATTTTAATAGAACGAAGTTCTGTAAGCTGCGATTTTACATCCACAACCATATCAAACCATGTTTTTGCAGCAGGACAACCACCTCGACCTAATTCCACATAATTTTTCCCGTCCGCACTACCATAGACCAGCCAAGAGTTCAATTTTCGTCCTTTCCAATGCATGATATGCAGAAAACGATTTTCATCCGTTATTTCAACAGCATCCTTCAATCGGATTATTATATTATTGGCATTCCATGCCGGGATACCTTTTGCTTCATCCTGACGGGTTTTTACATACAGGCATTTTGCCGTCGAGTTGGCATCTGTCATGTAAGGATTATCAACAACCATCGGCATTGGGTCTTGATTGGCAGCATTTCCCTGCAATTGGTCATAAAGCGGTTCAAAGCCATCTTCAAAAGTAGCAATAGCCAATTCCGCACGTTCAACATCGTCCAACGTTCCGTCATGCAGAAGTTCGCACGAGCCATCATCCATCACCCATTTATCAATATTCAAGGAGCCACCCACAATCTTTAACCAGAAAAGCCCTTTACCTAAAGCAACAGATGATGCATCAAATTCAACTTGTTCCCAATCCTTTGGTTTTACCGTAAGAGTCTGCGTTTCCTCTCCATGTATATACTGCAATGTCACATCCGATGTTCCCGTATTTTGACACAATACACGAAGTTTCCGAACTGACTCATCTGTTTTATCATAGTAATAGCACAATGTTCCACCATCTGGCATTTCCATAAACGTACCGTCACCATCCGCCTGCATACCGTCCGTAAGTTTCTGCTGACGCTCAAATTCGTTCACCTTTACTGTTTCACCCGAAGGATGGAATTGAAAATGAGCGACACCATACGACTCATTCTTCATATAGGGCATTTGTGCATTTGTCTCCTTTCTCCATGCCTGCAAATCAGCATAAAGTTCAGCAGCCTTTTCCGGATTTGTGTTTATCAAATTCTCTGACTCATCAGGATCGGCATTAAGATCATAAAGTTCAAATACTCCATTGTTAAAATATAGCGACTGATTGAAATTCTCGATCAATTTCCAGTCACCTTTGCGAATAGAGCCCAAGAACTGTGCTTCCGGATGATAATGAGGATAATGCCAGCACAAATATTCACGACCACCATTCGATTCCTCACCCAAGAGTTCATGAGAAAAGCTTATCCCGTCAATGCCACTGACAAATTGATTGTTTTCCAATCCACACAAGTCATAGATTGTCGGAAGAAAATCGTGAGCAATTACTTGCGCTTCAGAAGTGGAACCGGCTTTAATATGATTTTTCCACTTCACAATCAGAGGTTCACGAACACCGCCTTCCCAAAGTGTCACTTTTCCACCACGTAATGGCGACGGACCAACTTTTTCATTCGGAGTAAACTGGCCGTTGTCTCCATAAAATATTATAATCGTATTATCATCATAACCATTTTCTTTCATCCAATCGAGCAGACGTCCCGTTTCTTTATCAACAGTTTCAACCATAGCACCCTGTACAGGATTCCACATACCCTTTTCCGTAGCCCCCGGTTTATTTCTGTATTTCTGAACTAAATCCTCTTTTTCTTTTTCCGGAGTGTGAATAGCATTATGCGCCAAATAACAAAAATATGGTTTTCCGTTCTTTTCACAATCATCAATAAATTGAATGGCCGCATCCGTATATTTTGTCACATTATGCCAATCCGACTCCTGTGTTATATCAGGGCCATCGCTGCGGTTTATCAAGTCCCATCCAGGGAGCTCCTTGCTTAAATGCCACTTTCCAATCATGGCAGTCGTGTAACCGGCGTCTTGCATCATAACAGGCAACCGAACATCATCAGCAGACAGCCCCTTTGTCCAATTCGGACATACAAGTGTTGAATTCTGAGGTTCAGCATATCCATTGAGCCAGTCTGTAGTGTGCGTACGTGCTGGCGCCATTCCTGACATCAGTGCTGCACGCGTAGGCGAACTGACCGAAGCCGAAGCATAAGCATTCGAGAAATTCATACCTTCCGAAGCCAAACGATCAATGTTCGGTGTTTCAAAAAATGTACTACCATTACAACTCAGCTGGTGATAACCGAAATCATCCAAAAGAATAAACAGCACATTCGGTTGTTCAGCAGCATAAATAGGAGCGATCGACAACATCGTCATTCCATACAATAGTTTACTTCTACGATTCATGGCTATAAATTTTATGTTATTTAAAAAGCTTTGGTCGTCATTGAGAGATAACCAAAGCAAAAAACTTTATCAATATTATGGTTACCTTACTCTGTCACAACCGTAACAACAGATCGTGCTGGGACATACACAGCATCAGCCTCTGAAAAGCCTGTGTATTTGAGATCAGAACGGCTTGATGTTTCATATCGTTTCAGTGAACCCAAATGCATTTTCTTCGGTAAATTTTTTACCGACAAATCGACATTACGGTCTGTATCGCCATAGTTGACAAAAACAAACACCATTTTCTTTTTATTCTTATCAACATAAGCTGACACCATCAGCTCACGTGCTGTTTCTACAGTATTAACAGAGAGCTCATTTTCCTGGGCCATTCTAACCATTCCCGGACGCACAAAGAAGCTATAGTTTCCCAATGCCCACATATATTTTGTTGGAAGGAAATATCCATCTGTTTTGCCGGTATCTGTAAATTTAGTGCCCAATTTTTTGTGCGGATAGATTAACGTTTCATCACCAATGTAAATCATCACATCCTTATAGTTAGCTTCTGAGAATGCGGTCCATGATTGCCATGACGAGGCTTCCGCCACTGTCAGATCATGATGAATAATGCGCGACACGTAAAGGGCATAGTCCATACCAAAGTCACGCTGCCCGCCACCATTGGGATTGTCGGAATTCTGTTCCATCGGACAATACTCTGTCTGCCAATAAGAATAGCCCTCAGGTAAAGCCTTGTGCAACTGGCTACGTGTAGTAATAAGCGTGTCGAGAGGCCATGTACTCCAATAAGAGTGTCCGCTGACAGTTTTAGCCACATGTTTGAGATCTCCGATATAATGTTCGCCCGAAGGCACAAACATTTCCGATATTTGATTGTCGCGCATCGGCTTGTCTGTTCCAGCCCTGTACAGATAGCGAATATCGGCTGCTTCTCCGAATACAATCTTTGTATCTGATTGACGTTTCTCCATCTCTTCATCGAGCAGACGAATCAGGCGTGCACATTCACCATTGGTAGCCTGCATACCTTCCTGCCGGGAAACCACCCATTCCCACTGCGGCTCATTGATTGGACTCAGATAATCCAAACCAAGATGGTCGCACACTTCAGCCATGAAAGCGGCATAATTGCGGTATTGGTCATCACGAATATTGGCATAAGGAGTATTCTCGCTGGCACGAGCCATACCATTTTTTGTCATAAAATAGGGAGCCGTAATGGAAAATCCCAATGTATAAGGGACACCTCGCTTTTTTGCTGCATCCAAGAACCAACGCTGGCCTTCCTGTTTCGTCCAATCCCAGTTTCCATCTTTATCAAGAAAACATTCCGTACGACGCCAGTCACTGGCAATCCCCCCCGCCTCACCGGCCTCATGACTTCCTGAACCGATGTTGAAACGCCACAGGCTCAAGCCAATGCCTTTCGGACTTCCCGACTCATCGAATTCGGAACTGAACAAAAGGTCGGCAATTTCATTTTTCTTGTCCTCCGGCCACATTCCCACATACTGGGCTCGCCAACAGTCGGAAGCTCCGAAACTGTGAATTTCCTGTCGCGAATCGGCATAATCGAAAGTCACTGTACATTTTTCTTGGGCAAAAGCTCCGCTACCCAGGAGCATGGTGAATGCTCCTGCCAATAATATTTTATTCATAATAAGCGAATGTTAAATAATTGTCATTTAATAAGTTCCTTCTCCAATTCTTCCAATGATTTACCCTTTGTTTCAGGAATACGTCGCCAAGCGAACATAAAACCGAAGAAACAAATTACAGCATAGAGCATAAATGTTCCGCCTGTACCAAGACCGCTGTTCAAGAACGGGAATGTATAGGTAAGCAAGAAAGAAGCGATCCACAATGCAGCCGTACAAACTGCCATAGCGACACCACGCACTTTATTAGGGAACACTTCAGAGAGCAACACCCATGTAATAGGACCGAGCGACATTGCATAAAAACCGATAGCCAATACAACAAGCACGATCATCACAAATCCGGTAAACTCCATAAAGTAACAAAGACCAAGAATTGTATAAATACCGGCAAGACCGGCGGCTCCTATCATCATCAATGTCTTACGTCCAAGTTTGTCGACTGTGAAAATAGCAACGAATGTAAACACAAGGTTAGCAATACCGGTAACCACGATGTTCATCAGCACATCGGAAATGCCATAGCCTGCAGCCTGGAATATTTCCTGCGCATAGTTGAAAATCACGTTCGTACCGCTCCATTGCTGGAACATGGCCACAACCAGTCCAATCAGCAATACTCCGCTCATACGTTTTGAAAACAAAGCCTTGAGAGCTTCTTTTCCACCATGAGACTCCTGACCGGCGGCCTTGTAACTTTCAAGTTCTGAAGTAGCATAGTCTCCACCTCCAACTTTTGTCAAAACCGCATGCGCCTTGTCGTTTAACTTTTTGCTAACAAGCCAACGCGGACTCTCAGGAATGAACAATGCCAACAGAAAGAACAGACCAGAAGGCACACACACGGCCCAGAACATCCAGCGCCATCCCAACTGACCGTTCCATGAAGCACAGATATCAGCAACCGTTGCATCGGCCGGAACCGGTTCAGCAATAAGCATATTCACAATTTGAGCGCCCAAAATACCAAGAACAATTGTCAACTGATTAAGCGTAACAAGTTTTCCTCGGATTTGCGTAGGAGCGACCTCGGCAATATACATCGGCGACAAGTCAGCAGCCAAACCAATGGCAAGTCCACCCACAAGACGGGCAACAATAAAGAATGTCATATTCTCAGCCGCACCTGTTGCCCATGACGACAAGAAAAATACCAGTGCCGAAATTACCAGCAATTTTTTACGTCCGTATTTGTCAGCCAACATACCGGCCATCGTCGCACCCAAAAGGCAGCCCAACAATGCAATACTCATTGTGAGTGCCTGCATCGTTTCGTTGCCGGCAATGTCAAAATAAGCTTCATAAAAAGGCTTGGCACCGCCAATGACCACCCAGTCATATCCGAACAGCAATCCACCCATTGCCGACACCAAACAGATGAAATAAACGAATCCTTTGTTATATGTTTTCATTTTCTATTATATTTATAAATTGGTACATTTTTATTCATAAATTCCGGTTGCAGAATCTTTCGATGCAGTTCCAGTACCAAAGGCCGGAGCCAGAACATCAATATTTTCGATAGCAAGCGGATTGAACTCTTTACTGTTCATATAGTTCAATACAGAAACCAGCATTTGTTTTGCAACAGGTCGCTTTTCAAGATCTGTATTCAAGTCGAATGTAGCTATTACCAGTTTGCCTTTACCCACCGAACCTTCGTAAAGCGATGTCAAGCGACGGTTATTGGCGAAATTGTCAATCATTTCCACAATCGGAGCTCCGCCTTTGATGCTGTCGACAATCAACGTTGTAGAATTGATATTCAAATCCCACCATTGCCAATCAGAATGACTGTCGGTCGGAAAATCGGCCAATGCCTCATGAGTCGGATCGCAAAGCACGCCCATCGTACCGGCCTGTTTCGGGAAATGGACCGGACTCCAGAACACCGGAACAAACTTACCCTCAATACCCTTCATTTTCTTCCAGTCCGGATTGAACAATACCGTTTTGCCCTCGGCAAGCAACGATTTTGCCTGTGCAAAGTTGCGAGTGTAAACCACATTTCCAAACTCTACATTCAGTTGTTTCGGATATACCCAGATATTCCATCTGTTCTTATATTCCGTATCATTCATGCTGACAACTACTTGAAGACGTGCGGCCTTCGCAATACCATTCAACGGGAATTTGACATGACCAAGAGCTCCATTATAGCCAATCGCAGCTTTCTTCATCGGTATTTGACCTTCAGCAAGCTTTTCACTGCCATTATAAACAGTCCAAGTAAAAGTCTTATCGGACAATTCTCCTGCACCATAATTACAAAGTTCCAACTCTGCTTCAAAGGTTTCGTCATTGGTATAAACCGCTTTCGGGAATTTCAGTAAAGGCACCACAGGAGAACAGAATTCTCGGAATTCGGCACCTGTAATGATACCTTTACTTTCCCAAAAAGCATTCAACAAACCTACAAGAGCTGTACCCTGTCCCGGGAAATCATGCAAATCAAGCAATTGGAAACCGCTGATACCGGCAGTCTTCAATGCACGCTCAATTTCTTCCTTATAAAGGATCGCTGCCAATTTTCCGGAAGCCATAGTATAGGCATCTGCCTTACCTAACAAACCTTTTTTCTCCAAATCATTTTTTACCGCAATGAAGTTCGTCGGCTTCAGAACGCCAGTGTACTTTTCTATTTCCTTCAAATCCGGATATACCGAATATTGTCCGATTTCATGAGTAATCAACGGCACTGTCATTCCTTCAATTGCACGGCTGTAATCCTTATCAAACGACGGTGACTGCTGATTGAATACACCCTGACCGCGCACCCATCCTTTGTTTGTCCATTGTGACACAAAGAAATCATCATTTTCTTCCGGCCATACACCATGTCCTTTAGCAAATGTAAACGATGTAGTGGTATAGAGGTGACGATTATCTGCTTTTTTCAAACTAACGAGCAATTCCGTTAGCATGCCAAAATCACCTTCCAACTCATTACCTAATGACCACATACAGAATGAAGGATGATTGCCATATTCCACCATAATACGCTGCGCTTCGTCCTGAATGAATTTCACAGCCCCCGGATCAGTTCCAAGATTTGTAGCCCATACAGGAAGTTCCACCTGCAAATAAAAGCCCATTTCATCTGCTACCTCAAAAGCGGCATGAGGTGGACACCAAGAGTGGAAACGCAAATGATTCAAACCGTATTCTTTAGCAGCTTTGAACACTTTTTCCCAACCAGCCTTGTCCATTGGAGGCGTTCCCGTCAACGGGAAAATACAACATTCAAGCGTACCACGTAAGAAAAGCGGTTGACCGTTCAACAACATTTGAGGACCCTGATGTTCAATTTTGCGCATACCAAAAGATGCCGTTTTTGACAACGACAGTTCTCCGGCCTTAATGTCGACCGTAGCCGTATACAATACAGGATTATGTTCGCTCCACAATTCAGCATTTTCGACAGCGCAAGCATATTCCGACGTACCATCGCCCACACCGATTTCAATCGTCTCGGCTGACGTTGATACCAGTTTTCCGGTTGCCTTATTCTTCACAGACACTGTCATTGTTGCCGTAACAGGGCTTTCCGTATCATTTTCCGTATGCAATACTAATTTAACCGCTTTGTTGTCAATATCCGGGAACAACTGTATATTTCTAATTGATACATTTTCTTCACACAACAAGCTCATATCGCCAAGAATACCATTCCATTTAATCTGTGTATGGTCTGTATAGGCATGAGCCAAATTATCGGCCACAGAAATATCATGGCGATAGCTGTTATCTACCCTAATTGTCAAAACATGTTCCTTTCCCGGAACAACATAAGCGGTCAAATCGTATCTATGTGGAGTCGTAAGACTCTCTTCATGTCCTTCTACTTTTTTCCCGTCAATCCAAACCTGAGAATCCCAAAGGATACGTTCCAAGTACAAAACAACTTTCTTACCCGTCCAATTTTCAGGAACAGAGATAGTACGTGAATACCAGGCAGGACCAACATAGCTATATGCACGCGTCAAATGCAATAGCTGAGGTTTAGTCAACTCCGGTTTCAGCGTATCGGGATTTCCCAAACGGGCATCATCAAGCGTTCCCGGCAACGAAATTGACGTTGAATACAATTTTCCAGCCCAATTTTGTTCTAATCCAACATTGGCACTGTCAAGTTTTACTGTCCATTCTCCAGACAAATCAATCTTTTGTGGCTCAGGTGAGCACGACCACAAAAAAACAAGCAATAGTAAAGATACCAGATAATACTTCATGGTATATTCGTTTTTTAGTTTTATGTTAATAATTTGTTTGCATTTCTATATGCAAAATAAGACAATTTCCGAAAATACCAAAATGTAAAAAAACCCGATAATGATGTAGATTTCATAGATGAAAAATTTGGCTCTCTTTAAAAAAGCATTATCTTTGTAAAAAGAAGAAACATGGAAAAGAAAAAAGAAGGATTTTTAAACCAAAAAGCCATTGTCATCCCATTCGATATAAAAAAGATATTAGCGAATGACGAGGTTACAAAATTATTATATATAACCGACATTGGCTACTATCCTAATGCAGAAGGACACTATCGGATCCGCAAACACGGTTCCCGACAAAATATTCTTATCTATTGCACAAATGGTGAAGGCTGGTATTATATAAACAATCAAAGATTTAAAGTCCGAAAAAATCAGTTTTTCATCATATCAGCAGGTACTCCCCATATCTACGCTGCATCCGAGCAAAATCCATGGAGTATATATTGGATTCATTTCACTGGAGAGAAAGCCAATGTATTTGAAAACTTTTATAATAAAACACACACAATCGACGAGGCATCGGACGCTCGTTTCGAAGCTCGAATCCAACTTTTTGAAGAAATTTTCCAGAATCTTGAAATGGGATACAACATCGAGAATTTACATTATACGACACTCGCATTATGGCATTTCCTCGGTTCTTTCCGATACATTCCACAATTCCGGATTATCAACAAGAGCTCCTCTGTCAACATCATCAATGATGCCATCATATTCATGAAAAAGAATATTGGGAAAAAACTGACACTGGAAGATATTGCTCACCACGTAAATTATTCTCCTTCACATTTTGGATTGGTATTCTCACAGAAAACGGGTTTTACTCCCCTCAACTATTTGAATCAGTTAAAAATACAGGCGGCGTGCAGATATCTTGACTTCTCTGACCTGAAAATGAAAGAAATAGCGCAGGAATTGGGCTTTTATGACCAATATCACTTCTCAAAAGTGTTTACAAAATACATGAATATGACACCAACCGAGTACAAAGCAAAAAACAAAGGATAAAGAAAACCGTTGCCGAGAAATTCCCGAGCAACGGTTTTTCTTTATCATTTATAACCCATTTCTTTCACAAAAGCACGGCAACTGTTCACAACATCAGGATAGGCAATCATTACATTGTGCAACTCCGATGGGTCATTTTCCAAGTCAAACAACTGGCATCTACCCCACTTTCTGTCGTGAATATATTTCCATTTGCCATAACGTAACGATATTCCGTTTTCATTATTCTGAGTCAAAATATAAGGTCTATAAGACGGAGCGTTTTTTTGCAGAAACAACCGATGTCCGTCAACGCTGTCCGGCCCCTTATCTGCAACTTTTCCTCCAACGAGCGCCGGCAAAGTCGACATCATGTCAAGATAGCTGAACGGCTGTTGCTGAACAAACGGCACTTTAACAGCCTGCGGCCATGAGAACACAAACGGGACACGGCAGCCACCTTCATGCAATGAATATTTTTCACCCCTCAACACTCCGTATGGATTATGACCGTTGATATTTTCCAATGCACCATCAGCATAACCTTCCTTTATCATCGGAGCATTGTCACTGGTGACAATTATTATCGTATTTTCATATAAACCTCTTTCCTTCAAAGCCTCTACGATACCGTCAACACAATCGTCAAATTCTTCAATAACATCACCGTAAATACCGGCTTCCGACTTGCCTCGATGTGCCGGTGACGGTATGCGCGGTTCATGTGCATTGTGAGTGGCATAATAAAGGAAGAACGGCTTGTCCTTATTGTCGTCAATAAACTCAACTGCCTTTGTCAGCAAGTCCTCCGCCATCGTCTCGTCGTTCCACCGTGCCGATTTGCCACCCGACATCCAACCTATGCGGCTGACTCCGTTAACAATCGTACCGTCGTGACCATAATGATAATCCATTTTAAGAAGATTCGGATTTTCCTTTCCTGTAGGCTCATCCCCTACCTTTTTACGATAGGATACTGAAATCGGATCTTTCGCATCATAACCGACCACTTTTCTGTTTTCAACATAGATACAAGGCACTCTATCGTTTGTGGCAGGAAAATAATATGCATAGTTGAAGCCCAAATCTTCAGGCGAAGAATGAATTTCCTTGTTGAAATCAACCGGTTCATCCTTGCTCCCCAAGCCAAGATGCCATTTCCCGACAATGCCGGTTTCATACCCCATACTCCTCATTATCTTTGGCAATGTCGCCGCAGCTATATCAATCGCAAGAGGAGCATCGGCAGACATAATGCTCACGCTGCTTCTCCAGGCATATTCCCCCGTAAGCAATGCATAGCGTGACGGAGAAGATGTAGAGGCAGGAGAATAGGCATTGGTAAAACGCACCCCCTTGTCAGCAAGCTTGTCGATAGCCGGAGTCTTTATTTTTTCGGCCCCATAGCAACCGAAATCCGTATAGCCGATGTCATCGGCCAATATAAACACAACATTCGGCATATCCTGTGCAAACGTATTCGCAGCCCCACCGACAGCTAGGCCCATGGCCAAAATAGAGTTCAACTTTTTTCCACCTTTCATATCTGTTTTTCTTTAATGTTCAATAAGTCAAAGAAGAAGAGATATACCAAATACCCCTTCTTCTACTCCAAACACAATTCTCAAACTATCTTATAGAGATTAAATAATTATTTTTTATAATCCGGATTCGGAACCGGCATTTTGGCACCACAGTCTTCACGCCAGTCCTCCAACATTTTCAACATTCGGGCGGCCTTTTCCGGTTCTGCTTTTGACAAGTCATGCTTTTCAGAAATGTCGTTCTTCAGATTATACAGCTCTATATGATTGTCTTCATAAAACTGAAGCAACTTATAGTCGCCGTCGCGAACTGCGCCTGCCGGAGTATCACCCTTACCGCCGTAATGCGGATAGTGGAAATAAATCGGACCACGGTCGAACGACTTGTCGCCTTTCAGTATTGGGAGCAAGCTGACCCCGTCAACATGTTGTTCCGGTTTCAATGGAAGCCCTGCCATATCCAAAATTGTCGGATAGAAATCAACCGAAGTTACAGGCATAGAGCATTTACGTCCGGCTGTATTAAGTTTTGGATACTTAATCAAATACGGTTCACGGATACCTCCCTCATACAGCCATCCCTTGCCTCCACGAAGCGGAGCATTACAAGTTGGAGAGCCTTCAGCTGTAGAGAGTCCGCCATTGTCCGACAACAGACAAACGATGGTATTTTCCTCCAGTCCATTGTCCTTCAAAGCCTGAAGCAAACGGCCAAGGTTTTCATCCATCGAATAAATCAATGCAGCATATTCAGCATCACTCTGAATAGTGCGTTCTTTCCAATGCCAGGCTTTATGGTCTGCTTTTTTATACCAGTCCAAATCCGTAGTAAACGGCTGGATTGTATCAATACCCATTTTATGTGCCTTCTTCTTGAAATATTCCACATATTCCGGTTTGGCTTCAATCGGCGTATGCACAGCATAGAATGCAAAATACATAAAGAACGGCTTGTCCGTTCCATTATTTTCAATCAATTTGATGGCTTCTGTAGCAAGACGATCTGTCAAATATTCACCTTTAGGACCGTCACTCAGATACGGATTACGGTAAGGTGTGTAATATGCACCGTCACCACCCTGACTGCGCTTGATACCATTGGGGCTACCTTTTAGCCAACCTCCAATGTTCACATCGAAACCCTGATATTGCGGATAGTAGAGCGAATCTTCAGCACAATGCCATTTACCGACGTGATAAGTGGAATAACCGTTTTCCTTCATGGCTTCGGCAATCGTTACTTCTTCCAAAGGCATGTTCAAAGGAATTTCCGGAACAATCATCTTATACTGGCTCAATTTCTCCTTCGGAAGATTATATTGATAACCAGGAATCCAGTCAGTAATACCATTACGTGCAGGATATTTACCCGTCATAAGACTTACTCGAGTTGGCGAACTGATTGACGCAGCAGCATAACCGTCTGTAAACTGCACACTTTCGGAGGCAAGACGGTCGAGATTCGGCGTTTCATAAAAACGACTGCCGTTATACCCCATATCTGTCCAACCATAATCGTCAACCATCACAAAAAGGACATTCGGATGTTGTTGTTTTTGGACATTCTGTCCGCAAGCAATAACTGGCAATGCACAAGCTGATGCCAACAACGGCATTTTATAATTTATTTTCATAAGCGTTTTATTTAAGCTGTTAATAAAGAAAAGACAGCAAATACTTTTTTTCAAAAGAATCAGCTGTCTTTTCCCTGACGGCTGTAAATTTACGTAAATTCAGCCATTCTTATCATCCAACAATACGACTATTTTTCACACATTGCTAAATGTGCCGAACCACCTTGATGGTTAATATCTAGTTTTACAACTTCTCCAAGGAACTGTGCAGCTTTGTCGATGTTGCCAAGACCAAGATTACCCAAGCCCATTACGAGATTACAGTGAATCTTGTTACGAACTTCCAAATCATCTTCCCAAATCAAGAGATCAGGGAGCGATACGGCAAAGTAATCAATCTTCACATGGTCGAACAAATGGGCTTCACCATGCTTGATAAGCTTGTTGAAACGGCTGCGTGCCTTCTTTTCGTCACCGAGCTTGCGCCATGCAAGGCCCTGATAGAAAATCTTGTCAGGCTGCTGATCGTTATAGAAGAATGCAATGGCAGGTTCTGCCGAACCGACAGTGGCCTTCGTAAAGTATTCAGTAGCCTTTTCTGTGTTGTCAAGTCCTTCGTATGCACAACCAAGGAAGTAGTGGATATCGTTTTCTTCAGCCATAGCGAGCTTGCCTTCGCCGAGGTTCTCAGGATATTGTTCTGTTTCGAGCAACAAGTCGACTGCATCTTGATAGCGGCCTTCCTTGATGGCAATTTTAGCCAACTCTATGCGACAAATAAGGAACTGTCCGGTAACCTTACCTTCGCCACCTTCCCACGGATGGAACTTACGGGAAGCGATCAAATTCTTAGCTTCTTCGTAACGGCCAAGCTGGTTAAGCAATGTTATACGTTCGATACAAAGGTCATCACGTTGTTCTACCAAATCGGCATACTTCTCGAGGAATGCCAAACGGTCGGCATGAGAATAACGAAGTTTCTTATAGAGTTGGTCAAGTTCCATCAAAATACGAGCATCCGTTTTATCGAGGGAAAATGCCTTTTCCATTGCTTCCAATGCCTTGGCCTTGTCATTATGCTTGTTGTAGTAAGCCAATGCAAGGTTACGCCATGCTGTCGGGAACTTGTCGTTGAGTTCGACTGATTTTTCCCAGCATTCAACAGCATCTTTATACTGACGAGCACCATACCAGAAGTTACCCAAATAATAAGGAGCCTTAGAATCAGTCGGGTTCACACGCATTGCATCCTGAAGGATGAGAACTTCCTCGATCTTGTTCGGGAAGCAATAATCCGGACATTTATCAGCAGCCTGCTTATAATAAGCCAATGCTTTTTCTGCATTACCATTCTTTGATGCGAAATATCCTAATGCGTAAGTTGCCATCGGATAGCTTACCTCACCGTCTTCAAACAGAATAAGCATAAATTTTTCTGCAAGTTCATAAAGGCCGGCATTTGCATAGTCAAGAGCAAATTCCAAATAACTGTTCACGGCATCACGCATAAGTTCTTTCATCTCAGCCTTGACAGCAGCAGCTTCTTCCATGCAGCCCTTGGCTTCGAGCACGAGCATATTTTCGAAACGGCAGCCCATGTTAAACTTGTCGATTTCCAAAGAGTCGGCAATCAGAGCCAAAGCCTTGTCATATTTGCCCGTCATACGGAGGATAGTTGCCTTAAGCTGACGTGCTTTATGGTTATGCCAGTTACGAATGAGCGAGCGGTCAACCAATTCCAAAGCCTTGTCAAGATTACCGCGACGCACATCGATTTGAGCCAATGCAAAATATGCAGGATCTTGCCATGCTGCATTCCAAGTTGATTTGAAGAATGCATCATATGCACCGTCAAAGTCACCTTGCATCTGCTTGCACCAACCGAGATTGAAGTACGGTTCACCGTCATACGGGTTCGGGTTTCTTTCTGTCTGCGTTTCAATCGCCTTTTCAAAATAAGGCTGAGCCATTGCAAACTGGCCGCGACGCATCAACAGCAAACCGACAGCGTTGTTACAACGGATATCACCCGGTTCGCGGCTAAGAGCTTCCATATAGTAGTCCATAGCCAAATATGTAGCGTGACGATATTGTTCGATATGGTGTCCAGTCAGGAACAACTGCTCCATGCTTGCAATATCTTTCGGATCTTTCGCAGCCTTGGCAGGTTCCGGAATCGGACGGATTTCAGGTTTTTCCGGTTGGAAACGAACCAATTCTTTTCCGTTTTCATCAAAAACACACATGCAAAGCGTTTCGTCAATCGGATTTTCACAGTCAATCACTGTAACGAAAGATTCAGCCGGAGAAACGGCTGTTTCCGTATCGAGATATACCTTCTTATCATCGTAGAGCGTCACTCTTACCTTGTTGTGACGTGCTGTTGTATAGACAACCACCTTAACCTTACCGTCACCGGCCGGTTCAACATTGATAAGGGCATCACGAGTGGCATTCTTCACCATACCTACTTTCTGATATGGCATGAAATACTGTACCCAAGTCTTTTCTTCGTACGGCTGCAACCAAGTAAAGTCCGGTTGGTTGTCGCAATACATACCTGTCATCAATTCAATGTATGGACCGTCTTCGTCCGTAAGGTTGCGGTCCCAGGCTTTACCGAAGTCGCCACAACCCCAAGTCCATTGTTTTTTACCGGCATTGACATGATGGTCGGCAACGTGCAACAGACCGGCTTCGCATCCGTCTTCATAACCTCCGACAAAGTCATACTTCGAATTGATTGCCATATAGGAAGTCGGTACCGGAATGTTTTTGTAGCGCGAAATGTCAACGCCCTCTGAATAATCAACCTTATAGTATTCACCTGTGGCAATTGGGAAACTTGACACGGCACGTTTTCCGTGGTCAAACACAGCGTTCACATCTGGTGGAAATACCGAGAAATATGTGTCATTAACAACAACTGCCGGATTGGCCCACCACAAGAATGTCTGCGGGAACGGAGTACGGTTAAACACTTTAGCCTTAATTTCCACATACGCCTTGCCAGGATAAAGAGTAAAACCTGCCATACCTTTTGTACGGAACATACGTTCTACCTCACTACACCAAATAGTCTTGCTACCGTCTTCAAATTCTTCAATATAGCAGTCAGTCGGCATAAATGTTGTCGGACGGTGGTGCTGAGGCCAGTTAAATTCAATACCACCTGAAATCCAAGGACCCACCAATCCCACCAATGCCGGCTTAACTACTTGGTTATAATATACGAAATGACGTTGTTTAACTTTATCATAAGCCATGTGGATACGTCCACCCAACTCAGGAAGGATCATCACCTTGATGTATTCATTCTCAATAAAGAACGCTCTATATGGTTTATCCTTCTTTTCATCAGAGATTTTTTCTATAACAGGATAAGGATAAACGACTCCTGAACTACCCTGATATACTCGTTTTTCGAGGAAAATTGGATTTTTTTCTTCCTTTCCTGCTTCATAAGTTGGCAACATCACCACTTCTTCCCATGCTTTCACCTCAGAAGTGTTGACTGTGCTTTTAATCAAATATTCTGTAATTGGTTCCATTATGATTTTATATTATATTTTATACATCAATTTGTTTTTTTTACGATGCAAATATCATACATAATTCATACGTGGAAAATGTATGATATTTGCAAAATGATGTATTAAATCACTATTATACAAAAGCCTATTTAGAAACGATTATACGTTTAACAACTGCTCCATACTCACCATCCAGGCGCATCAAATAGATGCCTTTATCCAGCCCCGATATATTTACATCAAATTCGAGATTATTTACATCTAACGATTGCATCAACTTACCTGAAAGGTCAAAAATCGAACAATGACGGATCATTGCCGGTGACTGCACCTTCACATAATCGACAGCCGGATTCGGATAAACGAGGACATTGTCATTATCAATTACCATTTCTACAGAAGAACCTTCTTCAGGCTCCCCAACGAATGTAATGATGGAAGAGCCCGGCATTACGTAATGCTGTCCGGCATAAACCTCATCATAGCGCTTCAAGTCGTCACCATCCTTGCCAGATGTGATATAAGGCACATAGGTCTTCACAACCTTACCTTCGCCAACCGGTAATTCCGGCAATGAGATACCGCTATCATTCGAAGATGCATTAATCGCAACAATTACAATACGTCCGGTTGCCTCATCTTTATAGGCCGAGAACATCTGATTGGTAATGGATGAATAGTCATCCATTGCATCACTTCTTTCCAGTTCGATACGTTTCATGCCCGGACGAATGAAGAATGAGAAATTACCCATACCATACATCATCTTCGTCGTGCTATAGACACCGCCTGATTTATCGGCATTCAAAGCAACACGAATCAAACTGAAACGGTCCTCTGAACTGAGGTTTCTTTCCATTTCAAAAGTCGTCCACCATTGCCAGCCGGTAGCATTGGCAATTGCAAGGTCTGCATGGATAATACGAGCCAAAGAAATGGCACAGGCAATCGGCGAAAGCTGTCCGCTCGGGTGCCCAAACTGATAGCCAGTTCCCAAAAGGCTGTATTCTGTCTGCCAATATTCAAGACCGAGATTCTTTGCTGCCAATTGGTCACGAAGAGCAACACGGTTGTCAACGATAGCCGCTGCACTACCATCTGTCCAATAACTATGCGATGACACGATATTTGCCAGTGCCGGAAGATCCTTTACATTCAATTCTCCATTACCCCAGAATGTGTCGATTTGCTGAGTAGCAAAACCGCTGGAAGAACTCAAATGATATTGAATGTTGCCTGATTCTGTAATAAACAATTTGGAATCAATACCACGCTCTACAAACACATCATTGATTGCCGTTACCACATCGTGGATTTCCTGATTCGACCAGGGAGATCCTTCCTGTTTTGCCAAACGTGTCGTAGCGTCACAAGTCCAGTCGAACTGAGGTTCATTGAGCGGTGAAATATAATCAAAGTGGATACCCTTTTCTGCGAAATGCTCAATCACATCCGCCAGGAAGTTGCCAAAGTCTGTATAATGCTCAGCCTTAAGAATAGTGGCTTTCGGATCACCATATTCGCGGAAGCCCAAACCGCGCTTCGTAAACATTACTGGAGGACTGTTTTGCCAGCCAATGATATCAGGCACTTCATATTTCTTCACTGCCAGTTCAAGCAAAGCCTGCTGTCCGGCCTGTTTGTCCCAATTATAAGTAGTCTTATCCGGATTCAAGAAACACTCTGAACGGCGGGTTTCATCCGAGATTCTACTGTCATCACCTTGCTCGCTTGTACCTGCTCCAATATTGAAACGCCAGCTTGACAAACCAATACCTTTCGGATTGCCATTTTCATCATATTCCTTACTGAACAAAAGTTCTGCAATTTCCTCACGCTGCTGTTCCGACAAATACAAACCTACAAACTGACCGGTCCAACCGTCGGACCCACCGAAGTTGCGAATTGTCTGATATTCTTCATCGGGATAAAGCGACAGTGCGATTGCATTCGTATTGCCTCCGTGATAAGCCGCCACATCCTCCGGCGTAAGTTCTCGATGATAAAAACTAACATCGGCATAATTTCCATTCAAAGCGTTGCCGTTTTCATCACCAATTTCCCATCTGTTGATATCCAAATTGTTGGTTTTAAACGACATTCCGGTTCTCGAAAGGATACCATTTACATAGATACGGCAAGCACCTGTACCTGCTGCGTTATATGTCTGGCAGAACACAATACTGTTCCAACTTGCCGGATTCAATGCATGAGGCGTAACCCCCGACTTCTTTACTGTTCCATTTTCTGAACGTTCCGCCTCGAGCATCAATTGACCGTCGACATATCGTGTCAGCAATTTTACATAATCACCATTTTCGGCTGTAAAGTTTAAAATGGTTTTATCGCCCATATTTTCAGAGAAATCTTCTGAACGATAAAGCAGTGCTACCGAATATTTATCTTTTGCGATCGGGTCATTTGATGTAGCAATATAGCTGTCAGACTGAAAAACACCCACATTACGCATATCGACAGACTTACCACATTCCACATTTGTATCCAATGTCAGATGTCCTTTGACATCAGCGATCTCACCGTCAAAAGATATTTGAGCATAAGGAGCGTCAGTATCTTCCACCACTCCTGGTTCCGGAACATCCTGTTTATTAGCCAATGCAATGATTTGATTTTCCACCAAAGCACTATGATAAATACGTATGTCACCGATTTTACCGGTCATCGTGTAATTATTCTCCGGGAAATTGCCGAAATAATGCTTAACAGTGTTCAATGTTGTAACATCACCCACAAACTTAGCAGTTCCCATCAATTTGCCGTCTTGGTAAGCCAACACATTGACACCATCGAAAACAATAGCAATATGCACCCACTTATTTAATGCAATGTCAGCCAATCTGACCGACTTGTAATCGGAATACTGCTTATTGTCAGACACCAAAAACGCTTCTGTTCCCCATGATGTATGAGGTGTCAAATATATACAGGAACCATCCAATGCATACCAAGCCAAAATCATTCTCCAGTTTGTACTTGCATCCACATCCTGACGATTGAACCACAGAGAAACAGTCATTTGTTCGGCCAAGGGATATGTATCCAATTTTAGATTCCCTTTATTGGAAGCATTGAACTTCATTACATTCATGCCCAAATCCGCATCATATTCATAGCTCAAATTCGAGGCGGTAGTTTGGACATTTCCCATCACATCCGTTGCATCATTCTCAAAATTAAAATGTGCAAAAAGGTTGTAATCACCATAATTGACCGCTTTCAGCGGCATTCCCGCAAAGAGGAATGCCACGAAGCAGACAAGGCTATATAAATATTTATTCATACTGTATCAGATTTTAATTTATTACTTTTTTACTTAATTTTTACAACCATTTCAGCAGTTTCACTGTAAGCCTCATTGGTTGAACCCATCAACTGCGACTTTACGGTATAGACAACTTCACCTGAAGAAAGATCTACTGCAGTAACACCACTCTGCTGAATCTGCCCGCCAACCGTAACAAGCACATTTGTTCCGTTGACAAGATTAGGGTCATTGTTCATCACCTCAAATACCGGCACTACATTCTTTAAGTCCGTGCCCCCAGGCAATGTCAGTTCTACATTATATCGGTCATAATATGCAATATCTCTTGTGATTTTAGCATCCACACCATTGACTGAGAACTTCGTGAACTGAGGAATCATAACCGGAGCAAGCTCGTATTCAGTCTCATAACCGGAAGCTGTCACTACTTTAAACTTTTGTACAGCCAATTTGCCATCTTGTACAAATTCAACAATACGCGAACCGGCATAGTCCGATTTCAATTCTGTATATTCATTTGTATTGGGATTCATCCAATAAAATGAAGCCAAAGTAGAAGACAATTGGAACGACAACAGTTGCTTTGCTTTGATAGAATTAAAAGAAGCGTCACGCCAAGCGGCAAACAGAATCGGGCATTTCATCTCAGTTGCAGAAACGAATTCAGCATCAGGCTCATAATAGACAGTTGAACCATACTCTGTCATCTTATATAATTTCGAAATAGTCAGATTGTCAAGTCCACCGTCAGTTGAAACCACTTTTATTGTAGAAGTCGCTTCATCCTTTTCTATATCTCCTGCCACGCTGACAGAAGAAGCAATCCAAACCACAGTATATTCTCCAGGTTCATTATAGGCATACGAAAACGTACCGTTAGAAGCTGTAGCAAATCCAGTGCTGCCTGGTTCTCCATATACGTGTCCAGGATCCCCCGTATACACAACATAATTCTGACCGGAACCGGCATTTGTAAACACTACCGACTCAAATACTTCGTATGTCTCCTTTTCTGTTGTAAATTCCGCTTCTGGCCGCACATACACATCTTCCAGATATGCATTTTCCTCACATGAGAACAACAGCGCCGAGACACATGCTATAGATAATATATGCTTTAGTTTCATTTTAGTAAAATCTTTAATATCCAAAGTTCTGTTCAATCACACCATTTGAAATAAACACTTCTTTTTGCGGAATCGGGAAAATTTCGTTAACTCCCTTCTTGAAGTATTTACCGCGTACACGTGTCTGTCCCGTCGGTTCTACAGCAGGATTGTCAGCCAAATATTTCATACGTTCAGCAACAATGCCCAAACGGCAGATTTCAAACCAACGGTCACCTTCACCTGCCATTTCGATACGTTTCTCCTTCAATATGGCATCACGTGTAATGTCATACGGAGCGTAGTTCAACGGCTTGAAATTGGAAGCTGAAATTGTCTGATACTTACTGTTCGGATTACTTGCCGACAAAAGGTCGGCCGCACGATTACGCACTCGGTTTGCCATATCGACAGCTTCACGCGACAAGCCAACTTCATTCAATGCTTCTGCATAAATCAAAATAACCTCGGCATAGCGCATTACCACATAATTGCGCATTTTAGCTGTTCCTTCAGATGGGAAAACATAGAATTTACAGAATTTCAATGAGTTTCCGGAATTAAACCAACCAATTTCTGGATTGGAAGAATCCTGTTTGTAATAATCATTGATTGAACGATCAGAAATCGTAAACAATTCACGCGGGTCATTTGCAAACTGAGATTTCAATTCGCTAGTTGGACTTATATTGAGAATTGAAGATTCTGGGTCATAAGTAATATAACCATTCAAGAGCCAACCATGCTCCTCACTGATACCGACACCAGAGTAATCATAATGATTGATTTCAATCAATGATTCAGGGGAAAATTCACCGCTAATACGGAAAATTTCATCAAATTTAGATAATGAATGAGCACTTACCACATCCTGTGCATTCAATACCGTTTCCGGCATCATACCATTTTCAAGGAACAAACGCTCAGCAACTTCTTCCCATGTTTCGGTATAGTTTGTGTCGAATTTCAACAAATCGCTCACTGAAATATCCTGTCCTTCGATAAAATATTTACCGATTTCAACAACTTCATTCCATTTAGCCTGTTTGTCTACATTGGGAAGTTCCACACCGGGAGAAGCCTGATACATAAGGACCTTCATCAACAATCCCAATGCACCGCCAGCACTGATTTGTCCGGCTTCTGTCAATATATAGCGTTGCTTACGGAGCAACAGGATAGCTTCACGCAAGTCTTTCTCGATGTAAGCATATGTATCTTCCAGCGAAGAACGCTTCACCACCAGTGAACTCAGTTCCGGGTTCTCAGGTTGGATAGAAACACCGCCAAATGTCTTGACAAGGTTAAAGTAGAAAAGCGCACGCAGCACCTTTGCCTGACCATAAACCTCACGAATTTCTTTCGGGCTGGTACCGTCATTACGGTATTTGACATTCGGAATAGAACGGATAATCTGGTTTACTTTATTTATCCCCTCGTAATTCACCTGATAACGTTCCAGAATATAGCTGTTCTCGGTATTAAACTGGAAGTTAAGAATATCATATATTTCACCGGCAGTCACATCCTGCACATTCCAGCAGTTGTCGCTGATGGCCTCACCGAAAAGAAGTTCACTACGTTGATACTTCTCAGTCTCCATCAAACTGTAGGCTGTGTTCAACGCATATCTGAGGTTATTCAGATTTTCATAATAAACGTTTTCAGGCACATTACCTTTCAAATTCGGGTCAAAGTAGTCGGAACAAGAGCCTAAAAACATAGCTCCGCACAAACTCAACAATATTAATTTAGATTTCATTTCTCAAACTTTTTAAAAGTCAAACACTACACCAAACATATAAGAACGGGATTGAGGATAGTTACCTTCATCTATACCAATAAACAAGTTGTTCGATTCTGTTCCGACACGCTTGCCGACTTCAGGATCAAGACCTGTATATTTTGTGATAGTGAACAAGTTTGTGGCAGAAACATATAATTTCAACCCTTGAATAGACGCACGTTTGCAGAAATCCTTTGAGAATGTATAGCTCAACTGAATGTTCTTCAAACGGAAATAAGAGCCGTCTTCGATATAGAAATCCGAATTGCGGAAGTTCACCTCGTTTCTTGCCTGGTCTGAACTCGGAGCCGGAACTGTACCACCTGTATTCGGACCCCAGTTGTCGCGATATGTAGGATTTGACGGATCGCCCACCGGACGATAAACTTTATCAAAATAATCAGCCGCTACATTAGTTATATTTGTTCCGGTAAATTGACCATTATTATTTACTGATGAATATTGAAAATACTTCATCACATTATACAAATCATTTCCGGCCACACCCTGGAACATCATTGACAAGTCAAAACCTTTATAGCCCAAATCAATATTCAAGCCATAATAGAAATCCGGATGCGGAGAACCGATGAATGTACGGTCGTTGTCATCAATTACATTATCACCATTGATATCAACAAACTTCATGTCACCCGGATTGTATTTGCGAGTTGAAGCCACAACCGGAACAAGCACATTTCCATTTTCGTCAAAGTCTTCAGGCTGAAGCACACCGTCTGTCTTCCAGCCGTAGAAACAAGCAATCGGAGCATTGAGCACAGTACGGTTTACATAACCAAGTGGATTCGGATTCGTCAAATTACCACCAAGAATCGGCTCACCATATTCACCCAATGAAGTCACTTTATTTTTCACATGCGAAATATTTCCACCGATTTCATAACGGAAGTCTCCATAACTGTCACGATATGAAAGTTGGAGTTCGAAACCCTGATTCCGAACACTTCCTGCATTCTGCATCGGAGTGTTCGGATAACCGGCGCTGTAAACAATCGGAACTTCAATCAGCATATCGTGAGTGTCTTTCACAAAATATTCGACAGAAGAAGTGATTTTGTTTTTCCACACATTAAAGTCAATACCGGCACTCCATGATTCAGTGCGTTCCCATAAAATATCAGGATTTCCATATTGAATAATAGACATTCCTGGTTTAATTGAAGGAGAGCCTACACCGTAAATATAGTTGTAATTACCATTCAGACCTACGAGATTCATATATTCATAATTACTAATACGGTTATTACCCAATTGTCCCCAACCAGCACGAAGTTTCAAAAGGCTAATCCATTCAGCATCCTTCAAAAAGGCTTCCTCATTCAGTTTCCAACCCAGAGAAGCACTCGGAAAAACACCCCAACGATTGTTTGCGGCAAAACGCGAAGAAGCATCTGCGCGGAAATTAGCTTGGAACAAATATTTTCCTGCATAGTCGTAGCTCAAACGACCGAGAACACCCAAGGCAGTCCACCCTGTTGAATAACCGGAACTAACTTTACTGAAGTTTGCAAAGTTGATAGCATCATACCAATCATCATATCCGCCATAACCGGTACCGGAAACAAGATTATTTTCATATGACTGTGTTTCCATCGTCTGACCTACCATCACATTCAAATTATGATTGCCGAAACTCTGCATATAGGTCAAAACGTTATCCCAGCTGAAACTCTTTGTAGTGACAGGATTGCGTGAAACATCATATTTTATATTCCCTACCGCTTCCGGATTTGCATTATAACGGTTAAATTTATTTATATCAGTAGAATAGTAAGCATAAGAAGCACGGGATGTAAAATTAAGCCCTTTGATGATTTGCCAGTTCAAATTCAACTGACCAATCATATTATCATTATACTTGTCATAAGAAGCACGACGAAGCTGTTCCACAGGTGTACCTCTAGTATAACCGCCGGATGTATCAAAAATCGGGGTAAGAGGATTAAAATTGATAGCAGACTTTATCGTACTCCAACTTCCTTCCGGAACCACTTTCGTATCGACATGCGTATAAGACAAATTTGCACCCAACGACAAGTTGTCAAGAAGTTTTACATTCAATTTTGAATTAAATGACTTTCGGTCATAACCCGATTCCTTAACAATACCGTCAGTATTCGTCCAGTTACCGCTCAAATAGTAATTCAATTTATCTGTACCACCATAAATAGAAAGAGCTGTTTTAAACATTGGTGCAGCCGGATTGTAAATCTCATCCCACCAATTTACGCCATTTTCTACAAGACTTGCATATTCCGGATTCAGGACAAGCCCACCAGCCTCGTTTTTCTGTGTTTTTGAATAATAATTATTCACATAATCATCAAAAAAAACAAAATCTTCTTTCGACAAGATACTTGGTTTTTTCGCAGCTTCTTGAAAACCGACATAAGAACTGAAATTGATATTGAAGCGTTTGCCGCTACCGCTACCATCCTTCGTTGTTACAAGAACGACACCATTCGCCGCACGCGAACCATAAATGGCAGCTGAAGAAGCATCTTTCAAAATCTCAATAGAAGCAATATCGTCCGGAGAAATGAAGTCAATGTTATCCATTGGCATACCGTCAACCACATACAACGGGTCAGAATTGTTGATTGTACCCATACCACGAATACGGATTGAAGTTGAGGATCCCGGAGCACCTGAGTTTTGAACAACTTCAACACCAGGAGCTCGACCTTGCAATGCCTGAACAACATTAGTTACCGGCATGGCAGCTACATCTTCCGCATTAATGGAAGAAACAGCACCAGTCAAATCACTTTTCTTCTGCACACCATAACCAATAACTACAACTTCTTCCAAATCCTGCACGGTACTACCCATTTCAATGGTCAAAGCAGCGTTGTCTTTTGTCCACTTCACAGTCTTTGAAGAATATCCCACATAACTCACAACAACAGTTGCTTTTTCCAGATTTGTTGTAATCGAAAAGTTTCCGTCAATATCTGTTATTGACGTATGTTTTCCACCGTCAACCAGAATGGTTGCCCCTATCAATGGCTCCTTCGTGTCGCCATCTAAAACAGTACCTTTAATCGTATGTGCGGAAACCGCAACCGACAGCATTACAAAGATACTGAATAACAATAATTTAATTCTTAACATAATTTCTATCGGGATATAATAAATGCCCGCACCAATCCCCTATGGGACATAATACGGGCATTATATTTAAAATTCCTATTATTCTACAACTACCTTTTTGCAAACATTTGTGCCATTATCCAAAGTCACGACCATTATATAAAGTCCTGATTGGCAATTTGCAACTGAAATTTGATTTGTCGCACCTGCATTCAGCACCTGAGCACCTTGCATATTGTAAAGAGCTACATTCGCAACAGCACCACCAGCCTCAATATTGACAATGTCGCTTGCTACAGTCGGATACACTTTCACTACAGTTGTTCCGACAGTTTCTACGCTACCTGGGTCACCGCCTTCTACAATGTAACGATACAATGTCTTTGTTCCCATTGATGCAAAATACAGATTATCATTTACATTCATCAAGGAATGCAAGTCACCATTTTCCGGAAGGTCAACAATCTTCACCGGAGTAGCATCCGCATTGTCCATACACCAAAGTTCCATATTGCTATCTTGATCCTGTGCGACAAAGAACATTTTTGACCCTACGTTCTCAAACCAGCAAGCATTGTCACGTTTGTTTCCTTTATAAATTTCAAAATCACACCAATGTTTTTGGTATTCCAACGTACTGTATGTCTCAGCGTCTAGTCTCCATAAACTATAGCCAGAGCCATACTCTGTATCATCTCCATCCAAGAAATATCCACCATTTGCCTGCATAAACAAGAATCCATCAAACAATTGGTAACCATTCGCCCAAGAATGTAAGTTTGCAGAGCCTTTCCAATGATTGATATCCACCAAATTTCTCGGATTAACACCTTCCTGAATTGGTTGTGACAAATCAAAAATACAAGGTTCTACACCATGAACGCCATCGTCAGCACGGAAATAGAGGATATCACCATAATTCTCACCACACGCAAACTGTGTTCCAGTAGGCTTTCCATCAGTTTCTCCCTTTGCAAAATCAAAGCCAATCCATTTTGTACCTTCTTCGGTACCGTCTGATACCCATATTTCGCTACCCATGTCAGTAGTACCAGTTACTTCCGAAACTGTTTCTGCACGGAAGACTATCCACTTATTGTTGATCGGCGTAATCCAGTCAATAGCAGCTGAAGCAGTTGCAAAATTACCAGTTTCAGGACGCGGATTGATATTCTTCACCGGCTTTGTTCCTTCTACCGTACCATCTGACACATATAGAGTTTCGTTCATTTCAAGGTTATAGCTAACAAAGAAAGCCTTGCCATTGGCTTCTACAATCACACCTGCATCACCATCGTAGTTGTCCTGGCGTGTCGGAGTATTACCTAGGCGTACAGTTCCTTCTTCCGTACCATCAGACATCCACAACCATTTTTCAGGTTCAATTCCAACAGTCGGAATAAACTCACTTTCTTCATCCATAGCAAAGAACATCACCTTGTCCTGGAACTTTGATAAGCCGAAAGGAGCACTGCCCACTTCTCCGGGATAGATGTCTTTCACCATTTTAGTTCCGGCTTCGGTACCGTCAGTCACCCAAATTTCAGCACCGGCTTCAGCCGTTTCTGCGACAAAGAAAACCTTATTACCTATAGCCGTCAAATAAGAAGGATTAGATCCTTCAGCACCCGGCTTGATATCTTTCACCATACGGGTTGTCTCCGGAGTCAAGCCGGACACCCATAGTTCATCACCTGATTCCGCAGTTTTTGCAGTAAAGAACAACAGATTGTTATCTGTCTTAACGATTGGTTTCTTGTTCTGAGTTTTATTGTCAGAATTTTCAGAAGTCAACTCTACACCCGAAGGAGTCAAAGCAACCATGCCATCCGGCAAAACAACATCAGCGGCACCTGCTGCAAATGCAGAACACAATGCCAACGCTCCTGTAAAATACTTATTCATGATATAAATTTTAAATTAGTTTTATATTCGGTTTTTATCTGTTACAAAATTACTACACGGGAACACTCTGCAAAATGTAAAATATATGCTTTTTGATGTAAAATAATATGGAAAAAGGCCTTTATCCATCTAATCCATACCATAGAAAGCGACAAAAAATCTAACGAATCAGCCAGTTAGCTTCTTCGATAGGTTTTTCAAAAAATTCACACTTAATATCTCCATTTGTTACCAGAAAGAGCCGAATGTAAAATCTTTTCCTTCCAAACGCAAAAGAACGACATTCATAAAATATTCCACATCGCCATGCGTTTTCGCTTTTCCATATAATTCTATATGCTTATGAACAGACGGCAATAATGCCTGAGCCTTCTTAATATCGATGTTCAAAAGGATCTGCATCGTCTCCATATTTTCATATATATTGGAAGTGAGCATTCCCTCCGACAGAATATTGCGGGCGGCTTCATTCCCTGTACAATCATACAGAGCACCGGCAAGATAAAGACGTGCAGGAGCATAGTCAAGCATCTCCAACTTTTCCAACAAAACATCGGCATATTCCGACAAATCCTTGCGGGAAACAAAAAGCCCCAAAGCTGCCCAATAGTTGACAATGTCGTTTTCATCGTCAAGCAACGACACCTGTTTTCCTATGACATCCTTACCCATTCCGCTAAGCATGGCGGCCTTCAGCACTCTTTTCACCGGATATATTTCATCATTTTCACGAAGAGTGTACGGAATGTACTTGTCCGAATATTCGGCATAGCTGTACTCCGGTATGAAATGGGCATCGCGCGTCGACAGGACATGCTCTTCCATCTTCCTGCGGAATTTCTTTAAACTCTTACCGTATTCCGGCTTCTCCGCCAGATTCTCCATCTCCCACTTGTCATTCTGAAGGTCATAAAGATATTCCACAACACGCGGTTGCATAATTGCCGCCTGGGCTTCATTCATCAGCCCTGCAGCATAGTCCTTGCGCATTATCTTCTGAATATCGCCTTTGTCATAATAATCCATCCAACGAATCCATGGCTGGTGACATGTAAACACACGGGTATACATATAGCGTCCGTCTGTTACCGAACGTGACAGTTCGTTGTTTGAATCCAACCCGTCACAGGCTCCATAGACATATTCTTTTTCCTTTGCCGGCTTCTCACCCATAAACGGCTCTCCTTCAATATAGTCGGGTATCTCAACACCGGCCAATGCCAACACCGTGGCACCGAAATCCTCGAAACTAACAAGACGGTCGGTTACTACGCCACTTCCCCACGGTGACAGGTGCTTGTACATCTCCGGCACCCATACGATAAACGGGACACGGTAACCCAAACCCAAGGAACTGCCCTTTCCTCGAGGAATACCCTCGCCGTGGTCTGAGAAGCAGAACACTATCGTGCTGTCCTTCAAACCCTCTTTTTCCAATCGCTCCAGAATTCCTTCAAACTGTTGGTCAGTCAGTGAGATGGAATTATAGACACGCGACATCTGACGACGCATCTCCGGACTGTTACGATAAAATTCAGGCATTTCAAACGGAGCGTCGACGGCTGTCATGCGTGCCGAATCCAAATGTTGGAGTACCTGTTTTTCATAGCTGCTCCACGGATTTGTCATCGTACGGGACTGATGGCTGTGAGGACTGTTGAACACGGCAAAGAAAGGCTGTCCCGGTTTACGTTTCCACCAGCCCGCCTTGCCCGAACTTTCGTCCCACGACTCCGCTATCATCTCTTTCTCACGCGCATTGTTATAGTCCGTTTTATAGTTGTTCGACGTATAGTAGCCCGCTTCACGGAGATATTTTGGGAATCCGTGGACAAACTCCGGTATAGGATACTGGCTGCGGTGGTTTCCGGTTCCCATTGTTGTAGGAGTCACGCCTGTTATCAGACAGAAACGACTCGGCGACGACACCGTTCCCGTAGAAAAGGCCGATGTAAACCGCACACCTTCCGCTGCCAAGCGGTCCATGGTCGGAGTTTTGGCCAAAGAATTGCCATAACAGCCTATAAACTGGGGAGAAGTATCCTCGTATGTCAGCCACAGAATATTCGGACGCGGAAGATTCTTCGGCGCATCTTCCGCATACACGCAGAACGAGCCGGCCACCAGCGCCGACAAACAACTAAAATAAGATAATTTACTGTTCATCACACTATCTTTTTGATTATACTAAGCTACAGTGTTCAATCGTAACAACAATACATTCAGAAAAAATTCCACACCGCCGTGCGATTTCGCCTTACCGTACAGTTCCACATGACGGTCAACAATCGGACGCAAATCCTTTGCCTTGGCAATATCAACATTCAATAAAATTTGAATAGCAATCTTGTTGGCATCCACATTTTCGGAAAGCATTCCGTCAGCAAGTATCTGACGTGCCTCTTCATTTCCAGTGCAATCATAAAGTGCACCGGCAAGATAAAGACGTGCAGGAGCATAGTCAAGCGTCTTCAATTTTTCCGACAACACATCGGCATATTCCGACAAATCCTTGCGGGAAACAAAAAGCCCCAAAGCTGCCC
>URMA01000028.1 GCA_900548875.1 uncultured Porphyromonadaceae bacterium | reverse complement strand
CCCAGCCATGACTAACAAACCCGATCTTTATCGAATCAATATGTATGAGGGCTGTGTTTCCTATACATTTGACCGTTTTTTCTTTGAATGTGAATATGTCTACAAGGATTTTCTGAAAACATCGACGGCTTCGGTGCATGCCTATAATATAATGGGTATGTACAGCTTGCCGATAAAATCGAAATATTTTAATAAGATGATGTTTCTGGGACGTTATGACGGAATGACCGACAACAGCGACGGATTTGCTGACGAGTCCGGCAATCTGACGGTTGACGACAGTGCTCGCAAACGTGTGACGGTAGGAACCACATTGGCTTACCACCAGAAAGTGAGAGCCGAACTGCGGTTGAACTACGAATACTATTTTTATGACGACAATGTTGAAATTGGTCCGTCCGATCATTCTAAATTTGTAGCTGAGGTAATGTTTAACTTTTAAGTGATATGGATACATCCGCAATAAAAATACTTGTTGTTGACGACGAACTGTCAATTTGCGAGTTGATGAAGATTAATCTGGAACTTGCCGGATACTCCGTGGATATGGCTCATTCCGCAGAAAGTGCGCTGAAAATGCCGCTTGAGCAGTATTCGTTACTTGTATTTGACATTATGATGGGGGATATGAGCGGACTGGAACTGGTGACCCGTGTACGCAACACCCCGGAAATTGCCGACAAACCGATTATCGTCTGTACGGCCATAGAGGAGGAGGCTTCGCTTGTCGACGGATTCACTCGTGGCGCCGACGACTATATCAAAAAGCCGTTCTCAATGCGCGAGTTCGTACTGCGTGTACAGAGTTTGCTGAAGCGCTGCCATGTGGTTCCTGCTTCCATTGTGCAGTACAAGGGACTTGTTTTGCGTCACGATTCCCGTACGTGCACAATCAACGGTAAAGAAGTGGCCTTGACGAAAAAAGAATATGATTTGCTATATTTGTTCCTGACTAACCGCGGAAAAGTTTTTTCCCGTGAAGAAATACTGGACCGCATTTGGGATAAGAACATTTATGTTGTCGACCGCACGATTGACGTCAATATCAATCGTTTGAGAAAAAAATTAGGAGAATACGAATCGAAAATAACAACTAAACAAGGATACGGTTATGGCTTTAAAGAAGACATTTAGCTATCAGACGCGGATGTTCTTAATCGTGAACGTGTTTTTGTGGATTTTGTTTTTTGTGTTTGTCACAATACAATATTCACGGGAACGCGAATATCAGGTTGAGAAACTGGACACGCGTCTCCAGGTGTATAACCAATTGCTCCTGGAATCTTATGCGGAGAACGGGCTGAAGTTGGATTCGGCATTGACACATTCGCTTGCCGCCGACTCCGTTCGTATTACAATTCTTGACCACAAGGGCGTGGTGCTGTACGACACGTCGACCAGCCCGGAAGAAAAACTGTCCAATCACAGTAAGCGTCACGAGATTGTCCAGGCGATGAAGACCGGGCATGGGTTTACTATCCGCCGTCAGTCGGAAGCCGACAATCAGGAGTATTTCTATTCTGCCACGGCCGGTGATAAAATCGTGGTTCGTACGGCTGTTCCTTATGGCATGACACTGACGGAAGTTTTGCGAGGCGATTTGGGCTTTGTGTGGGTTGTCTTGTGTGTGACTTTGATTATCAACATTATTCTGTTCTTTGCAATTCGTCGAATCAGCCTGGCTGTGACGAATCTTCGCGATTTCGCCAATGCCGCCAAGAACGGAAACATTTTGGATTATGATACGTCGAGTTTCTCCGATGACGAGCTCGGTGAAGTTTCTTCGGTTATTATCAATATGTATAAGGACTTGAAGCAGACGGCCATTGAACGCGACAAGAGCCTGCAGGAGACACTCTTTGAAGAAAAGGAAAAAATCCGTATCAAACATCAGCTCACGAGCAATATCAATCATGAACTGAAAACTCCGGTTCAGGCTATCAGAGGTTGCTTTGAAACTCTTCTCAATAATAATCTTGATGCCGAGACAACACGGCGGTTGATGGAATCGGGCTACAACAACACCATGCGTCTGAACGATCTGTTGCAGGATGTTGCGTTGATTACCCGTATCACTGATGCCAAGAGTACTCTCGATGTGGCAGAGGTGAATGTTGCCGATGTCATCAAGAAGATTTGTGAAGAAGTGGACAGTTACAGCGTTGAGGAAAAAATGCGTATCAATGTCAATGTCCCCGACAATGTGATCATAAAGGGTAACAAGCAGCTGGTGGATGCCATTTTCAGGAATCTTGTCAACAACGCCATCCAATATTCGGGAGGCCGCGATATTTTCATTTCGTTGATAAAGGAAACGGACGATTTCTACTGGTTCGATTTTTATGATAACGGAACGGGTGTCGCCGAAGAACACCTGTCAAAGATATTCGAGCGTTTCTACCGCATAGACAGCGGACGTTCGCGGAAACAGGGCGGAACAGGCTTGGGCTTGTCAATTGTCCGAAATTCCGTATTGTTCCACAACGGAGAAATTTCAGCGCAAAACAGAAAATTTGCAGGGCTGGAGTTCATCTTTTCATTGCATAAATAATAAAAACAAATATTATGAGTCCTATTTTCACAGTTATTGTCATCATCCTCGCCATATTGGCGGTTCTGGATTTGATTGTAGGTGTCTCGAACGATGCCATCAACTTCCTGAACTCGGCTTTGGGTTCAAAAGTTGCAAAAAAATGGGTAATTCTCACGGTTGCTTCATTTGGTATTTTGTTGGGTGTCATTACGTCCAACGGTATGATGGAAATTGCGCGTAACGGCGTGTTCCACCCGGGAATGTTTACATTCTCCGATATCATGATTCTGTTCGTGGGCATTATGCTGTCGGATGTCATCCTGTTGCAGACATTCAATTCTCTTGGATTGCCGACATCAACTACCGTGTCATTGGTTTTTGAACTTTTGGGTTCTTCGCTTGCTGTCGCTATTTACAAGATTTATAATGATCCTTCCCTGTCGTTTGCTGATTTGGGACAGTTTATCAATGCGGGTAAGGCAATGGTTATCATTTCGGGTATTTTGTCGTCAGTGGTTATTTCCTTTACTGTCGGTGCCATTTTGATGTACATTTCCCGTGTGATTTTCTCATTCCGCTATGCTAAATCGTTGAAGCGCTATGGTGCCATCTGGTGTGGTATTTCCATTGTAGGCATTGTCTACTTTGCGATTTTCAAAGGCATGAAGAGTTCCGGCCTGATTACTCCGGAACTGGATCACTTGATTAATGACAATATCGTCGTGTCGCTGTTCGTCATCTGGGTAGTTGCTTCTTTCCTGCTATGGGTGATGCAGCGTATCGGTTGGAACATCATGAAGTTTACTATCCTTTCCGGCACATTCGCATTGGCTCTGGCATTTGCCGGTAACGACTTGGTGAACTTTATCGGTGTGCCGATGGCCGGTATCGACAGCTATTTCATTGCTTTGGAAAACGGCGATATGAACATGCTGATGTCGAAACTGACAGAGCCGGCACATGTGAACGTGTATTACCTGATTGCGAGCGGCGTCATTATGATTATTACATTGTTCTTGTCGAAAGATGCCATGAAGGTAGCCGAAACACAGTTAAATCTTTCGTCGCAGAACGACGAAGAAGAGCGTTTCGGTTCTACAAAAATTTCAAGGGCATTGGTAAGTCTTGCCATCACTTTGAATGATGTGTTCAAGAAGGTCGTGCCGAAAAAGGTTCTGGACAAACTGAATTCACGTTTTGTGCCTGATACGTCGGTCGACCGGTCGAATGTGGCATACGACTTTATCCGTGCGGTAGTAAACCTGACTGCCGCTTCCAGTTTGATTTGCTTGGGTACGTCGTTGAAACTTCCGTTGTCAACAACCTATGTAATCTTTATGGTTTCAATGGGTTCTTCTTTGGCCGACCGCGCATGGGGACGCGACAGTGCCGTTTACCGTATAACCGGTGTCATGGTGGTAATCATGGGTTGGTTTATCACGGCATTGGCAGGTGTCACAATTTCCTTCGTAATGGTGTTGTTCCTTGTGTGGGGCGGTTGGATTGCCCTGGCTTTGATGGTGCTTCTTTGCGGTTATATCCTTTGCCACAACTTGATTTTCAAAAAGAAAGACAAAGAAGACAAGAATGCGGCTGATGATGTCAAGGAAGTTCAGCAAGATACGGATGTACTTTATTCCTGCACACAGGAAGTATGCAGTACGATGGAGCAGATTTCAAGCATTTACAATCACATGCTTGTCGCCTTGTTTACGGAAAA
Organism: uncultured Porphyromonadaceae bacterium; assembly: GCA_900548875.1. Taxonomy (GTDB): domain Bacteria; phylum Bacteroidota; class Bacteroidia; order Bacteroidales; family Muribaculaceae; genus Limisoma. Next base: position 29,570 of record URMA01000028.1, on the reverse strand, counting down.
CCGCCGTTTGCTGAAGGAAACGAAGACGGAATCTGAACAGCTTTACCGCCAGGCAAATGAACGCAAGTATCATGTATACAAGACGCTGAAGAAACTTGAAGACATGAATATCGAAACCGGTCATTACTACATTCAGGTGGTTGATTATTTGACGGAAGTAACCAAGGCATTGCTGCATTGCACTCGTCCGGCTTTCGAACATATCGACAACCATCATAAGGGCTTTACGAAGGATCAGATCTACGACTTGAAGCTCGTGAATGACGGGGTGGACAATATCTTCAACAAAATCAATTCCATGTTGCGTGAGAAGGATTTCTCCGATTTGAATGATGTGCTGCTGATGCGCGACAATTTGTTCGGTGTCATAGCCGAAGCTATCAAGCACCAGATTCGCCGTCTGAAGGAAGAGCAGTCAAGCACCAAGGCAAGTATCCTTTACCTGAATATCTTGACCGAAACGAAGACGATGGTGCTGCAGTCGCGTAACCTGATTAAGTCGCAGGGGTATTTCCTCTCCAAGATTGAAACAGGCGAATCGCACTCAACTTCCGAAAACGAGGAAAACAGTGTGTCTCCGGCTTTGGAAGCTGCTAAAAATTAGAGAAATTATTGATGATTATCGTCCAAAACATATTTTTTCATTAATAATCGTGAAATTGCAATAATTAAGGCATTATTTCTTGGAAAGCAGGAAATTAAATTGTAAGTTTGTTATGAATCAATTAAAATTTATGACTATGGGCTTATCAGATTTCCAAAAGAGATTGCTTGGATTGCAGGACAATCTTCTTTCGTTTGCCTACAAATTGACTTCAGATTATGATGACGCTCACGATTTATTGCAAGATACAACCTGTAAGGCGTTGGCTAATGAAAAGAAATATGTAGATGATTCGAATTTCAAGAGTTGGGTGTTCACGATTATGCGTAATCTGTTTATCAACAATTATCGCAGAATCGTGCGGACACAGACTATCGTAGATAAAAGTGACGACTTGTATCAGTTGAATCTTCCTCAGGTGGAGAGTCCGGAGACTCCCGACAATTCCTACGCATTGACGGAGGTGTCGAGGGTGGTAGCCGAATTGCCTGACGATTACCGCATTCCGTTCATGATGCACTTTTCCGGATATAAATATCAGGAAATTGCCGAACATATGGATTTGCCGTTGGGTACGGTGAAGAGCCGGATTTTCTTTGCCAAGCAGAAATTGCAGTCGCAACTGAAAGATTACAGATAGATAAGGAATCGCTTGAAAATGCTTAGAGATGGGTCATGCCTTTAGAGGTGTGACCCATTTTATTTTGAAAAAGTATTAATGATGATAAAAAAAACACTATCTTTGTGGCCGGATAGAATTGCGGCAGTGATACATCCGTGCATTTCGCCTGATTGCTGCTGGAATTCATTTAACACGTTTTTTTATTAAACAAGAATTAAATTTATGAGTTTTAACTTGCTTAAAGGTAAACGCGGAGTGATTTTTGGCGCTCTGAATTCCAACAGTATTGCCTGGAAAGTGGCAGAAAGAGCTGTTGAAGAAGGTGCGACCATTACGTTGTCCAACACTCCGGTTGCTGTCCGTATGGGAGAAATTTCTCAGCTTGGTGAGAAGTTGAATGCTGAAATCCTTCCGGCCGATGCAACAAATTGCGAAGATTTGAAAATGGTGTTCACAAAGTCGATGGAAATCCTCGGTGGAAAAATTGACTTCGTGCTTCACTCAATCGGCATGTCGCCGAATGTGCGCAAAAAACGCCTCTATGATGATCTTGATTATGACTTGTTGAACAAAACACTTGATATTTCTGCCATCTCATTCCACAAAATGATTCAGACGGCAAAAAAATTGGATGCCATCAATGATCACGGAAGTATCTTGGCGCTGTCGTATGTCGCTGCACAGCGTACGTTGTTCGGCTACAATGATATGGCTGATGCCAAGGCTCTGCTTGAATCGATTGCTCGTAGCTTCGGATATATTTATGGCCGTGAAAAGGGCGTACGTATCAATACGATTTCTCAGTCTCCGACAATGACTACTGCCGGAAGCGGTGTGAAGGGTATGGAGTCGTTGATGGACTTTGCCAACCGCATGTCTCCGCTTGGCAATGCTGATGCCGACGAATGTGCCGACTATTGCATCGTGATGTTCAGCGATTTGACTCGCAAGGTGACTATGCAGAACCTCTATCATGATGGCGGTTTCTCAAGCATGGGCATGAGTTTGCGTGCTATGGACCAATACGAAAAGAGTTTTGATTTGTACCGCAATCCCGACGGAACAATCCAATACGGATAGTGGACAATTTCATAAAAGTTTGCAAGGGAGTTGTGATGCTGCGTGCATTTCAACTCCCTTTCCTTTTCTTACGGTGCTGTTTGCTGAACAATTTCTTGGATTCCATTGTTTTCTGCAATAGTTAGACTTTCAGTCTGGCCTGCAATTCTGATATTTTTACTACCTTTGTGCAGAATACGCAAAATCAGGCACGCTTTTGTTTTTCAGCTCGCCTTTTATTGCGTGGAAGTGCCGAATCGCAGGTTGTCAGGATGCAGAGGGCCGGATTGGCATGACATTTTAGCCAATAATGAAATTATAATCAATATTAAAACAGTAAATGGATAACGAACAACTGATTGACGCTATTATAGAAGGCATTCAGGAGAGAAAAGGAAAGAAAATCACTCATGTTGATTTGACGAATCTGGAGCATGTCTCAACAGAACATTTCGTCATTTGTCAGGGAACATCGACGATGCAGGTCGCTTCGATTGCCGACTCTGTTAGAGAATATGTTCAGGAAAAATTGGGAGTCAAGCCGTTCAATTACGATGGCTACCGCAATTCCCAATGGATAGTAATCGATTATGGAACAATATATGTTCATGTATTTTTACCCGAATTCAGAGAATACTACAATCTGGAGCAGCTTTGGAACGACGCCCGTATTGTGGAAATCCCTGATTTGGACTAATGCAAAAACGCTGAAACTATGAATAATTCAGACAATAAAAAGAAGTCACCCCGAAGATTTGGTTTTAACATTTTCTGGATGTATGCAATTATCATGCTCGTGTTGTTTGGCATATTTCAGTTCAACAACGGCCCGTCTTTGGAAAAGGATGTGAATTGGACGGAGTTTGAGAAATATGTGGCATCAAAGGGCATCAATAAAATTGTCATCTATTCCGACAATACGGCCGAGGCTTTTATGACCGATTCTCTTGCGAAGGCGGTGTTTAAGGGACAAACGCTCGATGGTAAGGCTTTGAAGAATGCCAAACTGTTGGTGAAGGGCCCTTCTGCCGACAAGATGTCGACGAAAATAGAACAATGGCAGTCGCAGGGCTATTTCAACGGTGAGGTTGAATTCCAGGAGGCCAGCAACTACAGCGGCCTGCTGTGGTCGTTCGGTCCGATTGTGCTGTTGATTCTTTTCTGGTTCTTGATAATGAAGCGGATGGGACGCAGCGACGGCGGTGGCGGCGGAGTGTTCAATGTCGGCAAGTCCAAAGCCCAGCTCTTTGACAAGGAAAACGGGACAAATGTTACGTTCCGTGATGTGGCCGGATTGCATGAAGCCAAGACGGAGATTGAAGAAATCGTTGAATTTCTCAAAAATCCGAAACGCTATACGGATTTGGGCGGTAAGATTCCTAAGGGAGCATTGCTCGTAGGTCCTCCGGGAACGGGTAAGACGTTGCTGGCCAAGGCTGTTGCCGGCGAAGCCAATGTGCCGTTCTTTTCTTTGTCGGGTTCCGATTTTGTGGAAATGTTTGTCGGTGTAGGTGCTTCACGTGTGCGCGACTTGTTCAAGAAGGCAAAGGAAAAAGCGCCGTGTATCATCTTTATCGATGAAATTGATGCAGTCGGCCGTGCACGTGGGCGTAATCCGAACATGGGTTCCAATGATGAGCGCGAAAATACGCTGAACCAGCTGCTTACTGAAATGGACGGTTTTGGAACAAACAGCGGTATCATTGTGCTTGCCGCTACCAACCGCGCCGATATTCTGGATAAAGCGTTGTTGCGTGCCGGACGTTTTGACCGTCAGATTTATGTTGACCTTCCCGATTTGAACGACCGTAAGGAAATATTCCAGGTACACTTGAGAAATGTGAAGATTGACAGCAGCGTGGATGTCGATTTGCTTTCGCGCCAGACACCGGGTTTCTCCGGTGCCGATATTGCCAACGTCTGCAACGAAGCGGCTCTTATTGCTGCCCGTCGCAACAAGTCGGCTGTTGACAAGCAGGACTTTATGGATGCTGTCGACCGTATTGTCGGAGGTTTGGAAAAGCGTTCGAAAATTACAACGGAAGAAGAGCGTGAATCCATTGCTATCCATGAAGCCGGACACGCCACTATCAGCTGGCATCTTCAGTATGCCAACCCGTTGATTAAGGTTACTATCGTGCCGCGTGGCAAGGCTTTGGGCGCTGCCTGGTATTTGCCGGAAGAACGACAGATAACGACCGAACAGGCTATTCTCGACCAGATTTGTTCTACATTGGGCGGCCGTGCGGCTGAAGAGCTGTTCCTTGGACATATTTCGACAGGAGCTGCCAACGATTTGGAACGTGTGACGAAGCAGGCTTATGCGCTGGTTGTCTACTACGGAATGAGCAAGAAGCTGCCTAATATCTGTTATTACGATTCTACCGGTCAGGACTATGGCTTCTCGAAGCCTTACAGTGACGAGCGGGCCAAGATAATTGATGAGGAAGTGTCGCGGATTATCAGCGAACAGTATGAACGTGCCAAATCAATTTTGACAGAATATGCAAGCGGCCACAAGGAGCTGACGGCAATTTTGCTGGATCGTGAGGTAATTTACACCGAAGATGTTGAAAGAATTTTCGGAAAGCGCAAGTGGGCATCGCGTACGGAAGAGATCATCCGTAAGAATGAAGAGGCTGAACGCGAACGTGAAGCCGAGAAGGTGAAACAGTTGCCCAGTACGTCGGAACAACCTGCTGAGCCGAAAGGCGATGACGAGGCTGCAGCTTCCGACGATAAAAAATCATTGCCGGTTCCGCCTCCGGTGCCTGATGAAGATAAAAAGTGAAAAAGCCTATAAAAAGAGGGCTACGGGTAAATTAAGTCCGTAGCCCTCTCTTTTTATCCCATTATCCCAAAGTCCTATGACTGATAAGGGTTTTCAGTCTGTGCCTTATCCGTTACAGGTTGCGTGCCTTGAAAATGATTTCTTTGGCATTGTTGATTTCCTGAAGTTTGATGGTGGCTGCTTTTTTGACATCTTCGCCAAGGTTTGCCACTTTGTCAGGATGGTGCTGGATAACCATTTTCTTGTATGCCTTGCGCACTTCGTCATCGGTGGCGTCGGGGGTAATGCCCAGCACTTTGTAGGCATCTTCCAGCGAGTTGCCTCCGAGTGCGAACATCTGGTCGATGATAGATACGTTCAGTCGCAAATATTGTGCGAGGTCACGCAAGATGTTCAGTTCCTTTTCGTGAACCTGTCCGTCGGCTTTCGCTATTTCTGCGAGGAAAGATATGAGTTGGATACGATGCTCCTCGGGCATGGCCATGGAAATTTCCGTACAAGCCTGATGGATTTGTTGGTTCCAGGCGTATTCGCCTTGCAGCTTGCGGTATTCAAAAAGTCGCATCAGAATGTCGTTGCCTTCTGCCACGGAACTTTCTCCGAAAGTGTTTCGTAGGAAACGTCGCACAAGTTCCATTTCCGAATGCATGATTTTGCCGTCAGCCTGAATGACATGTGCCGACAGTACCATTAATGAGAACAGAAAACTGTTTCGTCTGCCGTATGCTTCCTGTTGTTGCAGATTGTAGTCTGCTGTTTGTTGTTGCTTGGTTTGTTTGCGGTTGGCAAATGCGTCAAAAATGGAGCCGAGTGCAAAACCTGCAATTGCTCCTAACACGCTTTGGGTGTTGATAAATCCCAAAAAGCCACCGATCCATTTTCCGTATGCCATAATTGTTGATAGTTTTTTAATTGTTTGACCGGCTTCTCCACAGGAGAAACGGATGCTAAATTAGTAAAAAGATTTGGTTTGTCGGCTTTTGTCGGGCAGTTATTCACGGCCGACGGGAAGTATGGATACAAAAAAAGACAGAACCCGGAAATTCCCGGATCCTGTCTTCCTGTTATGATATGGGACAGTATTAATGGTTCTTGAATACGAACTGGTTACCATTGGTACTGATTTCAATACATTTCTCTTTGTCCACATTGCCTGCAAGAATGTCCTTCGACAACTGGTTGAGGATTTCCCGCTGGATGACACGCTTTACTGGACGTGCACCGAATTCTGGATCGTAGCCTTCGTCGGTCAGCAGGTTCAACGCGTCGTCGGTTATTTCGAGTTCAATGCCATTGTGTGCAAGCATACGTTTGACAGAGTCGATCTGCAAGTTCACAATCTGTTTGATTTCATCCTTGCGCAGCGGTGAGAACATGATAATCTCATCGATACGGTTCAAGAATTCCGGACGGATTGTTTTCTTCAACATTTCCAGCACTTCGTTCTTGGTCTTTTCAACAATTTCGTGACGGTTTGTGTCGTTGATTTTCTCAAAATTCTCACGTATCAGCTGTGACCCCATGTTTGAAGTCATGATGATGATCGTGTTTTTGAAATTTACGACCCGTCCCTTGTTGTCGGTCAGACGTCCGTCGTCAAGTACCTGGAGCAGAATGTTGAACACATCGGGATGTGCCTTTTCAATTTCATCGAAAAGCACTACGGAGTAAGGTTTCCTTCTGACAGCTTCCGTCAGCTGGCCACCTTCTTCGTATCCTACATATCCGGGAGGCGGACCAATCAGACGCGACACGGAGAATTTTTCCTGATATTCACTCATATCGATACGCGTCATCATGTTCTCATCGTTGAACAGATAGTCGGCCAACGCTTTGGCAAGTTCTGTTTTACCGACACCGGTTGTTCCCAGGAATATGAAAGAACCGATAGGACGATGCGGGTCGTTCAGGCCGGCACGGCTACGACGTACGGCATCGGCAATAGCGCTGATGGCTTCGTCCTGGCCTACGACACGTTTGTGAAGCTCTTCTTCAAGGTGAAGAAGTTTTTCCTTTTCACTTTTGACCATTTTCGATACTGGAATACCGGTCCAACGTGAAACAATGTCGGCTATGTCTTCAGCGTCGACTTCTTCCTTTATCAGGGATTTGTCGCCCTGCATGTCCTTCAACTGATTCTGCAGCGTAGCGTTCTCGGTTTCCTTATTGTGGATTTTAGAGTAACGGATTTCTGCCACCTTGGCATAGTCACCGTCCCTTTCGGCACGCTCGGCTTCGAATTTCAATTGTTCGATGTCGATCTTGTTCTGCTGAATCTTGTTGATGAGTTCCTTTTCAGCCTGCCATTTTGCCTTGTAGTTCTTTTCTTCTTCCTTCAGTTCGGAAAGTTCCTTCTCCAGTTCTTTGACCTTTTCCGATTCGCCTTCACGTTTGATGGCCTCGCGTTCAATCTCAAGCTGTGCGATTTTACGCGTGATTTCATCCAACGCCTGTGGCACGGAGTCAATCTCGATACGGAGCTTGGAAGCTGCTTCATCGATCAAGTCGATTGCCTTATCCGGCAAGAAACGGTCGGTGATGTAACGTTCCGAAAGCTGTACGGCGGCAATGATAGCCTCATCAAGGATTTTTACCTTGTGATGGTTTTCATACCGTTCCTTCAAGCCACGGAGGATGGCAATAGAACTCATTTCATCCGGTTCGTTGACCATGACGACCTGGAACCTACGTTCGAGTGCCTTATCCTTTTCGAAATATTTCTGATATTCGTCAAGCGTAGTGGCACCGATGCTTCTCAAGTCACCTCTTGCCAATGCCGGTTTCAGAATGTTTGCGGCATCCATGGCGCCTTCGCCTTTGCCGGCACCGACCAACGTGTGGATTTCATCAATGAACAGGATGATTTCCCCGTTGCTCTGTGTCACTTCATTGACAATGGCTTTCAAACGTTCCTCGAATTCGCCTTTGTATTTTGCACCTGCAACCAAGGCACCCATATCCAACGAATACAGCTGTTTTGATTTCAGGTTTTCCGGAACATCGCCCCTCACGATACGCTGTGCAAGTCCTTCGGCAATGGCTGTCTTACCTGTACCCGGTTCGCCCACAAGAATAGGATTATTCTTGGTTCGACGGCTCAGGATTTGAAGCACACGCCGGATTTCATCGTCACGGCCGATTACCGGGTCGAGTTTTCCACTACGAGCCCGTTCGTTCAGGTTGATGGCGTATTTGCTGAGGGCATTGTAGGTGTCTTCAGCACTTTGGTTTGTGGCTTTATTTCCTTTTCGCAATTCCAGAATAGCGCTGTTCAGCTCATTCTCGGCGATGCCTGCATCTTTAAGAATGGTTGACGCCTGGCTGTTGACAAGGAAAAGCGCCATAAGCATGCTTTCAAGAGTGACATACTCGTCGCCTAATTTCTGAGAATAGTCGACGGCTTTTTGCAGTACGTCATTTGATTCTCGCGAGAGGTATTGTTCACCACCTCCGCTGATTTTCGGTTGTGAGGCAATTGCTTTTTCAACTTGCGAGACAATCATGCTCTGATTGGCTCCCAATTTCTGAAAAATGAATTTTACAACCGACTCACCTTTGTCGATGACTGCCTTCAATAGGTGGACAGGCTCAATGACCTGACCGCTGTTCTGTCGGGTAATATCGACTGCCAGTTGGATGGCTTCTTGCGATTTAATTGTAAAATTGTTAAAGTTCATAATATGTAGTTTTTTTGTTTTCTATGTTTTGATTTTCGTCCGTATAAAGTTGCAAAAAGTGTGCCATTGTTTTTCTGCTTTTATATAAGAAAAGGTGCAGTTGGGCAGTGAATAGCGGGTTAATTGTTTGTTATTGCTGGGGATTGTGAGGCATTTATGTGTCTGACCAATAATACGTATATTCCGTTGAAGATGCAGAAATTAGTGGAATCAGATTAAATAATTATGAACAAATGTCGTATTGACAGATACCGGTATCAGTGCGGACAGCGGTTTGTCCACTTTACGTAACTCCGACGGACCGATGCGTCCGGGCATGTCACGATCATTAATATAAAGGCAGGTGGGGGCGTGTCCGAACTGGTCAGGCTTGCTCTATGCCAGCCGCTCTTGAGTAGCGGTCGGCGATTCATTGAAATATTCCTTATAGCATTTTGTGAAATAGGAAGGGGAGGAGAAACCAACCCGATAGGACACTTCTGCTACAGTCAGCTTTTTCTCGGATGACAGCAGCATCTGTGCTTTTTTAAGTCGTGTGATTCTAATCAGTTCGACAGGTGAATAATTGGTGAGCGACTTCACCTTCCTGTAAAACTGTACGCGGCTTAGGCCCATCTGGGCACTGATGGTTTCTACCGACAGGTTGTTGTCGGCTATCTGTTTTTGTACGATTTGCATGAACTGATGGATAAAATCCTTGTCGAGGTCGGATACTGCCTTTGTGTCAGGCCCTGTTTCTGTCGGTTGTGATTCTGACAGAAAGTCCTTGATGCGCTTGCGGTTGTCCAGCAGGGAATGGATGCGCGAGCAGAGCACCTGCGAGTCAAACGGCTTGCCGATGAAGCCGTCGGCACCGTTTTCATAGGAAGCTGCCCGTTGCTCGTCGAAGGAGCAGGCTGTCAGCATCAGTACGGGGATATGCGAGGTACGCATTTCGGATTTCAGAATCTGGCAGCATTCCAAGCCGTCCATGACAGGCATCATCATGTCGCAAATGATGATGTCGGGAAGGTATTTGTTGGCAAGTGCCACGCCCTGCTTGCCGTTGGCGGCTTCAATAATATTGTAGTCGGACTCCAGAATGGTGTGTATGTATGTGCGCATATCGCTGTTGTCATCTATGATGAGCAGGATGGGCTTGCCGTCTACCATCGTAGTCCCATTGATGATTTTGTCGATTTTTTGTGTGTCGGAAGTGGCCAACTCAGTGTTGATGGTCTCTTCGGAGATAAGTTGCGACTTCTCGACCGGTGCCTCGTTGGCGATTTCCCGGAGCGGGAATCGGCAGATGAATTCCGAGCCCTTGCCGTATTCACTGTTGACGGAAACCGTGCCGCCGTGGAGCTCTACAAAAACCTTGACCAGCGAGAGTCCGATGCCGGAGCTGTTTTGTTGCAGTGATGCGTCGGTCTGATAGAACGTATCAAATATTTTCTGAATGTTTTCTTTTTTTATGCCGATACCCGAATCGGCTACCTTCAGGAGGAAGGATGATGATTCCTTCGAAATGCTGATGTGTATCTTCCCGTTTTCGGGAGTGAATTTGATGGCGTTGGAGAGCAGGTTGAACACGATGCGTTCCATTTTCTCAGGATCGAAGGCTATGTTCCAGTTGCTTTCGTCGCATTCGAGTGAGAGGTGTATGTGTCGGTTTTGTGCCACTTGCTGGAACGAATTGGTCCAGTCGGTGATGCAGTCGCGGAGGTTGGCGTTGACTACATTCAGCTTGAGTTTTCCGCTGTCAAATTTGCGGATGTCGAGTATCTGGTTAATCAGCCGCAACAGAATATGCACGTTTTTGTGTGCGATATTGAGGATGCGGCGTTCCGATTCGGAAATGTTTTTTGATTGCTTCAGTCTGCGAATCGGGTCGGAGATCAGTGCGAGTGGTGTGCGGAAATCGTGGGAAACGCTGGTAAAGAAGGACAATTTGGCAGATGTGGCAGCTTTTACTTCTTCCCGTTGTCGTTCCAACTCCTTAGTCTGCCGCGCGAGTAGTTTAGCCGTCCGTACTTTTTCGTGGTAGGAGCGGAGGACTACAATCAGCAGAATGACGAAAAGCACAATAATAATGATACAGGCGATGAGAAACATCTTCTGGATGGAGTAGCGGTCCCAGAAGGTGTCGACCAGTTCGTTCAGACGCATCATTTTTTCTGTCTGGGTGTCAATCTCGCGGGCCTGCATCAGCAGGATGTTGGCGTTGGAGGCATCAACGAGTGCTGTGGGAAGGATGGTATTCTTGGAATATGGCTCCTTGCGGAGAATTTTCAGTGCCGTTTCCATGACAAGATCACCTCGGGTAGGGTATATAAAGGAGGCGTCCAGCTTTTTGTCCTTAACCCATTGGGCTCCCATGTTGGGACCGGGCAGAGCATCAACGCCAACAATGAGAACATCGTTGTCGGGTTGGATGGAATCGAGTACGGACTGTATGCCGAGAGCCATCGGGTCGTTGTGGGCAAACACAAGGTCGGCTTCCAGCAATTGGAGAGCGCGGTCCTTGGCCATCTTTTTAGCCGAAGGATAGGTCCAGTCGCAATGGATGATATCAGCCAGTTCAATGCCGGGAGAGTTGCCCAATGCTTGAATAAAACCGTTGTGGCGTTCCTTGGCAGGCGACGATTCCTTCAGGCCTGTGACTTCAATGACTTTCCCATTATGCTTGAGGCGGGATAGGACATAATGGCCTACCATTTCCCCAATTTCGGAATTATTGGCTCCTATGTAGGCCGTTTGGGCATCCGAGTCGATGGAGCGGTCAACCAATATAACAGGAATATTGCTGTCGAGGGCACGCTTGATGGCAGGTGATATGGCCTTTGTCGTATTGGGGGCCACTATGATAAGATCTACTTGCTTACGGATGAAATAGTCGATATCGTTAATCTGGGTCTGGTCGTTGTCGTTGGCCGAACGAATTTCCAGCTGTACGCAATGGTTGATGGCTGCCTCCCGTTGCAATTCCTCGTTCATTTTTCTTCGCCAGTTGTCGTCGCTGCATTGAGAGATGCCGATGAGGAAATGCTCTTGTTGTGAGTTATAGTCATCGGCTGTACATGCCGGAAGAAGGCACGACAGGCAACAACCCAGTAAGATATATAGAAAAATCCTAATCATCCGTGTTTGTCTATTGTTTTTCACTGATAGCGAAAGGTGAGGGCAAAAGGTCAAGTTTGCTTGGACATTTTGCCGAGGTGTATCCTATCTTCTACAAAGATACGAAAAGGTGAGTGCAGTGGCAAACAAAAACGGAGTTTTCAAATTTGACTATGCCGAACCGCCTCCTATCTTTTACAAAGATACAGAAACCATTAGCTATTATTACAATAAAATAGAAAAAATGTTGCAAATTAAGCAATTATTGTTGCCATGTAACCAAATTTATAGTGATTGTAACATTTGTTACATGCTTGGCAAGGGAATCTCTCTACATTTGCTCACGTCAAAAAACTGCAAAATTGGAAAATTATAATTAATCATAACTTAAAATTTTATGCCAAAAAACAATCTTCTGAGATTGATCATGCTGTGTGCAATGGCAATCTTGATGGGCTCTGTCTATGCCCAGAATATGACTGTAAAAGGTGTTGTCCTGGAAAAGGGGACCGGAGAGCCGATGATTGGTGTCTCCATATTGGAGAAAGGGACAACAAATGGAACAACCACTGATTTTGACGGAAACTTCACCCTTCAGGTAAATGAAGGTGCAGAATTGCAAATCTCCTATGTGGGATACAAGACGCAGTTCGTAAAAGCCGCCGAGTCCATGAAGGTGGAACTTGAGGAAAATGCCGAACTTTTGGAGGAAGTCGTAGTGACCGGTTATACAACGCAACGTAAAGCCGATTTGACAGGTGCTATCTCTGTAGTCAGCGTAGATGAACTTTCTAAACAAAATGAAAACAACCCTATGAAGGCTTTGCAGGGTCGTGTTCCGGGTATGAACATTACCGCAGATGGTAATCCGAGTGGTTCAACGACAATTCGTATCCGTGGTGTCGGTACCTTAAACAACAATGACCCGCTCTATATCATAGATGGTGTGCCGACAAAAGCAGGTATGCATGAGTTGAATGGTAATGATATTGAGTCCATTCAGGTGTTGAAGGATGCTGCTTCTGCTTCTATTTATGGTTCGCGTGCGGCAAATGGTGTTATTATTATCACTACGAAGAAGGGTAAATCCGGTCAGTTGAGAATTAATTTCGATGCCTCGGTCTCTGCTTCCATGTATAATAATAGGATGGAAGTCCTGAATGCAAGAGAATATGGACAAGCCATGTGGCAAGCTTATGTGAATGGGGGACAGGATCCGAATACGAACCCACTTGGATATAAATATGATTGGGGTTATGATGCCAATGGTTATCCTCAATTGAACGGCATCAGCATGTCACGTTTCCTGGATTCTAACAATCTGGTTCCGTCAGCTGATACAGACTGGTTTGATGAAACAACACGTACAGGTATCATTCAGCAATATAACGTATCGGTAAGTAATGGTTCGGAGAAAGGCTCTTCTTTCTTCTCTTTGGGTTATTATAAAAACCTCGGTATCATCAAATATACAGACTTTGATCGTTTTTCTGCCCGTATGAACTCTGACTATAATCTGATTGGAAAGGCATTGACTGTTGGTGAACACTTTACCTTGAACCGTACTACGGAAGTTCAGGCTCCTGCCGGTTTCTTGGAAAATGTGTTGCAATTCAACCCTTCTTTGCCAGTTTATGATCTCAACGGAGAATATGCAGGTCCTGTAGGCGGCTATCCGGACCGTGAAAATCCGGTAGCCCGTTTGGATAGAAATTCGGACAACCGTTATTATTACTGGCGTATGTTTGGTGACGCTTATGTAAATCTGAATCCGTTTAAGGGTTTTAATATCCGTTCTACATTTGGTCTGGATTATTCACAGAAACAACAGCGTATATTTACTTATCCTATTACAGAAGGCAACGTAGCTAACGACAAGAATGCAGTTGAAGCAAAACAGGAACACTGGATTAAATGGATGTGGAATGCCATAGCTACTTACAATCTGGAAATTGGAAAACATCGTGGAGATGCAATGGTGGGTATGGAGTTAAATAGAGAAGATGATGATTGGTTTTCTGGATATAAAGAAGATTTCAGTATTTTGAATCCTGACTATATGTGGCCTGATGCAGGAACTGGTACAGCTCAAGCTTATGGTACGGCAGAAGGATATTCATTGGTTTCTTTCTTCGGTAAATTCAATTATACTTATGATGACAAGTATTTGGCTTCTGTAACTATTCGTCGTGACGGTTCTTCACGTTTCGGTAAGAATAACCGTTATGCCACTTTCCCGTCAGTATCTTTGGGATGGCGTCTTAGCAATGAAAAATTCATGAGAGGAATTAACTGGTTGGATGATTTGAAAATCCGTGCTTCATGGGGCCAGACTGGTAACCAGGAAATTTCAAATATAGCCCGCTATACCATTTATGCACCGAACTATGGTGTGACAGAATCTGGCGGACAGAGCTATGGTACATCTTACGATATTGCCGGTACAAATGGTGGCAGCATTTTGCAGTCAGGATTTAAACGGAATCAGATTGGAAATGATGACATCAAATGGGAAACTACTACTCAGACTAACTTGGGTCTTGATTTCTCTTTCTTCAGACAGACACTGTATGGCTCCTTCGACTGGTTCTATAAGAACACAACTGATATTCTTGTTCAGATGGCAGGTATTGCGGTAATGGGTGAAGGCAGTTCTCAGTGGATTAATGCCGGAGCAATGAACAACAAAGGTTTTGAATTGAACTTAGGATATCGTAATACGACAGCTTTTGGATTGAAGTATGATTTGAGTGCGAACATTTCGGCATACCGTAACGAAATTACAGCACTACCTGCTACAGTAGCTGCAAATGGAACATTTGGTGGTAATGGCGTGGAAAGTGTCATTGGTCATCCAAATGGTGCACAAGTAGGTTATGTAGCGGATGGTATTTTTAAGTCTCAGGAGGAAATTGATAATCATGCATATCAGGAGGGCGCTGGAATAGGACGTATCCGTTGGCGCGACCTTGACGGCAATGGCGTGATTAATGAAAAAGACCAGCAGTGGATTTATGATCCGACTCCTGCATTCAGCTATGGATTGAATATTTACCTCGAATACAAAAACTTTGACTTGACTTTGTTCTGGCAAGGTGTTCAAGGTGTAGATATAATCAGTGACTTGAAAAAAGAAACTGATTTGTGGAGCGGTTTGAACATCGGTTTCTTGAATAAGGGAAAACGTGTATTGGATGCATGGTCACCTACGAATCCGGATTCTGACATCCCCGCATTGTCACGTGATGATGTGAATAATGAAAAACGCGTGTCTACTTATTTTGTTGAGGACGGATCATATTTGAAGTTGCGTAATCTTCAAATTGGTTACAATGTCCCGCAAAAGGTGGCACAGAAAATCAAAATGGAACGCCTGCGTTTTTATTTGAGTGCACAAAATCTGCTCACTATCAAGAGCAAAGAGTTTACCGGAGTGGACCCGGAAAACCCGAACTTTGGCTATCCGATTCCATTAAATGTGACTTTCGGTGTTAATGTTAGCTTTTAAAACAAGAAACAATTAAAATGAGAATTATGAGAAATTTATTATATACAACAATCTTAGGTGTTACGTTGGCTTGTTCCGGATGTACTGACTTTTTGGATGAACAAGTTCCACAGGGTACCCTTGAGGGTGACCAATTGCAGAATCCTGAATATGTAGATAATGTGGTTGTCTCCGCTTATGCCATTTGGATTTCAGCTGAAGACATCAACTCTTCTTTCTCTATGTGGAATTATGATGTTCGCTCGGATGATGCCTATAAAGGTGGTAATGGAACGGAAGACGGCGATGTGTTCCACTCCTTGGATATTTCTCAAGGTATCATGACAACCGCTTGGAATATCAGCGATATGTGGCAGCGTCTGTATAATTGCATATCACGTGCCAACACTGCTTTACAATTGCTGGATAAAATGGATGAAAATACCTATCCGTTGAAACAGCAGCGTATTGCAGAAATGAGATTTCTGCGCGGCCATGGACACTTCTTGCTGAAACAGCTGTATAAGCATATAGTTTTGGCCAATGACGAAAATCTTTCTCTGGAAGAATACAATAATTTGTCGAACAATACCTATACGAATGATGAAGCCTGGCAGCAGATTGCCAATGATTTCCAGTTTGCTTACGACAACTTGCCTGTTACTCAATCCGACAAGGGACGTCCAACGAAAGCGGCTGCGGCAGCTTATCTGGCAAAAACGTATTTGTATAAGGCATATCGCCAGGACAATCCGGATAATAATGAAGTGACCAGTATCAATGCCGAAGATTTGAAAAAAGTAGTTCAATATACTGAAAAGTCAATCATGACTGCCGGCGGATATGCGTTGGAACCGGATTTTCATAACAATTTCCGTCCGGAACCTGCATATGAAAACGGATGTGAATCGTTGTGGGCTATGCAATATTCTATGAATGACGGCACCAACAATGGTAACTGCAACTGGTCATACGGTTTGATTGTTCCGAATATCCCGGGGGTAACAGACGGAGGATGTGATTTCTACAAGCCCAGCCAGAATTTGGTGAATGCATTTAGAACAGACAACAACGGACATCCGTTTATTGATACCTTCAATGTCCATGATTATGTTGCAACAGAGGATAATGCCGACCCCCGTTTGTTCCTGACGGTAGGTATGCCGGGATTTCCGTATGAATTCAATAAAAAATACATGATGGACAAGTCTTCTACCTGGAGCCGTAGCAATGGTCTTTATGGATATTATGTTTCCTTGAAACAGAATGTGGATCCGGATGGCGGATATCTGATTAAAGGCGGATGGTGGGGAAGTCCGATGAACCACATCGTACTCCGTTATGCAGATGTTTTGCTGATGCGTGCTGAAGCCTTGATTCAGTTGAATGACGGACGTATTGAGGAAGCCATAAGCTTAATAAATGAACTCCGTAACCGTGCAAGTCAAAGTACAACCATGATTTCAGATTATGAGTCTCTATATAATGTAACTTTCTATGTAAAACCTTATATTGGTGGCTACTCACAGGAGGAAGCGTTGAAGATTCTGAAATTTGAACGTCGTATAGAATTGGCTATGGAATGTGACCGTTTCTTTGATTTGGTACGTTGGGGTGAAGCTGATGAAGTATTGAATAAATTTTATGCAGAGGAAGCTAATGACTGTGCCGTCTATTCGAATGCTTCATTTACGAAGAACAAAAATGAATATCTGCCAGTACCGTTTGCTCAGATAAGCGCTAGTAATGGTCATTATATTCAAAACTGTGGTGGCTGGTAATTTGGTTGTTAATCTTAATAATTGGATATTATGAATACAATAAAATATATAAATAAGGTGTTTTTCATTGTCCTTTCCTTATTTTTGATGGTAGGATGTGATGATACTGAAACAAGTCTTCAATTGGACGGAGACACATGGTTGAAAACCTTAAAATTGGATGAATTTCAGGGAGTAATTGATAATTCCAATAAAACTGTTTTAGTCGAAGTACCTGTAAATTATGATACTGACGCCATGGAAATAACGGCTGTTGAGGTATCTGAAGGTGCTCAGGCTTCAATGCAGGTGGGAGAGATGGTTAACTTTTCTTTCCCTCAGACAATAAAAGTGACAAACGGTGATGCGTTTATGGAATACACCATTACTGTTAAGCATCATGAAGCCAAAATCACTTCGTTTAAGTTGAACGACGTCTATACGGGTATTATTGGTGAAGAAAACCACTCAATTCAAGTTCGGGTGCCGACCAATGTCAATGTGAAGAGTCTGATTCCTACAATTGAGACTACCAAAGGTGCTACAGTTACCCCGGCTTCAGGACAAGCTGTTGATTTTACTAATCCTGTAATATTTACGGTTACGTATGAAACTGCCACTTCTACTTATGAAGTGAAAGTGGTTCAGTCTGATTCGCCTCTTGCCGTGTACGTTGGATTGGCTTCTTCGATCGATGAATTGAATCCGGAAGAAAAAGCTGCTGCAACGTGGATGCTGAAGAATATTTCAAATTCAGAGTATCTGTCGTTCGATGATGTCCGTACGGAAAGAGTTGACTTAAGCGGTTGTAAGGTCATGTGGTGGCATTTCCACGTGGATGGAGGTATAGGCAATGAAGCAGCCTTTAACGAAAAGGCGGCAAGCGCTATACAGACTGTAGCGAAAATGAAAGATTTCTATGAAAATGGAGGTAGTTTGCTGTTGACTCGTTTTGCCACCTACTATGCTGCAAAAATGGATGTCACTGCGGACGGAAAAGTTCCCAATAACAGTTGGGGCGGTTCAGAGCAATCGGGCGAAACCGTTACAGGTCCATGGAGCTTCTTTATTACGGGCCATACGGAACATCCGCTTTATGCAGGCATAACTGCTGAAACGATTGATGGAAAGCCTGCCATTTATACATGCGACAAGGGCTATAACATTACTAATAGTACGTCACAGTGGCATATAGGCTGGGAAGACTATGCGAACTTGAATACTTGGGAAACCAATCATGGTGCAACCAGTTTGGGATATGGAGGCGATGGCGCTGTAGTAGTATGGGAATATCCGTCGACTGCTTCAAGCGGTAGAGTCCTTTGTATTGGCTCAGGATGCTATGACTGGTATTCTATCGCCGACGTTACGGGTGATCCGTATCATGAGAACGTCGAAAAACTTACTCAGAATGCTATTGAGTATTTAATAAGTGAGTCCAATAAGTAATTAAATAATAGTTGTACGATTAGGGAGGTTTCTCCCTATATCGGACAGCGTTGACCAAACAATGTAATTTATGAAATCAATAATATATTCTTTAGCTTCAGTAGTCTTGGTGTCGTTAGGCAGTTGTGCTAATGATGAACCAGTGTTAACCGAGAAAGACTGGCAAGGTACAGCAACCTATTTTGCTTCAACGGATGAGCAGTTCACTTCTTTCTATAAACTGGCAGTAGGATATGTCGGCGACCCGATGCCTTTTTATGATCCGGTTGAACAGAATTTTAAAATCTTGTATTTACAGGATTTTCGCCCGAATCCGGATGCGACTTATCATCCTATTTGGGGCGTGAGTACGACGGACTTGTCCTCCTATCAATCCTTGGGCGAATTGATTCCTACGGGAACGGCAGCCGAGGCTGATGCGGCTTTGGGTACGGGATGTGTAATCTATGATGAGGCTGCAAAATTGTACTATACGTTTTATACGGGCCACACTTCAAAGCAGGAAGTGGTGATGATGGCTACCTCTTCTGATTTTAAGGAATGGACCAAGAGCCGGTTGTTTTATTTGCAGGGAAGTGATTATGGCTATAGTGCAAAAGATTTTCGTGACCCCTTTGTCTTTAAAGGCGATGACGGACAATATCATATGATTGTCTCTACGCTTAAAGGGACAAAAGGTGTATTGGCTGAGTTTACTTCCGCTGATTTGAAGTCTTGGACACATAAAGGCGAGTTTATGTCAATGATGTGGGACCGTTTCTATGAATGTCCTGATGTCTTTAAGATGGGTGACTGGTGGTATCTCATTTATTCAGAAAGGCTCGCGTCAGTACGCAAGGTGCAATATTTTAAAGGACGTACATTGGATGAACTCAAGGCATGCACGGCTAATGACGCTGGATTGTGGCCAGATAACAACGGAAATGAAGGAGTATTGGATTCGCGTGCTTTTTATGCAGGAAAGACTGCTTCCGATGGTTCTAACCGTTATATTTGGGGCTGGTGTCCGACTCGTACAGGAAACAACAACACAGATGTAGGAGCTGCACCCAACGAACCTGAATGGGCCGGAAACTTGGTGGCTCATCGGATTATTCAGCACGAAGACGGAACATTGTCATTTGGAAATGTAGAAGGTATTGACAAGAAATACACGACGGAATCAGCTTTGAAGGTGATGGCTAAGAGTGAGGCCGGAGTGGTTGAGAACGCCGACAAGTATGAATTGACGGGCAATGCTTATGTCTTGTTCAATCGTCTGAATGTGCGCAACAAACTTTCCTTTACTGTAAAGGCTGGCAGCAAAACCGATAAGTTTGGCTTCTCTTTTGTGCGTGGCACGGATTCAAAGAAATATTATTCCATTGTTGTCAGTCCGGAAAAAGACGGTGACTATAAAAAATTGAATTTCGAAGAGCAAGGTGAAGAAGGTATCGGCTTCGTGAATGGTATTGACGGATACTTTTTCCCGACTCCGGCAAACAATGAATACAATGTAACCATCTATACGGATAATTCAGTTTGTGTCGTATATATCAATGACAATGTCGTTTACACGAACCGGATCTATGGGTTGCAAAAGAATTGTTGGTCGATTAACAGTTACGAAGGTTCTGTTGAAGTTAGTAATGTTAGCGTAAATTACTATTAACACCATAGCTCCATATATGAATGTAGCCTTTTGAAGATGCCCGATGCGTTCGATATGACGAACAGGGAGAAATACCGCCCGGTTTTCCGTCGGTTGAGGAAAGAGTGAGTGTCTGGCGAAATGACTTTGTCAGTTGTCGGGTGAGAAAGCCTTACTGGTTACGTGGTTTCTGCAAAAGGCTCTGTATCTATCTTAAAAACTAATTATGAAATAACAAAATGAGAAAAAATTTAGTAAATACATTGGCAGCGTTACTGCTGACTTCGGTTTCGTTACCGGTTGGAGCCGCGACGGAAGGATTGAAATTGGAAGTGTTGGGCGACGAGCACGGCTTGGTGCGGGTGGAACGAAACGAGCGTTATCTGCTCCTTCCGATTGAGGACAACGCTCCGGAAGCGCAAGTGCGTGTATTGGTCAACAATCGTTTGGAGAAAACATTTAGTGTCCGCCTGGCAGTGCATAAGGTTGACTATTATGTGCCTTTCGATTTACATGACTTGAAGGATGGTTCCGTGCTCCTTGACGTGCGTACGACCGGTGGTCGCGATCAGCGCTGTGTGGAGGAGTCGGTTTGGAGCCAGTCTCTGAAGAAGTCGGACACCTACGATACGACAAATCGGGAGGTCTATCGTCCGGTCTATCACCACACGCCGGTGTACGGATGGATGAATGACCCTAACGGTATGTTCTATAAGGATGGAGAATGGCATCTGTGCTATCAGTATGGCCCTTACGGTTCGACATGGAACAATATGACATGGGGCCATTCCGTGAGTCGCGATTTGGTCAATTGGGAGCATTTGCCGAATGCAATTGAACCGGATGGTCTGGGTGTGATTTTCAGTGGCAGCTGTGTGGTTGATACGGCTAATACGGCCGGTTTTGGCCGTGATGCTGTTGTGGCAATTTACACATCGGTCGACAAAAGCCAGATGCAGAGTCTTGCATACAGCACGGATGACGGCCGTACGTTCCAGGCTTTTAATGGTAATCCGATTATTACGTCCGACAAGGAATGCCGCGACCCGAATATGTTCTGGTATGAACCTACACAACGCTGGATTATGGTGCTTGCTGCCGCTCAGACTCGGGAAATGTGGATTTACTCTTCCGCCGATCTGAAAGAATGGAAGAAGGAAAGCGCATTCGGAAACGGTTATGGCTGTCAGGACGGAGTTTGGGAATGCCCCGACCTGATGCAGCTTCCGGTGAGAGGAACCGACGAAAAGAAATGGGTGCTGATTTGCAACATCAACCCTGGCGGCCCGTTCGGAGGTAGCGCTACTCAATATTTTGTCGGAGAGTTTGACGGTCATCGGTTTGTATGCGATGACGCTCCGGAGGAAACGAAATGGATGGATTTCGGAAAGGACCATTATGCGGCCGTATCTTGGAGCGACGCTCCCGATAACCGCCACACGGTTATTGCGTGGATGAGCAACTGGCAGTATGCCTCAGTTGTTCCTACCCGGCAGTTCCGCAGCGCAAATACGCTTCCACGCGACCTTGAACTGTTCCGCAACGATGACGGCGAATTACTGCTGGCATCGATTCCGTCACCGGAGATTGAGGCGGCTCGCGGCAAGAAAGTGGCATTGGGCTCGTTTTCGGCAGGAACGAAGGGTGCGTTTAAGCGCATTCCGGCGGCTTGTCAGGGAGCATGCGAGATTGAACTGGAATTTGACGGCAAAAAAGCAGATAAAGTACAGATTGACTTGATGAACGCAAAGGGCGATACTGTCGTGATGACTTACGACCTTGTTCAGTCAACCTTTGCAATGGACCGCAGCAAGAGCGGCGTGGTGGATTTTCATGCCGATTTCTCAGCAGTAACAGTGGCTCCATGTCCTAAAGGTTCGGTTCAGCGTCTGCGCCTGTTTGTCGACCGCAGCAGTATTGAGGCTTTTGAGGGAGAGGGTCGCTTTGCGATGACAAATCTTGTTTTCCCGACAGAGCAATATTCGAGTATTCGTGTGAAAACAGATACTGGAAAATGTAAAGTAAAAGCATTGAATATATATCCTATCTTAATAAATAAACCGGAATAATGAAAACTACAAAAACCTCAGCTTTGACAATGATCCCGGTAATGCTGAGTTTCTTTACTATGGGATTTGTCGACTTGGTGGGTATCGCCTCCAATTATGTAAAGGCCGACCTTGGACTGACTGACATGGAGGCAAACGTGATGCCTTCGCTGGTATTCTTTTGGTTCTTGATTTTCTCCGTTCCGACAGGAATGCTGATGAATAAAATCGGTCGCCGCAACACGGTGTTGCTGAGTATCATAGTCACGGCAGTGTCACTGTTCATTCCGATTTTCGGCGACAGTTATCAGATGATGTTGCTGGCATTCTCTCTGCTGGGCATTGGAAATGCGTTGATGCAGACATCGTTGAACCCGTTGATTAGCAATATCGTTTCCGGTGAGCGTCTGGCAAGTACGTTGACTTTCGGACAGTTCGTGAAGGCAATTGCCTCATTCCTGGCTCCGTATATCGCATCTTGGGGTGCAATGTCGGCTATCCCAGAGTTTGGCTTGGGATGGCGCATCCTGTTCCCTGTTTACATGGTAGTGGCGGTGCTGGCTGTTATTGCGTTGAGCTGTACTCCAATAATGGAGGAGAAACCTGCCGGCTCATCCTCCTTTGCGCAGTGCTTCGCATTGTTGAAGAAACCGTTCATCACTTTGTGCTTTATCGGTATTATCTGCCATGTGGGAATTGATGTAGGTACCAACACGACGGCTCCAAAACTTTTGCAGGAGCGCTGTGGCCTGTCCTTGGAGAGCGCCAGTTTCGCCACAAGTCTCTATTTTATTTTCCGTACTATCGGCTGCTTTATTGGCTCCTTTGCCTTGCAGCGCATCAGTGCCCGCTTCTTTTTCCTGACGAGTATCATCATGATGCTTGTAGGTATGGGCGGTTTGATTTTCCTTCATTCAGAGATGCTGATTTACGTTTGCATTGCCTTGATTGGTTTTGGCAACTCCAACGTGTTCTCGATTATCTTCTCTCAGGCACTGCTCGACATGCCGGAAAAGAAGAACGAAGTTTCCGGACTGATGATTATGGGTCTTTTCGGTGGCACTGTGTTCCCTATGGCAATGGGCTATGCAACGGAGTTGATGGGTAACCTGCAAATTGGTGCGGTGCTGGTAATGTTTGTGGGCATATTATATCTGATGTATTACACGTTTAATATTAGAAAATAAAAAATAATTATGAATAATAAATATGTTGTTGGAATAGGGGAAGCGCTTTGGGACGTTTTCCCGGAAGGAAAGAAACTGGGAGGCGCTCCTGCCAATTTTGCTTATCATGTATCGCAGTTCGGCCTGAATGGTATGGCCGTGAGTGCGGTAGGTCATGATGGGTTGGGAGATGAGATTCTCGGAGCGCTGCGCGAAAAACAGTTGAACCTGCATATTCAGCAGGTCGGCTATCCGACGGGAACCGTGCAGGTATCCCTCAACGACAAGGGCGTGCCTCAATACAACATTACGGAGGATGTGGCATGGGACAATATCGATTTTACCGACGATTTGGCAGCCATCGCACGCGATTGTTGCGCCGTTTGTTTCGGTTCGCTGGCTCAGCGTTCGGCGATTTCCCGTGATACCATTGAGCGTTTCTTGGATATGATGCCTTCTGAGGGCACATATCGTATTTTCGACATTAACCTGCGTCAGCAGTTCTATACGAAAGAGGTTATTGAACACTCGCTGACACGTTGCAATGTGTTTAAAATCAATGATGAGGAATTAGAGATTGTTTCAGGTATGTTTAATCTTGTCGGCGACGTAGAGTCACGCTGCAAAGAGCTGATGAACCGCTACAGCGTGGATATTTTGATTCTCACCTGCGGTACGGATGGCAGCTACATCTTTACTTCAGCGGGAGAACGTTCCTTCTTGCCTACTCCAAAGGTTGAAGTGGCAGATACGGTAGGCGCCGGCGATTCATTTACGGCAGCGTTCATCGCAGGACTGTTGCAAGGGAAGAGCATTGCTGATGCTCATCGCCAGGCGGTGGATTTGTCTGCCTATGTCTGCTCCTGCGAGGGTGCGATGCCTTCGCATGTCTCTGTTAATGGTAAGTAGAGCGGATTTTGGAAATTGACAGCGGCCGGAGGTAATTACTTCCGGCCGTTGTCAGTTATTTTATAGGATAGTCTGTTTGGAAGTCTTTTATCTAACTCGCATGGACATAAGAAATGAAAACTATGTTTTCATTTGCTTCTACTCTCACCTTTTTATGTATCTTTGTGGACTAATTATAAAGTATGGAATTTAAACTACAGTCAAAAGATACAAACAGCAATGCCCGTGCCGGGTTGATAACTACCGATCATGGTGTCATAGAAACTCCGATTTTCATGCCCGTAGGAACTGTCGGCTCTGTGAAAGCCGTTCATTTTCACGAACTTGAAGACGATATAAAGGCACAGATCATTTTGGGAAATACCTATCACCTTTATCTTCGTCCCGGAATCGACATTCTGGAGAAAGCCGGAGGTCTGCACAAATTCAATGGCTGGAAGCATCCGATTCTGACGGACAGCGGTGGCTTTCAGGTGTTTTCGTTGTCGGCCAACCGCAAGCTGAAAGAAGAGGGTGCCTATTTTCGTTCGCATATCGACGGGTCGAAGCATCTGTTCACACCTGAAGGTGTGGTCGATATTCAGCGCTCCATCGGGGCTGACATTATGATGGCTCTCGACGAATGTCCTCCTGGCAATTCTGACTATCAATATGCCAAAAAATCACTTGCTTTGACACTTCGATGGCTGCAAAGAGGGTGGAATCGTTTCTGCGAAACGGAAGGAAAATATGGCTATCGTCAGGCTTTCTTCCCGATTGTGCAGGGGTGTGTTTATCCGGATTTGCGTAGGGAGTCTGCCAAATTCGTGGCGGATTTGGGCGCGGAAGGAAACGCTATCGGCGGATTGGCCGTCGGTGAACCGACTGAAAAAATGTATGAAATGATAGAGGTGGTGAACGAGATTCTGCCACAGGACAAACCCCGCTATCTGATGGGTGTCGGTACGCCTGCCAATATTCTTGAAGCCATCGAACGCGGTGTTGACATGATGGACTGTGTGATGCCGACACGAAACGGCAGAAATGGCATGCTTTTCACCAAGAATGGCATAATGAATATGCGCAACAAAAAGTGGGCTGACGATTTTTCTCCTATTGAAATCGATGGTGCTTCGGAAGTCGACCGCCTGTATTCAAAGGCATATTTGCGCCACTTGTTCATTTCGCAGGAAATTCTGGCACTCCAGATAGCCTCCATCCATAATCTTGCATTTTATTTGTGGCTTGTCGGCGAAGCCCGCAAGCATATTATTGCCGGCGATTTCAAGGCATGGAAGACTGAAATGGTGGTGCGTGTCACCCAGCGTTTGTAATTTGAACAACCGTTTGCTATGACAGTAAAGACTCTTGACAAATATATTATTAAAAAGTTTCTCGGGACTTACATTTTTGCCATTCTGCTGATTTTGGCAATCATTGTCATGTTCGATGTGAACGAGAAATTGGATAATTTCATGAAAGCCCCCTTGTCGGCTACTATTTTTGACTATTATCTCAATTTCCTGCCTTACATGGCCAACCAGTTCAGCCCCTTGTTTACGTTTATTGCTGTAATTTTCTTTACGTCGAAACTGGCTGACAATTCAGAAATCATTGCCATTCTGTCGAGTGGCGTAAGTTTTCGCCGCCTGTTGATTCCCTATATGGTTTCAGCGGCCTTCATTGCCGCATTCACGTTTGTGTTGGATGCCTATGTCATTCCGCCTGCCAATGTGAAGCGTATCAACTATCAGAACCAGTATGTCAAGAATAAGGGAGTGGACTATGGAGTCAACATCCAGCTTCAAGTGGCCCCCGGTGAGATTGCCTATATGTCGCGTTTTGACAATCGTATGAAGTCGGCCTACAATTTTTCGTTGGAGCGGTTTGATGACAAGGTGCTGAAATCTCGCTTGACGGCAACATCGGCCGTCTACGACACGTTGTATCGTTGGACGGTAAGAAACTATATGATTCGCGATTTCAACGGTATGAAGGAGGAAATCACCACCGGTTCACGTTTGGATACGATTATCCCGATTGAGCCACGCGACTTCCTGATAGCGCAGAACGACCACGAAAAAATGACGACTCCGGAACTGAAAGCTTACATTGAGCGCCAGAAGGCAAGGGGCGTGGCCAATATCAAAAGTTTCGAGATTGAATATGAACGGCGGTTCGCCATGACGGCCGCAGCCTTTATCTTGACGCTGATTGGCATGTCGCTGTCGTCGCGCAAAGTGAAAGGGGGTATGGGTATAAATATCGGAATCGGTCTGGTGTTGAGTTTCTCCTATATTCTGTTTTCCACCGTAACTTCAACATTTGCCATTTCCGGCTATACGTCGCCGCGGGTAGCCATGTGGATTCCGAATATGATTTATCTGATTATTGGCATTTATCTCTATCGTAAGGCTGCAATTTAAAGTAGAACACGTTTTTCCACCTATATGCGCACCGTCCTTAAAAACGGTGCGTTTTTTGTGAACTAAAGCCCTTGTCCGGCGTTATATAGGATATAACCTTAATAATTCAGTTATGAAACACGAACTTCCCCCGTTGCCTTATGCAAATGATGCTTTGGCACAAGTTTTGAGTGAGGAAACCCTCAATTACCATTACGGTAAGCATGAACGAGCATATATCGACAATGTCAACAAACTGGTCGAAGGCACTCCTTTTGCCGACATGACATTGGAAGAAATTGTCAAGAAAGCCGACGGTGGCTTGTTTAACAACGCTGCCCAGGCATGGAACCATCTGTTCTATTTCATGGCTTTGTCGCCGGCCGGCGCTTTCACTCCTTCCGGTGCATTGGCAGATGCTATCGACAGTCAGTTCGGTTCGCTGGAAGCTTTCAAGGAGAAATTTGAAGCTGCCGGTACTACATTGTTCGGTTCCGGTTGGGTATGGCTGTCGAAAGATGCCGAAGGTAATCTGCTGATAACTAAAGGCAGCAATGCTGAAACACCGCTTAAAGACGGTAAACTCACGCCGCTTTTATGCTTCGATGTGTGGGAACATGCCTATTACCTCGACTATCAGAACCGCAGGGCTGAATATCTCCACCGCATGTGGGAGATTCTCGACTGGAACGTCGTGGGACGCCGCTATGAAAAGTAAGATGAATAAATAAGAGAAAAGGAGGGTGTGTCAAAATGAAAGGCTGAGATAGGCTTACTTATAATCTATCAGTTACAACATAAAAATCTCCTACTTTAGTCTTTGTTTTCTTCAATTACAGGACTAAAAGTAGGAGATGTTTTATTCCTAAGTTTCAATCTATAAGATTTTCACTTTTGCAATTCTATTTTGAGACGGCCTCATTTAGCCTCAATTTGATTCAATCATAGTTAAAGTAGTTATATAATCGTCTAATATCAAATATTTTTGTTTATTTTGTAATCATGCCGTTTCACTCTTTAATCGTTAATGTAATGAAAACGATGATTGTATTTCTAACTTGTATATTCATAGTGGGGTGTGCAAGCAAGTCAAAACAAAAAGAAGAGGGTGCTTCAGATGCATCCATAATCAATACAGTCGAAAGGAATGATTCCTTAGAACTTTTATCGAACAATCAGCAAGAAGAAGAACAGGAAGATAAGATAAATAAGCCAATACCTTGTGATATTCCTACGGGGAAAGCAATCAATCCTGATTCTCTTTCCATGCGGACTGAATATGATTATTATCCCTTATCAACAACGAAAATAAAAGTAATCATAACCAATCTCTCCCATCACGAATATGAATGTGGAGAAAACTACAGCCTTGCCTATTTCGACGAGCAGAGAAATACTTGGGAGACTTTGCCAACCAATCCGATTATCAACAGTGTATTATGGATTTTTGTACCAGAGAACCCCACCCATGAACAGACTATTGAACTCTATACTTCCGAAGTCCCAAATCGACCAGGCAAATATCGTATTTACAAGGCTTTCAATAGAGAAACGAAAGTCGCCTATGCGGAATTTGAGTTGGTTGATAAGAAAGGAGTTAAAAGGCTTCGTGAACGAATTGACAATTATTGGAGAAAAAACAGAATGGTCTCCAACGATACCACAGCGCAAAATATTCATTCTACCTGGATTCAAAATGATGATGGCGATACGATTTATGTGGGCTTAATGAATAATACCCCCCATTTTCAAGAAATGTTCAGAAGAAAAGTCGTGAGTTATTCGGCAGTCAGTCATGGTGAAATACAATATAACGTGCCTTTTACCCAATCTGCATCTTCCGACACATTACACGTAACCATGCGAACCGAACTGCCTGTCTATCCGGTAGGTACTGAAGTCGTATCGGTAGAATTAACCAATAATAATCCTGGTATCTTGTTTTTTGGAGAACAATACCATGTCGTACGCAAAGAGGGAAATCGCTGGGTATTTCTCTATGATGGCGGCGTGTGGAATGACCTTGGTCATGGATTGAAACAAGGAGGTACATCCCACTTTAAGGCCAGACTTCGCCCAGTTGTCAACGACAACAAGCCGGGAGTTTATAAAGTAATCAAGGAAGTAGGTTTCAGTGGTTCTTCCCAAAAGTGGTTTATGGGTGCAGAATTTAGAATCAAATAAAGACAACTCAATGCCATCAAACATCTTTTGGCATCTCAAAAGCTGATAGTGCCACCTCCGGTCAGTATACTGGACATACACTTCCAGTATAGACCTTATTGTAAACACCATTCTGAACATCGTAAGGGTCATCCATGCTTTCTTGAAGAGGATATCAAGATTATGTTCCAGCCTTAGCTCCTGGATAACTTCCGTCCAGTCTCATGCAGACTGGCTTCCCTTACTTCTACTAAAGTCTTCACTTTTTTAACAGTACATCCTCGGTCCTGAATCCCTTGACTTCCTGCTGGAGCCTTTCCAGCTTGATCATTTCTTCCGGCTTCTTTTTCTTTGATCTTCCCATAGCATCACTACTTGCCCGTCCGCAATTGTCGATCCGTAGGGCGGCTATATCAATGATTGCTGCATATTTGACATGAGCGTCAGCCAAATGCTGGGCTTCCTGCGTAATGCCGGAGGACCGTCGCACAAATACAAATTATGGAGGGATATGAGGAATCTCTCATTATTTTACCAAAAGCCGTAAGAATATATCTATAACTATCTTCCTGTTCCAATAGTCCCATGTAATGGAGACGATCTAAATAACTATATTTTTTGACATAATAAAGAGGCTGTGTCAAAATTGGCGCAGCCTCTGTTTTTTATAACATGCTGAAAAACATAAAACAAAGCCCTTACTTTCACAAGCGAGGGCTTTG
>URMA01000027.1 GCA_900548875.1 uncultured Porphyromonadaceae bacterium | reverse complement strand
TCAGACTTCGGTACCAACTATGATGCTTGTTCGGCTGCATATTTCTCTTCATCCTCAGCTAACAACCTATTGTTGGTTCCTGCTGTTTCTAATGTGTTTAATCACTTTGCCGGTGGTGCACGTTACGCAATCAGCCGTGATGCTCGTGTGGCAACCATGACAGGTAGTGCTCCGACTTGGTCTCAGGGACGTCCGGGCATTAATTATTCCTTCATTAACGGTAGCAATGAGTACGGTTCAATTCCATTTTGGATGGCTCCGTTCTTCCAGTACACTGACAAAGTTGCTGGTATCGGCTATTTCAGATCTATGATAGCTGAATTTACTGGAGAAGAATGTTTGTTGATACGTGCTGAAGCTCGTATCTTCCAAAACAACTTGCCGGGAGCAGTAAGTGACTTGGCAATGTGGGATAACTCTCAATATGGTGGAAATCGTGGTAAGGCGCCTGTGTTGACTGCCCAATTGATTGAATCTTACTACAACAAGGCAAATTCAACTACTGGACGATTTGACCCGCGTCCGTTCATCCTTCAGGACTTGCACATCGATGACTTGTATCCGGTTGATAATGCACAGGTAACAGCGCAAAATCTTCCATATTTGTGGTGCGTGCTTCATTTCCGTCGCATCGAACAGGTGTTCACCGGTATGCGTTGGTTCGATGTTAAACGTTTCGGTATCGAAATTACACATAAAATTGGTGAAACTCGTGTCGAAACTCTTCCGTACAATGATTTGCGTAGAGCTTTCCAAGTTCCGATCGAAGCGTTGTCATCAGGTATGGAACCGACAGTGAGAGCTGGAAAGTTGCCGGATCCTTCCGAAATGGGAAGCTGGGTAAAACCAATCAGGTAGTGTAGTTTTTTAATAAGAATTTGTTATGATGAAGAATTTAATTTTCAAAATATCGTTTATCGTCTGTGCGATGTTTGTCTTTTCTTCTTGTGTTGAAGATGATTTGAATCCGCAGAGCATTTTTACAGATACGGAGGAATTGGATCCGACTTCTCCTACTTATCAGCTCGATAAGTTTTGTGAGGACAATTATTTGAAGAAGTACAACATTCAGTTCCGCTATAAATTGCAGGACGTTGGAACAGACATGGAATACAACCTGATTCCTGCCAAGTATGAAAATTCTGTCGATTTGGCAGTACTGACCAAATATCTTTGGTTTGATGTGTATGACAAGATTGTGACTTCTGACCCTAACTTTATGAAGAAGTACGGTCCGCGTATTCTTCACCTTATCGGTTCTGCTGCTGTGAATCCGGCAAACGAAACAATCGTATTAGGTTTGGCAGAAGGCGGTTTGAAGGTATCTCTTTTCTATGTAAATCAAATGGATGTGTCAAGTTTTGAAAGCTTGAACCAATTCTATTTCTTGACAATGCACCATGAGTTTGCTCACATCCTCCACCAGACCAAAACATATCCGGTTTCTTTCGACCAATTGTCTACTGGACACTATGATCCTACTTCTTGGCAAGACCGAGCTCCCAATACAACGGCTTCCCTCGGTTTCGTTTCAACTTACGCCAGCAGCGAGTATCGTGAAGACTTTGCAGAAACAATTGCGCACTACATTACTGATACTCAGAAGGAATGGGACGCACTTCTTGATACGGCATCAAGAGGATGGGAGGTAATTGGTTATGATAGCAATAATAGTCCGATTGAACAAGAAACGACTGATAACGACGGTGTAGATGGAAAATCCATCATTCTTCAGAAAGTGGAAATTGCTCGTCAGTGGTTCCGTGATTCTTGGCAGATGGACCTCGACGCTTTGCGTGCAGAAGTGCAGGAACGTCAGAATACCTATAGCCTTGAAGTTCTTGATGAGTTAAGAAAACAGGTTTACGATATACCGGTAGGTACTGAATCTCAAAATTAATTCACCCTTTGATTTTTATAAAAATGAAAAAAACATTTGCAATTATATTGTCTTCTTCTCTTCTTTTGGGTGCAAGCTCTTGTAGAATGACTGAAGAGGATATTTGGGAAGATTCGTCTGCTGAACGAATGAACAAGACTTTGGCTGATTATAAGAATGATTTGTGCGCGGAGACTGAAGGTTGGGTACTTCAATATTTCGCCAATGAAAGTGAACCGGCTTATCCGATTCTCATGAAGTTCAGCCCGAATTCAGCAGTTATCATGGCTGCAAAAAATAGTGTCGCAACTAATAATGTTTATGTGGAAGATGAGGAACCGACTGCTTATACATTGATTGGTGATATGGGACCGGTATTGAGCTTCAATACTTACAACCCGCTGCTTCATTGCTTTTCTGACCCTCAAATGGACGGTAAAGGACATCTTGGTGATTACGAATTTGTGATTAACGGTAAGGGCGCTGATGGTTCATTTGAACTTCGCGGCAAAAAGCATGGAGTTGGTATGAAGATGATCAAGTTCCCTAAAGGTGCGACTTATACCGTTGGTGGTGAAACTAAGACAATTGAAAAGTGGGAGGATTACTATACTGCCTACAATGCAGTTAAAAATCAGCTTTTCCCGTCAAAAGCTAAAGCTATGTACCTTACTGCAGGTGAAGAAAGCTATAAAGTGACAGGAATGGGAGGCGGTGTACTTTCGATCGTTAATACTGAAGTTTCAGCTGAATCCTATACTTTCACTTGCTCTTATGTTATTGGGGTTGATGCTACTGTAAGTCTTTCTTCTCCTTTTACTGGAGATAACAATAAATTCAAGGTACAGAACTTTAAGTTGAATGAGGCTGGAATTCTCGAATGTACCGATGAAGGTCAGGTCGCTACTATTTCAGCTGGTACAGTTGCTGAATATTTCTTGGCTGAAGGTAATATATGGCGTCTTGACCGCAATCAGATGAGCGACCAGTATAAGACTTTGTTCAACCAGATGCAGTCTGATTGCCAGAAGGCTGGTTACGGTAGCTTGCAGTATTTGCAGTACGGATGGAATGCGACAGAAAACAAGATGGCGTTTACGTTCAAGACTAACAAATTTGAAGGTGAGTTCTATTTTGATTCAACTATTGAAGGTGACAATGTCGTAACTCTTGCATTTAACCAAGAGGCAACTGAAGCTTCTACATCTAGCAAGGCTAAGAATGCAATGGTATTCTATCGCCAGTTCGAATCATTCAAAAACATGCTTTCGCTGATTTCTACAAAGTTCACTTTGGAAGGAAATTCACCGTTGGCAGTTACTGCCATTACAATGACTGATGCCGCTGGTAATTCAGTTGTAGTTAGCTTGAATTAACATTAAGCTACACATATTAAGCCTGTTTGTAAAGGATGTATATTGATACACTTTTGCAAACGGGCTTTTTCTTTTGGATTATTCGGATTTGGCTTTAAAATTTGAGATATAATAATGATATTGCGTATTTCAGTAATATTTTTTAGCCAAATGTTTGAAAATTTCAAAAAACTTCTTTACTTTTGCCATATGCAATGTAAGGTTGTATGTAATCAAAAAGCAACTTAATCTTTTAAATTTATATCAAATGAAACGAACATTACTTTTTTCAGCCACAATGTTGGCGGTTGCAGGGATGTCGGTGAATGCTGATAATGTATATCAGAAAGCGGCCTTTCCTGTTCAGCAATTGAATGTGATGCCGAGTGCATCAAAAGCAAACATGAAGGCGGTCGCTTTTTCTGCAGAACAAAATGTTGTTGCCCAAAAGGGTGCTGTGTCTGTTGTGCGTGCTAAAGACGGTAGCCTAAAGCGTGTGGCAAACGTAGTTTCCAATAAAGTTAATACTTCTCGTTTTGTAAAACCGGTTGTAGTTGCAGCGGAAAATTCAACACTTTTTGAAGGTTTTGAAGGTTGGGACGGAACATCGGAAGATTGGATCCCTTCAGGTTGGGTAGACGAATCAAAGGTAGGGACTGACCCTAACGGTGCTGACGGAAACTGGACTTGGGAAGCAGGTGGTGCCAGCTATTATTCTGCTCCTTTCGAGGGTAAAGTGCAAATGCATATTGCAACTGCGGTTATGTTCGATATGGAGACATTCACAATGTCATATCCGGAACAGGATGAATGGTTGATTTCACCGGCAGTTACTCCAAAAGCAGGTGATAAGTTGAACTTTATGTTGAGCTATTCTCCGGGTTGGACTCTCTTGGATTCTGAAAAATTGGCTCAAAATCCTCCAGTTTATGAATTTACAGCACGCAATACTAATCTTGAGGTATTGGTTTCAACTGATAATGGTGCAAACTGGACAGAACTTTGGAATGCTATTGATGACGATGCCCTTGTAAATTATACAACTGCAGAGTTGGACTATACATTGAGTGTTTGTCCTTGGAAATGCTTCGTTTTAAATATTGACGAGTATGCTGGCAAGTCAGTGAAATTTGCATTCCGTTATGTTGGTAAGGCTGGCCAGGATATGGCTCTTGACAATGTTACTGTTGGTGCCGTAACTCCGGATGCTTCTTATGCTCACATGAACTTGTATTTTGGTCCGGCTGTCTCAACAGGATCTTCTTATCCTAACGCTTCTTTGACAGGTGCTTACCAGCCGACAACATTTGCTAATACTTCAATTGTTCCTGCAGAAAGCGAATGGGAATATGAAACATATGAAAATAATGAACCTGTGACACTTTATTCTTCTGACAAAAATTTGGTTGTTGAATATCCTTTGTGCCAGGCTTATTATCCGACACTTACTCAGACATTCGAAGGAAAATCAGCAAGCTATCAATTTGGTCCTTGGACTATTCAAGGTCAGTCAGGTAAGGGCTTCCTTCAAGCTGGAGGTGCTCCGGAAGATTTTATGGAAGGCTCAGACTTCTACGGAACAATGAACTGTAACTACTTTAATGCAGAAGGATTTGGTATTCTTCCGTCAAATGCTCCAGGTGAAGATACTCAACTTTGGCAGCAATTTGGTGAAACTGATGCAGCTGTGACAGGTTTTGCTACTTATATTCCTTTCAACGGTGCTAAATATGCTTTGTCTTCAGTTTACTTTGCCGTTCTTGAAGCTACAGGTGATACAAGTCTTCCTGTAAAGATTGAAGTTAAGAAGGTAGATGCTGACGGTAAGGTTGGTGATGTTATCGCGTCTGGTGAAGCTGTTCCTGCAGAAAGTTCATATAGCTACTTTGTAAACGGTGGTGAAACAAGTTTGATTGAGTTTACATTCTCTGAAAAAGTAGGCGAATTAGTTCAAACAGTTGTTCCGACAATCGATAGTGATATCTTTATCGAATTGACGATCCCAGAAGGCTTAGCACTTTCTCCATTGTGCCAGACTTCAACAGTATATCCAGATTATGCAAACTTGTATACTGTATTTGCTGATGGTAAGTTGTTCTCAGCTAATAACCTTGCTTTCCAAGATGGTAGTGCGGTTTATGGTGGTGCATTTACATTTGGTATCACTTACACTTGGTTCAGAACATCAGATGGCGACTATAGATTTGATGCTCCGGTAGAAGGTGGTTCTAAGACTTTCGACATTGATGCTTACTATATTCCTGACGCATGGACAGTAGAAGACTCTGAAGGTGCATTGTATGATTGGGTGAACTACACAACAAACTATGACCAATCTGCCGGTACTTTATCTTTGACATTCGACGTTGCTGAACTTCCTTCTGAAGTTAAAGACCGTTACACTTATGTGACAGTTTCTAACCCGGGTTCATCTGCGCGCTTCACAATTGCTCAGGGTGACGGCTCAAGCGTAGAAGGTGTTGAAACTTCTGCAGTAGTTGTATCAGTGGTTGACGGCAACTTCGTAGTTAAGGGTTCTAATGCTTCTATGGTTGACGTTTACAACGTAGCAGGTCAAAAGGTTGCTTCTGCAGCAGTTGACGGTGAAACAGTTGTAAATGCTGAAAACTTGGCTAAGGGTATGTATATCCTCAAGTTCAACGACAATACAGCAATCAAGGTTGTAAAATAATAACAACCCTATATAGAAAATGAAAGCCCGGCGTTATGTCGGGCTTTTTTATGGGATTTAATGAAGTGTCGGGCGGCTTTGTGCCGGTCCGGCACTATTTTTCTTTCTGTCTTTCGGTGAGGAATTCGGCAAAAATGCGGGCGGCTGTTTCAACCATTTTCACACAAGGGCGTTTTTTGTAGTATTCAGCCGTGCGTGCTTCCGGTTCCGATGGTGTAGGTGCTTTCGGCTTTAGTCCAAGTAGTTCGGCGCAGATGGTTGTTCCGTTTTCGGCTTTGAATTTCTCGGCAAGCTGTTGCACAACGGCGTAGTTTGCACCTTTCCCTTCACGGTTTGACGGGTCGGTGCAGCCTGTTTCCAGTCCGGCAAGCAGAAACATGCCGCAGGCGGCTCCGCAAGTTTGGCGCATGCGACCGATTCCGCCTCCGAACGATGCCGCCATGCGAACTGCCAGATTATGGTCGATGCCGTAGAGGTCGGCAAAGGCTGCCACGACCGATTGCGAGCAGTTGTAGCCCTGCTTGAAGTAGTCGACAGCTTTTTCTATTCTTTCTTCGTACATGTTATTATGAGTTTACAGTTTACGGTTTACTGTTTATTGTTGAGAGGTTATGGATTAGAGGTTATGGGTTAGGGGCTGTGGGTCAAGTATTATAGGTTATGGTGTGTAGGCCAGATGTCGTGGCTCGCGGTTTTGCTGAATATATAGTCTCTAACCCTTAACCAATAACCTCTAACCCCTAACCTGTTTAGATGTCAATGTCGACTTCCACCGGACAATGGTCGGAGCCGAATATTTCGGTGTGGATGACGGCGGCTTTCAGTCGGCTGTCGAGGCGTTTTGAGGCCAGGAAGTAGTCAATACGCCAGCCGGCGTTCTTTTCGCGTGCCTTGAAGCGGTACGACCACCAGGAGTAGATGCCTTCCTGCGTGGGGTAGAAGTGGCGGAATGTATCGGTGAATCCGGCTTCGAGCAGGAGGGTGAATTTCTCGCGTTCCTCGTCGGTGAATCCAGCGTTCTTACGGTTGGTCTTGGGGTTCTTCAGGTCGATTTCCTTGTGGGCTACGTTCAGGTCGCCGCACACCACAACGGGCTTCTTCTTGTCGAGAGCCTGAAGGTAGGCGCGGAAATCGTCGTCCCATGTCATGCGGTAGTCAAGCCGTTTCAGCCCATCCTGCGAATTGGGGGTATAGACGGTTACCAGATAGAAGTCGGGCATCTCCATGGTGATGACACGGCCTTCCTTGTCGTGATGTTCGATGTCGATACCGTAGGTCACGCTGACGGGTTCGTGTTTCGTGAAAATTGCCGTGCCCGAATATCCTTTCTTTTCCGCGTAGTTCCAGTAGGAGCGGTAGCCTTCAAACTCCAGGTCGAGCTGCCCGGCCTGCATCTTTGTTTCCTGCAGACAGAAAAAGTCGGCATCCAGTTGGCGGAATATGTCGCTGAAGCCCTTGTCGTTGCAGGCGCGCAGTCCGTTTACGTTCCAAGATATAAATTTCATGTCGATGGTTGTTTTGGTTTATAGTGCAAAATAAACATATTTTCCCGAAAGTGTAAAGGTTTACAGTTGATGGTTTACAGTTTACAGTTTTGTTTTGCGTTGGGTGCGGATATGAAGAAAGGGAGCGGTCGGGCTCCCTTTTCTGTTATGTGCGATTGATTGGATTAAATCAATGATTTGCCGGTCATTTCTGCCGGTTGCTGCATTCCCATGATGGTAAGGATTGTCGGCGCTACGTCGGCAAGAATACCGTTCTGGATTTTGCATCCCGTGTTTTTCGTCACGTAAACACATGGAACCGGGTTCAACGAGTGTGCAGTGTTTGGAGTGCCGTCTTCGTTGATGGCGTGGTCGGCATTACCGTGGTCGGCAATGATAATCACTTCGTAGTCGTGAGCCTTGGCAGCTTCTACGGTGTCCTTCACGCAGTTGTCGATGGCTACAACGGCCTTTTCGATGGCTTCGTATACGCCGGTGTGTCCTACCATGTCGCCGTTGGCATAGTTGACAACGATGAAGTCGTATTTTTCAGTTCCGATGGCTTCCACCAACTTGTCCTTCACTTCGTAGGCGCTCATTTCCGGCTTCAGGTCGTAGGTAGCAACTTTCGGCGACGGAACGAGGATGCGGTCTTCGTTTTCATACGGAGTTTCGCGTCCGCCGTTGAAGAAGAATGTAACGTGGGCATACTTTTCAGTCTCGGCGATGTGGAGCTGTTTCTTTCCGTTTTTCGAGAGATATTCGCCCAGTGTGTTGTGTACGTTTTCCTTGTCGAACAGGATGTGAACGCCCTTGAACGAAGAGTCGTACGGAGTCATGCAATAGTATTGCAGGCCCGGGATGGTCTTCATTCCTTCTTCCGGCATGTCCTGTTGTGTAAGAACGATAGTCAATTCTTTTGCACGGTCGTTGCGGTAGTTGAAGAAGATGACAGCGTCGCCTTCCTTGATTGTGCCGTCGACAGTAGAGTTGACAATCGGTTTGATGAATTCGTCGGTAACGTCTTCATCGTATGATTCCTGCATGGCTTTCACCATATCGTCGGCCTGCTTGCCTTTACCTTCCACGAGAAGATCGTAGGCTTCTTTCACACGGTTCCAGCGTTTGTCGCGGTCCATGGCGTAGAAACGTCCGACGATGGAGGCGATAGTGCCTGTCGATTTCTTGCAGTGAGCCTCTACTTCTTCGATGAAGCCCTTGCCGCTCTTCGGGTCCGTGTCACGGCCGTCCATGAAGCAGTGGATGAACACTTTTTCCAAGCCGTATTGCTTTGCGATGTCGCAGAGGGCAAAGAGGTGTTCGAGCGAACTGTGAACGCCGCCGTTTGAAGTCAGGCCCATGAAGTGGATGGCCTTGCCGCTTTCCTTGGCATACGTGAAAGCCGATTTGATTTCCTTGTTTTCGAGGATTGACTTGTCGGCGATTGACTTGTTGATTTTAACGAGGTCCTGATAGACTACGCGTCCTGCACCAATGTTCAGGTGGCCAACTTCCGAGTTACCCATCTGTCCGTCGGGCAGACCAACATTCTCGCCGCTTGCCTGAAGCTGTGAGTGAGGATAGGTTTTTACAAGATAGTCCCAATACGGAGTCGGGGCGCAGAAAATGGCGTCACTTTTTGTGTGGTTGCCGATACCCCAACCGTCCAAAATCATCAACAGAGCTTTTTTACCCATAATTGTTAACGTATTAATATGTTTGTTTTTACTATGTAATCTAAACAAATTTCATTAGCCGAAAGTTCTTCGGTTTTCCGTCTGCAAAGGTACGACATTTTAAGGTGAAATAGCGGCTTTTGGGCAGGAATTTTCTGTGTCTGTGTTAATTATGCTTCACCTTTGGGCGAATTTGGCGGGTGATTGCCGGCGGGTATAAATTTTGCAGTTTTGTAAAATGTTGGAAATGAGCGGTAACGATGGCGCTGTCGCTCTAAATTATGCTATGAAATGATTTTTTGTGCCAGAAAAATTTGCATGGTTCGGAAATATGTTATACCTTTGCACTCGCAAACGAGAAAATCGAATGCATGAGGTTAGATTCGCTAGCTCAGCTGGTAGAGCACAACACTTTTAATGTTGGGGTCTTGGGTTCGAGCCCCAAGCGGATCACCAAAGAAAGGTCTTCAGCAATGAAGACCTTTACTTTTTTGTATATACCAGTTTTTTGATGGCGTTGTTAACGGGGTGTTGTTTGGCGGTATTCGGGAAATTCCGTTATTTTGCGGTGTGAAAATTTTGGTGAAATGGATTTTGATTCTCTTCTGAATGCTCTTAATAGTGGACGGTGGGTGAGTGCGGCGGCGAAGGATTGCCCGGAGGTGGCGGATGCGCTTTTGCGCTGTGCCGACGTGTGCCATGAATTCAATATGCTTCCTCCTTCCTGGTTGGAAAAAAGGAATGAACTGCTGAAATCGCTGTTGGGCAAGACGGGCAACGGACTGACTATTCACAGCCCTTTCCGTTGTGATTTCGGATTTAATATCCGGATTGGCGATAATTTTGTGGGCAATTTCAATCTGTCGATTCTTGACGAGGCCGAAGTGACTATCGGCGACAATGTGATGATAGGGCCGAACTGCTCGCTGATTACCATTACGCATGCGCTGACAGCCGCCCAGCGCAATGCCGGAGTGAGGGCGCCCCGGCCGATAACCATCGGCAACAATGTG
The DNA here is from genome assembly GCA_900548875.1 of uncultured Porphyromonadaceae bacterium. GTDB lineage: Bacteria > Bacteroidota > Bacteroidia > Bacteroidales > Muribaculaceae > Limisoma. The sequence continues at coordinate 24,106 of URMA01000027.1, read as the reverse complement.
TGGATTGCCGCCAATGTGGTGGTGTTGCCGGGGGTGGAAATCGGCGAAGGAGCGGTGATTGGTGCCGGAAGTGTCGTGACGAAATCCATTCCTGCAAATATGCTGGCCGCAGGCAATCCCTGCCGCCCGTTGCGCCCCGTGACTGACGAGGACCGAGTGGAAGTCTTTACGCTGTAACGAAAATCTCCGGACGAGCCGGTGAGGGACAAGTCCGGAGAAATGGATGTTTAGCAGTTGCCGCCGCAGGAGCATTTTGGAAGTTCCTGCTTTTTTATTTCCGTAATATAGAATTCGGCGAAACGCTTCTTTATTTCGTCTCGTACACGGTGGAATTCCGCATCGATGAATTCCGGAGTGCCGACGGTGTGCGACGGGTCGTCGAAACCGATGTGCAGACGTTTGCCCACTTTGCCGGTGAATGCCGGACAACTTTCGTTGGCGCCGCCGCAAACGGTGATGACGTAATCCCATTCCTCGTTGAGGTAGGTGTTGACGTGGGTAGGAACGTGGCCGCTGATGTCGATACCCGCTTCCTTCATTACTTCTACGGCTTTCGGGTTAACCTGAGCGGCCGGTTGCGTACCGCCGGAAAACACTTCAAGCGAAGGGTCGAACGATTGTAGAAACCCGTGTGCCATCTGGCTGCGGCAGCTGTTGCCTGTGCAAAGAATCAGAATTTTCATATTATCGTTGTTGTTAATTTATAGCAGGAAGTTGAACAAGTATCCCGAAAGGATGATAAACAGGGTGACCGTGCCGAAAAAGATTCCGATAAGGCGCCATTTCATCACTTTTTTCAGCAGTGTGGCCTCGGGAAGTGACAGGCCCACGACTGCCATCATGAAGGCTATTGCCGTGCCGATGGGAATGCCTTTAGCCACAAACACTTCGATGACGGGAACAATGCCGGCAGCGTTGGCATACATGGGTACGGCAAGAACCACTGACAAAGGTACGGCAAACCAATTGTCTTTCGACATGTATTGCTCAAAAAATCCTTCCGGAACAAATCCGTGCATGAATGCGCCGATGCCGATACCGATAATAATGTAGATCAGAACGCCGCGGACAATGCCCCAGGCATTGCGCACGATGCTTGGCAGGCGTTTCCAGAACGACGTGCGCTCCTTTTCCCATGCTTCGGCTTCGGTTGTGGCCTGTGCCTGAATTTGGCGTACCCAGTCGCTCAAATGGTTTTCCAGTTTCATTCTGCCCAGGACGAAGCCGCCGATTACGCCCAGCAGGATGCCGCTGACCACATAAATCAGTGTCACTTTTAATCCGAACGAGCCGAGGAACATGGCTACTGCCACCTCATTTACCAGTGGCGAGGTGATGAGAAAGGCAAATGTCACTCCCAACGGGATGCCGCCTTTCACGAAACCGATGAACAGCGGAATGGACGAACACGAGCAGAACGGCGTGACGGCACCGAAAATCGAGGCGAGCAGGTATTGCAGCCCGTACATTTTGTGCGTCTGCAAGTAGTTGCGCAGGCGTTCAATCGGGAAATAGGCATTGATGATTCCCATCAGCACACTGATGAAAAACAGCAGGATGAGAATCTTTATCGTGTCGTAGAAGAAAAAGTTGACGGCTGTCCCCAGAGAGCTTGCGCTGTCAAGCCCCATTACGCTGTAGACGAGCCAGTCGGCAAATTGTTGTATCATAAATGCTTATATATTTATGTCCGCTTGCGGCGGACTGATTGTTGTCGATAAAGGCGGCGGAGCATGATTCCGCCGCCTTTAAGGGAACGGGTTAGAGTCCCAACATCTTTTTCACATCACTTTCCGAAGGTACCTGTCCCTTCATTTTCACTTCGCCGTCGATGACGATGGCGGGTGTGGTCATAATGTTGTAGTTCATCATTTCCATGATGTCGTCCACTTTCGTAAGAGTGGCGTTGACGTTGTTTTCTTTCACCACTTTTTCGACTACCTGGAATGTAGCTTTGCATTTGCTGCAACCCGGTCCTAAAACTTTGATTTCCATAATTTGTTTAATTTATTGTTGGTAATTCGTAAAATAACGAACATTAAAGTCAAAAAAATATTACCATTTGTGGTAATAAAAACAGTCAGTTCTGTTTTCTGTTCGCAAAACTACGAACAATAAACAGAACTGACAAATATTTTTGCAAAAATTAAACCATAGCCTATTTCAGCAAGGCTTGCAGGTCCTTTTTCACACCGTCCTTAAAAGCGTCGGGCGAGCCGAGAGCGTTGGCAAATCCAAAGCCTGTCAGGTTTTCCCTCTGTTCAGTGCCGTTGTGATGCTTGATGAGGAACAGTGACGGAGTGGAAACTTCAAATTTTTTGGCCATTGCTTCATTTTCCGGTAGGGAGAAGTTGATTACCTGGAACTTGATGGCGCCGGTTTTCAGCTCGTCGGCAAACTGCTCGTCGAGCAATTCCTTCGTCAGTCGTTCGATGGCGCGGCAGGTGTTACAGCGTTTCTCGCCGTGGAAATAGAGCACTTCCACATAATCCTTTTGCGTTCCGGCCGTTGTGTCGGCTGTCGGTTCGGTAGTCTGTTCCGTCTTGTTTCCATTGCCCGTGTTCGTGCATGCAGCGAGCAGGGCCAGGGATGCTACGAATAGAAATAAAATTTTTTTCATACAGTTGGTATTTTAGTTGATGATTAGTCTTGGGTATGGTATTGGTTTATTTGTTGCAACATCCGCCTGTCTTGCAGATGGATTGTTCGAAAAACAGGCCGAACAGTTCTTTGGCTTGCTTCCATGTTTCACGGTTGATGCAGTAGCGCACCTTAGGCGTTTCGACTTCGCCTTGAATCAGTCCGGCTTCCTTCAGTTCTTTCAGGTGTTGCGATACGGTTGCCTTGGCAATAGGCAGCTCCTCGTGGATATCGCCGAAATAGCAGGTATGTTGGGAGGCAAGAAACTGGAGAATCGCGATACGGGCAGGATGGGCCAACGCTTTGGCGAAACGCGCCAGTTGTTCCTGATTGTCGGTGTAGTCTTTTTTGATTTCCATGTTCATCGTTCAGTATGACTACAAAACTATGAACAAGAGGTGGTTTCTCCAAATTTTCCGTTGCTTTTTTTGAACTGTATGCAAATGATTATTAAAAAAGGCTTTAAAGTCGGGACGAAAGTTGCCGCGGGTAAAAAGATTCCTTAAATTTGGCAGCGAATAAAGAAATGAAACAGGTACTGCTGACCATATTGCTGTTTTCTCTGTCGGTTTTCTTCGGAATGAAGGGAGCGGACAGCGGCGTTGTGTGCAGTCAGGCGGACCTTGTGGAGGTTTCCGGCGGAAGTTTGCTCTCCGCTACCGATAACGGTGGAAGCGACAGTAAGCGTCAATTCGACCTTCCCGTTGCATTGCGCAACAGCGATGTGACGTTCAGCCGTGAAATTTCAAGCCGTCTGATGCGAGTGTCCGGACGGTTCAATACGGTGTTTCTTCGTTTGTTTTTCTATCGGCCCGAGTTCTTGTCAGGGTTGAAAGTTGCTTATAGGGGCGAGCCGGCATTGCTGGCAAGCCATTTTCAAAAAGTGCCCGGCGACTATTTTGTCATAGCGTTGCGGCGCATCGTCATTTAGCGGAAATTTTTCTTCAGGGCGTATGGTCATGCGCCCGAGTTCGACGGACAGCAGTGTGGCGAGCCACATTGATGCAGTCTGCCGTACAGCCATTCTTATTTTAACCCGAATCGGTCATTCGACTTTATGATGGATTTCGCGCCGCGCTGCCGACAGCCGTGCGGAATACGTCTAAAGCCACCTAAAACACACAATTAACAGCCAAACCTCGTTTGGCGGTTGAACGACCGTTTTGGGTTTACATTAAACTTTTTATTTACCTTGCCGCCGATGGCGGCTAAAAATACAATTGAATTTATGGAAACAATGGATTTGTCGAAAAATTTCCCCCAAGAATATGTAAATAAGCGTATTAGCAAGAAAATGATTCTTCTTTCTGTCCTTTCTTTGGCCGTGGGCTGCTATTTGTTCAGCCTGCCGGAGTATGCACCGGGTTCCAATGTCGATGCGTTCCGATTTTTCGTGGGATGCCTGTGTGTCATTCTTTCGTTGGTACTGGTAGTGTTCAAGTTTCATTATCGGGCCTATGTTGAAACCGGGAGCGAAATCAAGAAAAAGAGCATACCGTTTCATAGCGATATGTTCAAGGCGTTGCCCCGTTTTCTGCCCGAAGGCGCTTCTGTTCCGAGTTTTGGCGGTGCCAACGATGCTGGAACCGTTTCTATGCTTGTCATTTGGTCAAAGGACGGCAAGTTTGCCATGGCTCAGATATTCAGGTATGGGTCGTTTGTTTATGAACCGATGTCTGAGCCTTATTGTCTTAAAGGTGATTCTGCCGAGAAATTTCTGCAGGCTTTGAAAGATTACAGGTTAATTTGAGGTCTTAATTAATTGTTGCTGTATGCGAATGCCGGACGGAACGGTCCGGATAAAGATTGAGTTTAGGTTGAAGTTAGGAGGCCGTTTTCGCAAGGAAAATGGCCTCCATTTTTTGACAAAGAGCGGTTATATGTGGCTTTGTTGGTATTGTTTTGGCGACATTCCGACGGATTCCTTGAAATATTTTCCGAAGAACGAGGCATTGGGGAAATTAAGCATGTAGCAGATTTGCTGTATGGTGTACTTGCGGGTCCGTAAAAGGACTTTTGCTTCCAGAATGACATAGTTGCGAATCCATTCAGTGGCCGGCCGTCCGCTGAACGAAACAATGCACCGTGACATGTGTTTGGGCGAAATGCAAAGCTGGTTGGCATAGAACGTAAGCGACCGTTCCTTTTTATAGTTGTTGTTCAGACATTCCAGAAACATGTTGAAAATCTGTTCCTGTCGGTTGGGTTTCTCTTCCCGTTCCTGCGCTTCCATGTTTTTGGAGATTTGGTGAAACAGTTCAAAAGAAAGCAGCCGGAGGCAGGTAGGCAGGAATTTTTCCTTTAACGGGAATGTGTCGTCACACAGTTTCTCGCGCATCAGTCGGTAATAGAAATAAATGGTAGTGAATGCTTTCTCTTCAAGATGGATAAAAGGCTGTTTCCGCAAGAACTTTTCGTAGGTCAGCATTTCGGTGGACGTGATGGGGGAAACGCCGTTATAGAAATCAGTGGAAAATGCTATCATGAATGTTTCGCATCCCGAAGGCAGGGAGACAAGTTCCCCGATGGAATTGACCGGTGCAATGAGCACGTCGTAAGCTTCCATTTGAATTTCTGTCAGGTTGAGCCGGAATGTCAGATTCCCTTTTTTGCAGAAAAGCAGCGTGGTGAAATCCGTCCTTATGGGGCCTGACATGGCAAAATCAAGATTTACGTTGTCGGCCGTATTGAAATTGTCGGAGATTTTAAGGCAATTTTTGAAATTGATTGTCCGATTGCCTTCAGGAATGTCGAATAAATTTATTTTCTGTATGTCTGTAGCCGTTTTCATCTTATGAAAAATTTGTGCAAATGTACCTTTCTGTGCTATTATTTATAGGAGAATAATGTTAAAAAAATAAATTATGTCCGAATTAGAACATTTTGTGAAGAATTTTGAAAATAGCTATCCGGGTAAAAAGCATCACCTTTGTGAAAAATTTCTGAATGATGAAAACGTATCGATTAACTATTTATGCAGTTTTACTTGCTGTGGGTTTGTGCGGATGCACGTCTTCCGATTCTGTCCCTTTCCGTCGGAATGTGGAAGTGGTTTATCCGAAGGGGCAAAATGCCGTCAGAGAATATCATTTTCCCGGAGTGGTGCAGGAAGCTCAGGAAATCAGTCTGGGGTTCAAAACAGCCGGACAGATAACCGGTATCTATGTGAAAGAAGGTGACTATGTTGCAAAAGGAAAGCTGATTGCCGTGCTCGACAAGTCGGATTACCGGTTAGGGGTCGACGCTGCACGGCTGCAATACGAGCAGATGGAGCGGGAAGTGGCTCGGTTGAAACAGCTGTACAACAGCAAGAGCATTTCCGGAAATGATTACGACAAAGCGCAGTCGGGCCTCCGGCAGCTGAAAGTGCAGTTGGAAGCGAAGGAAAACCAGTTGTCGTATACGGAACTGCGTGCTCCGGTTAGCGGATACGTTCAAAGCGTCAATTTCCACGTTTCGGAAATGGTGGATGCCGGAACGCCGCTGGTGGAGATTTTGGATATGAGTCAAATGGAGGTTGCCGTTGACCTGCCGGTATCACTCTATCAGTTGCGCGGCCAGTTTGTAGGATTTTCCTGCACTTCCGACTATGGTGGAAATGTACCTGTCGATTTGACACTGATAAGCATTACTCCGAAAGCCGACAACAATCAGCTTTACAAAATGCGGCTCGGAATAAAGGCGGGCGGCAAGGCTTCGCTGACGGCCGGGATGAATGTGGATGTGGCCGTGAGTACGTCGGCCGAGCCCGACAGCGGCATAGTGCGCCTGCCGATGCATGCCGTGTTTGAAGAGGGAGGAAAGTCGTTTGTGTGGATCGTGTCGCCCGACACTCTTGTGGAGAAGCGTCAGGTGGAAGTGGCAGGCATTGACGAAAACGGCTATGCCAAGATTCGTTCCGGTGTGAAGGTGACGGATTGTGTCGTTCGCAGCGGTGTAAACAGCCTGCAGGAAAAGGAACGCGTGAAAATATTGGAAAAACCGTCGGAAACGAATGTAGGAGGACTTCTCTAATGAAAGTGCTGGATTTTTTTATGCGTAGGCCGACACTTTTTTGGTCGCTTGTCGTCGGCATATTGATTGCAGGTGTCCTAGCCTATGTGCAGATGCCGAAACTCGAAGACCCGGCCGTAGCCGCCAAGCAGGCACGGGTAGTGGTGGTTTATCCGGGTGCCAGTGCCCACGAAGTGGAGCTGGAAGTGGCACAGACCATGGAAGATGCGTTGCGTGCCTTGCCCGACGTGAAAAGTGTCCGTTCGGAATGTCAGAACGGAACCGGAATTTTCACCGTCGAATTCAAGATGACGGTTCAGAAAAAGGACCTGGAGCAGCATTTTGATTTGCTCCGTCGGAAAGTGAATGATGTCAGGACCAGTCTTCCGCAGGGCTGTTATGATCCGATGGTGATCGACGACATGATGGATGTGTACGGCATATTCTATGCCATAACCGCCGATGGCTACAGCTATCCGGAAATGAAGAAATATGCCGAATATGTCCGCCGTGGCCTGTTGGATGTCAAAGGCGTAAAGCGCATCAACATTGCGGGTTTGCGCAGCGAGGTCATCAATATTGAGCTTTCGAAGGAGAAACTTTCGCGCAACGGGGTGATTCCCACACAAATCATGTCGGCCTTGAACAGTGCCGGCGAGAAGGTTGCTGCCGGCGAATATTTCGACGGTCAGGACAAGGTGCAGCTCCGTGTCGATGAGGCGGTGCGCAATGAAGACGATATCCGCAATCTGCTGATAAAAATGCCTTCGGGCCAGTATCTGAAGTTAGGCGATGTGGCGGAAGTCCGTCGCGAACTGGCCGAACCGCAACGGAATGCGTTTTATGTCGATGGTAAGCCGGCCGTAGCCGTGTGTGTAGCAATGGAGGCCGATGCCATTGTGCCGGATGTGGGCAAAGCCGTTGATGCCCGTCTCGACGGACTGATGAAATCGTTGCCCGCAGGCTTTGCGGTGGAAAAGATATTTTTCCAGCCCGACAAGGTGGACGAGGCCATCAATTCGTTCATGCTGAATTTGATAGAGTCGGTGGGTATTGTCATTCTGGTGCTTGTCTTTACGATGGGATTCCGTAGTGGTGCGATTATCGGTTTCGGTCTGGTGCTGACGATTGCCGTTTCCTTCCCGATATTGCTGATGGGCGGCACAACGCTTCAGCGTATTTCGTTGGGCGCGTTTATTGTGGCAATGGGTATGCTTGTCGACAATGCCATCGTGATTATGGACGGCATTCTGATTGACAAAAAACGCGGATTGCCGCAAAATGTATATTTGTCACGTATCGGAAAGAACACGGCCATGCCGCTGTTGGGGGCAACCGTTATAGCCGCTTCTACGTTTTTGTGCGTATTCCTCTCTCCGGACTCGGCCGGTGAATATGCCCGCGACCTGTTTCTTGTGCTTTGTGTGAGTCTGCTTGCCAGTTGGGCGTTGGCGTTGGTGCAGGTGCCTATTTGTGCCAAATCATGGCTTCCCAAGCAAGAAAAAACTTCTTCCACAACGGTGATGAACAGTCCGGTCCATCGGTTTGTAAGGCGAGCCATAGCCCTGTTGATCGACCATAAGAAAACCACTTTGGCCGTTGCGCTCGTCGCCTTGCTGCTGTCTGTGTGGGGTATGACCAAGGTTAAAAATCTGTTTTTCCCGGATTTCGACTACCGTCAGTTCATTGTGGAATGCTATATGCCTTCGCAGACCGACCCCGACAAGGTGCGCGACAACCTGCTCGACATGGGGGCATTGCTCCGCAAGAATCCGAAAGTGGAACGCGTGGCCGTCAGCACGGGCAGTGCGCCGGCTTTCTATTGCCTGGTACGTCCTATGACTTCGGGCGGTGACTGCTACGGCGAACTGATGGTGGATTGTGCCGACTATGCAACGGTTGTCGAGGAAATTCCAAAAATCCGCAGACAGTTGCGTGAAGCCTATCCCGACGCGTATATCCGAATCCGAAAATATAATTTCTCGGTAGCCACGTCCCATCCTGTCGAGGTGGAATTTCGTGGACCTGACCCTGCCGTCCTGCGTAATCTGAGCCGTCAGGCGGAAGACATCATGCGGAAATGCCCGTATGTTGACCCGTATTCCGTGGAAAACAACTGGAAGGCAAAAGGGAAAAATCTTGTGGCAGAGTATGTGCAGAGCGACGGATTGCGTGCCGGCATCGCCCGAGGTGATGTGGGTAAGGCGCTTCAGGCAGCAACCGACGGACTGACAATCGGTTTGCTTAACGACCAGAACAATCTGGTGCCGGTGAACCTGTTGGTACGGAATGCCGACGGAAGCCGGATTGCCAACTTGCGCGATATTCCGGTTTGGAGCATGGTGAATGTCCGTGTAGACAACAGCGACATGCAGAAACTGGCGACGGGAGGTATGAATGCCGAGGAAATGCAGGACAAAATGTTCCGTTCGGTTCCGCTTAGTGCCGTCACCCGTGATGTCAGACTGGGATGGGAAGAAGAAGTCGTGATGCGCTACAACGGTGAGCGGGCAATTGAAGCCGAATGCGACCCGAATACCGAACTGTATGAAGCTACTCCGGCAAAGGTGATAGAATCGATAAAGGATGAGATAGAGAGCATTCCGCTGCCCGACGGCTATAGTATGCGCTGGGTAGGAGAACAGGAGGTTCAGGGCGATGCCATCGGCAATCTGATGAAATATGTGCCGCTGACCTTATTCCTGATACTTGGCATCCTGCTGTTGCTGTTCAACAACTGGAAGCAGGTCATTCTGATTCTGATATGTTTCCCGTTCGTGTTCTGCGGCATTACGCCGGCCTTGCTGGCATTCCGTCAGCCGTTCACGTTCATGGCCATCATCGGTATGATGGGACTTATCGGCATGATGGTGAAGAATGCCATTGTGTTGGTAGACGAAATCAACCGTCTGATACGGGAGGAGAATTATTCGCCTTATAAGGCGGTCGTTGAGGCAACGGTGTCGAGAGTGCGTCCTGTGCTGATGGCTTCTCTGACGACGATTGTGGGAATGCTTCCGTTGGTGGCCGACCCGATGTACTGCTCGATGGCCATTACCATTATGGCGGGATTGGCAGTCGGAACGGTCATTACGCTTATCCTGCTGCCGTTGTTCTACACGATGCTGTTTAAAGTTAGAAAAACAAACCTAAATTCCGAAAGAAATGAAAACAGTCTGTAAATATATATTGGGCATGTCGTTGCTGGCCTTTTCGGCTGCGGCTCAGACGCCGGCCGACAGTGTGTTGAACCTTTCGCTTGCCGCTTGCCGGGAAATGGCGCTGGAAAACAGCGACGCCGTAAAGACGGCCGACAACAAGCTGTTGCAGGCGGAACTTGACAAGAAGATTGCATTTACTTCCTATCTGCCGAATTTCAGCGGTTCGGCCGGTGTGCTCTATTTGCTGGAGGATGTCGACATGATGGGGATGAATATGTCGATGAAGGGCACTTATGCGGCAGGAATCAATCTGGTTCAGCCTCTCTATACGGGCGGAAAGATTCGGGTAGGCAACAAGTTGGGGACCATCGGGCGCGAGTGTGCGGAAGAGAATGCCAGACTGGAAAGAATGCAGACCATAGCCGATGCCGACAATGCCTACTGGACGTATGTAGCGGTGCGCAGAAAGGTGGCCATGCTCGACAGCTATATGCAGCTGATGGACACGCTGTTGGGACAGACGGAGCGTTCGGTGGCAGCCGAAATGGTGACCAACGACGACCTGTTGCGCATCAAGGCCAAGCGCAGCGAGATTCTCTATCAGCATCAGAAGGCTGTCAACGGGCTGGAACTGTGCCGACTGTCGCTTTGCAATGCGATAGGGGCGGATTTCGGATGCAGGATTGTGCCGACGGATACGGTGATGGAAATACGGATGCCGTCGTCGCTTGACAGCAGCATCGACAGCCGTCCCGAATTGAAACTTCTGCAAAAGAATGTGGAGGTGCAGGAACAGCAGATAAAAATGACGCGTGCCGATTTTCTTCCGTCGCTTGCACTGACGGCCGGATATACCTATTTTGGCAATATCAAGATAAATGGATCCGCCGCAGGACCAAATGGCGAAATGGTGCCTTTTACCCAGTCGTTTGATTCCGGCTTCACTTCGGCCATGGCCACGTTGAGTATTCCTATTTTCCATTGGGGAGAAGGGGTAAAGAAGGTGAAAAAGGCTAAACTGGAGCAGGAAAACGCTCTTCTTGACCTGCATGAGAAATCGCGCTTGATGACGATTGAGGCCGAGCAGGCTGTCAGGAATCTTTCCGACAGCTACGGAATGGTGGAAACTTCCGGACTGGCTCTGGAGCAGGCTGAAGCCAGCTTGCGCACGGTGCGCAACCGCTACGATGCCGGTATGGCAACCTTGACGGATTTGCTCGACGCCCAGTCGCAGTGGCAGCAAAGCCTGAGCAACCGTATCGAAGCGCAGACCCAGTTCAAGATAAACGAAACGGAATATCTGCGTGTGACGGGAAAGCTCGAACCATAGAGCCTTGTCGGGATAAATAAAAAAACAGCCGGGGATGTCGCCATTGCGGTGTCTCCGGCTGTTTTGTGCTATCTGGCTGTGAACCTTTACAGTATTGTTACAGCTTCTTAATAATTTCTTAATATCACGGCGATAGTTTTGTGGCGGAAAAAATAGGAAAAGCAGATGATGCAAAAAGAATTCAAGACTATTGTTTTGTCGGATATCCATTTAGGTTCAAAATGGTCGAAAACGAAAGAAGTGAACCGTTTTCTGAAAAAACACAGTTGTGAAACGTTGATTCTCTGCGGCGACATTATTGACGGTTGGGCGATATTGCGCGGGCAGGGCCTGAAGTGGAAACGCCGCCACACGAATTTCATCAAGATGCTGCTCGATTTGTCGCACGACACGGAAATCATTTATGTGCGCGGCAATCACGACGGATTTTTGGATAGAATTGTACCAATTAGGTTTTTCAATATCTCAATCGTAAAGGATTTCATATATACGAGTTTCGGAAAAAGATATTATGTGTTGCATGGTGATATATTCGACAAGGTGACCAGTTCCTTCAGCTGGCTGGCAAAGATAGGCGACGTGTGCTACTCCCTGCTGCTGTGGGTGAACAAGGTCTACAATGCCCGCCGCATCAAAAAGGGGTTGCCCTATTATTCGATAGCCCGTCAGGTGAAACACCGTGTGAAGGCTTCCGTGTCGTATATCAGCGACTTTGAAAGCCATTTGGTCCAGGTCGGTAAGAAATATCATTGCGACGGGGTGATTTGCGGTCACATCCACCACCCGGAAATCCGCAAGGAGGATGATTTTGAGTATCTTAACTCCGGCGACTGGATTGAGTCGCTGTCGGCGTTGGTGCAGACACATGACGGGGAGTGGAAGTTGTATTTGTATGAAAAACAGGAGCTGGCATGAAATTTTTGTTTGTTGTTCAGGGCGAGGGTAGAGGCCATTTGACACAGGCCATCTCGTTGGGAGAAATGCTCCGCCGTCATGGTCATGAAGTGGTGGAGGTGCTGGTCGGAAAATGCTCCAACCGTGAGTTGCCTGCTTCGTTTGTCGGCAAGATGCCGGCGGAAGTGAAGGTGTTCCATTCTCCGGCTATCGATTACGGCAGGAACGGGAAAAAAGGCAAGATTCTGAAAACCATAGTCGCCAACACGACGCCCAAAAAACTGGCAAAATGGCGGAAAAGCATTTCATTTCTTCTGAAGCGTATCGACAAGACGAAGCCCGATGTTATTGTGAATTTCTATGAAATGCTGATGGGGGCGGCGAATTTCCTTCATCGCATTGATGTGCCGATTGTCAGTCTCGGACACCAGTTTCTTGTCGGGCATCCCGATTTCAGCCATTCCGTGACGTCGGAACACGGGCAGTTTGCCTTGCGGCTCAGCAACCAGATTTGTTCCTACGGCTCGTCGCTGACATTGGCGCTGTCGTTCTATCCGTTGCCCGAATTCAGGCGCGACCGCCTTGTGGTGGTTCCTCCCTTGCTTCGGAGCGAACTGTTCGGCTTGAAGCCGTGTGACGAGGGTTTCGTGCTGGGCTATATGCTCAATGCCGGCTATATGGAGGAGGTGGAGGAATGGCACGCCAAAAATCCGCAGCAAAGACTGCATTTCTTCTGGGACCGTAAAAATTGCGAAGCGGTAGAGAAGGTTGACAAAACGCTGACCCTGCACCGCATCAGCGACAGCGAGTTTCTTTCCTATATGAGCCGTTGTTCGGGCTATATCACGACGGCAGGGTTTGAGTCCATTTGCGAGGCTATGTACTTGGGCAAGCCTGTCATGCTGATACCAGCCCATCTCGAACAGCAAATCAATGCCGCCGACGCTCATGGAATCGGGGCGGGAATTGTGGCGAAAAGTTTTGACATTTCCCTGCTTATGGACTTTATGGGAGAATATGCCGCCGACACCGAGCGGTTTCACGCTTGGGTGAATTCTGCCGAACAGCGGATTGTGGCGCTGTTGGAATCTGTGTCGTGAGCGTAATGCCGTTTAGCGGTGGATGATTTCCGGCTTCAGTCCGCTGCGGGCTATCAGGGCTTCCACGTCCTGCTCCGTTCCGTTGAACGGCCCGGATTTTTCCAGTTTGAAGGACGACATGGCAGCGGCAAAACAGCCGGAATCCTCAATGGTCGCTCCCATGCTCCGTTTGTAGAGATAGCCGGTGACGTAGGTGTCGCCGCATCCTGTGGCGTCGATAATGTGTTTCGGCAGATAGGCCGGTATGTTGTAGAACGTGTTGTCCTTATAGATGACTGATCCATAGCTTCCGAGGGTGATGAGCACTTCCTTTACCCCCCAGTCGCAGAGCTGGAGAGCCGCCTTTTCCACATCGGAATAGCCGGTGAGCGATTCAATTTCGAATTCGTTCACTTTCAGAATGTCGACATATTGCAGGTAGTCGAGTTTGTTTTTCCAGTCGATGGCATAGACTTTTTCACCTCTGACTTCCCTTAAATAGCCTTGTGCGTCGACCGAGAGCGTGCCTTTTTTAGAAAGCAGGCGGAACACTTCAATGTCGAAATCGTCGGCAAGAAGGCTTCCCAAATGAAAAATGTCGGCTTCGATATCCTTCAGTTTGTCCGCATCAAACGGATCGGCCTTTGCCAGTACCCGCTGGGTGCGGTTGTCCTGATTTTCTCCATAGCTGTTTTCGAAATACACCGAATAGCGGCTTGGCAGTACCGTCACTTTCGCTCCCCGCTTGCGGATGGCTTCCACTGCACTCATTTCGCTTTCTGCAAGGGCTGTAACCAACTCGAAATTCGCGTTGGGATTCAGGCTGCATATACCGTGGGCGAAGTAGAAGGAAGTACCTCCCGGCATGTAGACGGTGGTATGCGGGGTGACGATTTTGTCGAGGGTGATATGTCCGATACAGCAAATTTTCTTCATAGGGATAAGGATTTCAAAAAAGTTTGAGCGCGCAAAGTTACGGATATTATTCGTTTTTGCCGAGCAAAACGGTTTTTCCGAACGATGTACGTGTGTTAAATAATTCTAAAACGTGCAAAAAGGATGAAGGCGGAAATGCCATGCGGCAGATGGAAAAGAACGCAATGGCGGTACGGCTGTGCTGCCGGAATCTTCCGCCCGGTAATTTGTACGGTTGTTGATTAATATATATTAAGCATTGCCGTATGAATAAAATGATTACCTTTGCACAGCAAAGCCGATTGGCTTTGACGGTGTCGGCGACGCCTGTATGTCGCTTGGACGCCTTTGTTTAACTAATTTACATCATTTTGGACGCAGACCCTTATCTTAGTATCTTGAATTTATTGAGTGTCATCACTCCGCAGGCCGGTGAAGATCTGATAACCGTGCATGCACCTACGTTGGAAAGTTTTGCAGCTTTACTTATTGCAGTGATGGCGCTGATGATCTCAGCCTTTATTTCCGGTTCGGAAACGGCTTTCTTTTCTCTGACGGAAGCTGATATTGAAAGTGTAGACAACGACCAGAAGCAGGAACGAATCCGCCGGCTGCTTGCAAAGCCGGAACGTCTGCTGGCAACTATTCTGATTACCAATAATCTGGTGAATGTGGCGATTGTCGTATTGTGTAACTTTGTGATGTCGCAGGTGTTTGAATTCCGTGCCGAATGGCTCGACTTCCTCTTTCAGACAGTTGTACTGACATTCCTACTTCTTCTTTTTGGCGAAATTCTTCCGAAACTTTATTCCAACAGCCACAACGTGCAGTGGGCAAAATTTGCAACCAACGGCATTCTGTTCTTTTCGCGGCTGTTCGGCCCGGTTTCCCGCCTGATGGCAATGAGCACGTCGGTGGTGAACCGCGTGGTAACGAAGAAAACGGACGACCTTTCGCTCGACGACCTTTCGCACGCTCTTGAAATCACGGATGTGGAGGAGGGCAAGGAAAAGGATATGCTTGAAGGCATTCTGAAATTTGGTGGCAAGACGGTTTCCGACATCATGACGCCCCGTATGGACATTACCGACGTAGACTGGGACAGTTCATTCTCCGACCTTATAAAACTGATACAGGAAAGCGGCTATTCGCGCATTCCCGTATATGTTGACAATCAGGACAATATCAAAGGTTTTATCTGTGCCAAGGACCTTCTTCCCTATATCAATCGGGCGGACGACAATTTCCGTTGGCAGTCGTTGATTCGCAAAACCTTTTTCGTGCCGGAGACGCGTATGATTGACGATATTCTCGAGGATTTCCGCAAGAAGAAAACCCACATGGCAATTGTGGTCGACGAGTACGGCGGTACGCAGGGACTTGTGACCTTGGAAGATGTGCTGGAAGAAATCGTGGGCGAAATCAACGATGAATACGACGAGGACGAAAAATCCTATACCCGTTTGTCGAACGATACGTTTGTGTTCGACGGGAAAACGCAGTTGAACGATTTCTTCCGAATTACGGGACTTGACGAGACTCTTTTCGAAGACGTTTCCGAGGAAGTGGAAACACTTGCCGGAATGCTGCTCAACATTAAGCACGATTTTCCGCACGACAACGAAATATTGGAATACGCCAACTGCCGTTTCCTTGTGATGGGTGTCGAACGTCACCGGGTTAAGGAAGTGAAAGTGAGAATATTGGATAAACAGCAGGAGAAGAAATGAGCAGACGGAAAAGAACGGTGATGATGTGGCGGTGTATGGTCATCTATGTCATTGCCTTGCTTGCTATCCTGCTGGTGGCTTGCGCCCAACGTGAAAAGGTAGGGGTGCCGCGGCCTGTGGCATATCCGCGTATCGAACGCAGTTATGATACGACCTATACGTGTGTATATGCCCCGCTGAACATCGAGATGAACCGCAACGTCGAAGTGGTGCGGACGGATTCCGCTGCCGATGCAGGAGGCTTTCGGGCCGTTTATCCGCACTATGGCGCTGAACTGCTTTGCAGCTATCACCGTGCGGGCAATGCCGCCCAATTGAAGCAACTGCTGGCACGGCGTATGGAGCGTGTGGCGTTGGACCTCGGCAATAAAAAGCCCGACGTGTTTCGTCATGATTATTCCGATGGGGGAAGCGCAACGGTTTTTTACAGTCTGCGCGACTGTGTGACACCGGTGCATTTTGTTGCCACTGACAGTGTCGGATATGTTGTGTCGGGTACGGTCGTGCTCGATAGGATTTCCAATTTCGACTCCATAGCTCCGGTGCTCGATTACCTCAGCTACGATGTTGCGCATTTGGTAAAGAATTTAAATCTTTGACTTAACATAGAACAATGAAAATTAAAACGAGAGTAGTGTCCGAAGGCGTGTCCGTATCTCTTTGTGAGATTGCGTCGCCGATTGAAATTTCAGATGCAGTCATTTATCATGGGCTGCACCATCAGGCTGAAAACGTCCGCTCTGAAAACCGTCGCCATGAAATCATCACGGAGGGAGTGATGGTTAAAGAACTTTTCGGAGAAAAAGTAAGCCTTGCACATCGCGAATCGGGCGCTCCCTATTTGGTGGAAAAAGGAGAAGAAGTCGAAACGAACATCAGTATTTCTCACTGTGAAGGACTGGTTGCCGTTGCCCATTGCCGTGACCGTAAGGTGGGAGTGGACGTGGAGGTTGTGTCCGACCGTGTCATGCGTGTGCGCGACCGTGTGCTGTCGGCCGACGAAATCCGCTTTGCCGGGTCTTCAGTTGTGCTCAACACACTTGCCTGGACTGCCAAAGAGGCATTGTTCAAACTGATTCCTGAAACAGGTGTCGACTTTCGTGCCGACCTTCATATTGACCTCAGTAGCCTTGACAGTGCCGAAAATGAAAAAACGTATGAAGCTACAGCCTATGGCCGTAGTTACCGGATGCTCTCGTGGTTTGAAAACGGACGATGTGTAACCGTTGTAACCGATTGATGATGAAACGTTCCCGAATATTCCTTCTGTTGTCAGCCTGTCTTCTGGCTGTTCTTTCCATTTCCTGTATTACGGAAGTGGCAAAAGGCGCGTCGTTGGGCGTGGGCGATTCTTTGCCGGAGTTTTCCGTCGAAACGAGTGACGGTGCTGTCGTTTCCAATGTCTCGCTGAAAGGGAATGTGTCGGTGATAATGTTTTTTCATACCGGTTGTCCCGACTGCCGGCAGGCGATGCCCGTCGTGCAGCGCGCCTATGAGGAATTTGCTCCGCTCGGAGTCGGGTTTGTATGTATCAGCCGTGAAGAGGGGGCCGATGAGGTGGCTCCCTATTGGGAGAGCTTAGGCTATACTCTTCCGTATTCAGCTCAGTCTGACCGCCAAATCTACAGTCTTTTTGCCACTTCCGTCGTGCCGCGTATCTATATTTCCGATGCGGAAGGCATTATCCGCCATGTATATACCGACGACCCCGTGCCGACCTACGACGAACTTTCCGAAAAATTGTCGGCAATGCTCGCAGAGTAGATTTGTGAGACTGTCTTTTTTCCGCTAACTTTGCAATTTAGCGGGGCTGTGCCGGCTTTCCGCCGCAGGTCCTAACTGTAGTGACAAATCAAAAATTACTGACAAATATATGAAGAAACGTATTTTGCTGTTCGCGTCGTTGCTGTTGGCTTCGTCGCAACTTGTGACGGATGCCTGCACCAGCCTGCTGGTGGGTAAGGACGCTTCGGTCGACGGTTCGACCATGATTACCTATAATGCTGATGCCTATGGGCTGTATGGCGAACTCTATCAGTCGCCGGCTGCCGACTATCCGAAGGGGGCTATGCTCGACGTATACGAATGGGATACTCGGAAATATCTGGGTAAAATTCCACAGGTGCGCCACACGTACGCCACTATCGGCAACATGAACGAGCATCAGCTTGCCATCACGGAATCCACTTGGGGCGGACGTACGGAATTGGTCGATACGACGGCAACCATCGATTACGGTTCGTTGATATACATCACACTTCAGCGTGCCAAAACAGCCCGTGAGGCCATCAAGGTGATGACCGATCTGGTGGAAAAATACGGCTATTTCAGTACCGGGGAATCTTTCTCGATTGCCGATCCGAACGAAGTGTGGGTAATGGAAATGATTTCAAAGGGTATGGTGGAAAAAGGAGCCGTTTGGGTAGCTATCCGTATTCCTGACGACTGCATCAGCGGTCATGCCAACCAGGCACGTATCCACCGCATACCGTTCGACGACAAGAAGAACTGCATGTACTCGAAGGATGTCGTTTCCTTCGCCCGCAAAATGGGCTATTTCAATGGAAAGGACGAGGATTTCAGCTTCTCGAAGGCTTATTCCGTGACCGACTATCTGGCATTGCGCGGATGCGACGGCCGCGTGTGGTCGTTCTTCAACCGCTATGCCGAGGGCATGGACAAATATCTTCCCTATATCAAGGCAGAAGGCGGTGAAGTGATGCCGCTCTACGTGAAACCGAAACAAAAACTGTCGGTGCGCGACGTACAGGGGATGCTCCGCGACCATTTTGAAGGTACGGAACTCGACATGACCAAAGATCCGGGAGCAGGTCCGTGGAAATCTCCCTACCGTTTTGCTCCGCTGATGTACGAGGTAGATTCTGTGGAATATGCCCACGAACGTCCGATTGCCACACAGCAGACAGGATTCACACTGGTGGCCCAGATGCGCAGTTGGCTGCCGGATGCCGTAGGTGGTATTCTTTGGTTCGGTGTCGATGATTCTGCAATGACCGTTTACAACCCGATTTATTGCTGCACGACGACCGTGCCGGAATGCTACCGTGTGGGCAACGGCGATTACAATACGTTCTCCTGGACATCGGCTTTCTGGATTAACAATTGGGTGTCCAACCAGACCTATATCCGCTACTCGCAGATGTATCCCGACGTTCAGCGTGTGCAGAACGAGCTGGAAAGCAGCTATACGCAGTCGACAAAGGACATTGAAAAGAAGGCTTTGGAAGTTTACAGGCAGTCGCCTGCAAAGGCTGTGGAAATGCTGACACAGTTCAGCGACAGCGTTTCGGAAAATGCTACAGCCCGCTACAAGCAACTGGGCGAATACCTGCTGGTGAAGTTTATGGACGGCCGTGTGAAGAAGGTGGACGAAAACGGTAATTTCACGCGTACGGAAACCGGTTATCCGACAAGCCCGACAGCAACCGGCTATTCCGAAGACTATTACCGCAGCATTGTCAACAGTGAAGGCGACCGCCTCAAGGTGAAAGAAGTTGATATCGATGCAATAAAGCATTAAATTGCAGACTGAAATAAAGAGTGCGCCCTGAAAGCCAATCGACTTTCAGGGCGCACTGCGTTTGCTATGACCATAACAGAATAAAGAGTACGGGAAGCATGATGCCTGCCATCAGCTCTATGCCTCCGCGTCCGATGAGGCCGTATTTGCCTTTCACCATCACCAGTCCGGAAACGATGATAATGAACATCGAAGCCAGAAAAATGTCGGAAAAGATGGTCCATGCACGCGACGGATTGTAGTGCAGACGGTTAAGCGCCGACAACACCGGGCGTTTTTTCACCGATTCGTAGTGTACGCTGCGTTGCGCGAGGTCGGCAGTCAGCAGTGACCCGCCTTTGAGAAACACTTTGATTTCATTTTCCTTCGGGAAATAGTGTTTGGCGTAGTTGTCGGTTTCCTCCCATTGTTCAAGAAGGCCGACCACATGGCTCTTTGTCACATTCGCCTTTTCTGTCGGGAAGCTGTCGGGCAGACGGTAGTCGTGGACCGTGATGGAATAATCCGAGTTGAAGTCGCCTTTGTGGTTGAGCATGAAACCGGAAAAGACATAGACGAGCAGCACTCCCGAAAAAAAGTAGGACAAGTCGCGGTGAATTGTCCTACTCCATTTTCTCATTGTGGAAGCCCGGGTCATTTGATTTCGTATTTATCGGCCAGAATGCTGTAGAACGAAAGGTAGTTTTTGCCTTCTTTGGCCTGGCGTTCGGCAATCTTGTTGCGGAAACTTTCCATACGTTGCGCGAAACTCCTGACTTCGTCAACGTGTCACCCAAAATTCATCCGTGAACAATGGAGCAATGCGTTGATGGCGTTTCATCAGCATCGTTCTGTTGATTGTATGCTTGTTCTGAGGCAATGTAACCTGTATGGTCACGATAGTTTTAGCAAGTTCGAGAACCTTGTCCACACTCATATTTATGCCTGACAGTTTCAGCAGACGCTCCAATTCCTTGTAAACTTTTAAGGCCACAAAGCAGATACAGACATGGGCTTCTATCCGCCGCCGGGTGAAGTGGAACATCGGACGTATCTCTATCTTTGATTTTGATATGCGGAAGGCTCTTTCAACATGCCACAGGTTATGGTAGGCGGCATATACGTCATTGACGGGTATATTCGTATTGGTGAGGTATCCTTTGAGACCATCCCATTTCGCATCTTTTTCCAGCTTCTCGTAATTGATGGTAACCTTTACATCTCCTTCCATTTTCAGGAACTTGTTGTATCCGCGCTTGTTGATGTTGTCTTTGGTAAGCGTACCTCTGTGGTATGCCTTCTCCAGACGGCGTATCCCTTTCTCCCGGTTATAAGCATCCTTCCGGGCACGCTCTTCTGTATATCCGACCAATAATCTCCGTCCGTTGCCTTTGTCGTATTCAACCATCTGGCAGTCTGCCTTAGGCTGCTCCAGTATCCATTCCTGTATCTTCCTGCTCTCGTTCCTGATTTTAGCGCCGATGATGTACTTGTAACCGTTTGCTTCAAGGTCGGCTATATTATCGTTGTTCATCAACCCGGAGTCTGCCACCACGATAAAATCTTCCAGCTCATATTTCCGGACAAATTCCGTTACTGCCGGAAGCATCGTGTGTCCCTCATACTTGTTGCCCTCATGGATGCAATACGCAAGCGGATAGCCTCCGATGCTGACCAACAGTCCCAATATAATCTGAGGGTTCTGGTGACGTCCTTCCTTGGAGAAACCCGTTTTGCGAAGCCCGTCCTCATAGTCCGCTTCAAAATAGAGTGTAGTGACATCATAAAACAGCACACCGATATGGCCGCCCAAAATCTTCTTTGTGTGAAGGACGCTTATGTCCTGAACTATCTTGTGTTGGTTGTCGCTCAGTTTGTCCAAATAACGGTAGATCTTCGACAGGCTGACATCCTCATCAAAATGATTCTTCAGATACTCCACTGTGGCAGCTTTGCTCGCAGGATAAGACAAGCGGGCTTTTACAAGCTGGCGGAACACCTCATCATCTATCCTGTTGAATCCCACGCTGTCAAAGACACGGTCAAGTATCAGGTCCGCTCCATTGATGGAGATGTTGGTTATACACGAAAGCATCTGTTCGGCATTCAGAAGCTCTGCCTCACATTTCTTGCGTTCCTCACCGAAAAGATCCAGCCGTGGATAGCGGCGTTCCTGTTCCGCATCTATCCATTTCCGTCCTTTCGCTATCAGAGAATCTATTTCTTCTTGATGACGTGCTATACCGATAGTGGTGAGCTCGTTCATCTTGCCGTTGACCTTTTCAACGACTATGACACCAACATTGCCTGATGGGTATTTCTTCTTTCGTATAAACATATTTTTGTACCGTGTCACCCATTTTAGGGTGACACGAAATTACAAAATATTATTTATCAGCCAATTATAATATTGAGTCTTTTTGAGTGACGAAGTCAGGAAAAAACGGACGAAAGCCATGTGCCCTCGTCCGTTCGTATATATCATTTGCATCCCATTAGCGGCGACGCATATTTTTCATAATGTTTGACGGCTTCATCGTTGTGGCCATCTTCATCATCTTGCGTGTACCTTCGAATTGCTTCAACAGGCGGTTCACCTCCTGAATGGAAGTACCGCTACCCTTGGCAATGCGTTGACGGCGGCTTCCGTTGATGATTTCCGGATTCTTGCGTTCTTCCGGTGTCATGGAATAGATAATCGCTTCAATACCCTTGAATGCATTGTCGTCGATATCAATATCCTTGATAGCCTTACCTACGCCCGGAATCATGGATGCAAGTTCCTTCAGGTTACCCATCTTCTTGATTTGGGCAATCTGTGCCAGGAAGTCGTTGAAGTCAAACTGGTTCTTGGCAATCTTCTTCTGCAAGCGGCGGGCTTCCTCTTCGTCGTATTGCTGCTGGGCACGCTCTACAAGTGAAACGATATCACCCATACCGAGAATACGGTCAGCCATACGTGCCGGGTGGAACAAGTCGATAGCTTCCATCTTCTCGCCCGTACCGACAAACTTGATAGGCTTCTTCACCACCGTGCGGATTGACAAGGCGGCACCACCGCGGGTATCACCGTCGAGCTTTGTCAGAACAACGCCGTCGAAATCCAAACGCTCGTTGAATTCCTTTGCCGTGTTCACGGCATCCTGACCGGTCATCGAGTCGACAACGAACAAGGTTTCCTGCGGATTGATAGCCTTTTTGATAGCTTCAATCTCGTTCATCATTTCCTCGTCGACAGCCAGACGTCCGGCAGTATCGACAATCACAAGGTCGTTGTTGTGAGCCTTAGCATATTGGATAGCGTTCTTGGCAATTTCAACCGGGTTCTTTGAATCAGGTTCCGTGTAGACAGGAACATTGATTTGTTCGCCCAACACCTTCAACTGGTCGATAGCCGCAGGACGATACACGTCGCAAGCCACCAGCAAAGGGCGTTTTCCCTTTTCACTTTTGAATTTCTTAGCAAGCTTACCGGAGAACGTAGTCTTACCCGAACCTTGCAGACCCGACATCAAAATGACAGCCGGATTTCCCGAAAGATTCACTTCGGCAGTTTCTCCACCCATGAGTGATGCGAGTTCGTCGTGAACAATCTTCACCATCAACTCGCTCGGCTTGATGGCATTAATCACATTCTGACCCAACGCCTTCTGCTTGACAGTGTCGGTGAACTGCTTTGCCACGTTATAGTTGACGTCGGCATCAAGCAATGCACGGCGGACATCCTTCAATGTTTCCGCTACGTTGATTTCAGTGATTTTGCCTTGTCCCTTAAGAAGCTTAAAGGATCTCTCGAGTCTCTCACTTAAATTTTCAAACATTGGTATTATCCTCTATTTTTATCGTTCTTACTTTGTCAGTTTATTCGTACCCGGTTCCGGGAACACGACTTTCGGCTGGAAAGTCTTGGCTTCCTCGAAATCCATCGTCGCATAAGCCATGATTATCACGACGTCGCCCGGATAAACCTTGCGTGCAGCTGCCCCGTTCAGGCAGATGTCGCCGGCACCGCGTTTACCGGGAATCACATAAGTGTCAATACGTTCTCCATTATTGTTGTCTACAATATAGACACGCTCATTGGCAATTATGCCTGCCGCATCCATCAAATCCTCGTCAATCGTAATGCTGCCGATATAGTTCAGGTCGGCATTCGTCACCGTTGCACGATGAATCTTGGATTTCAAAACTTCAATCTGCATCTTCCTTTTGAATCGTTTTGTAGTTTATTTCTTTTTGTATGCAATATTGTCTATCAAACGGACATCGCCGCAATACACCGTGATACAACCAACCACATAGTCAGCATCTGCCCAGTCCTTGACAGGCTGCAAGGTATTGCCGTCAACGATTTCGTAGTATTCCACCTCCATAAACGGGAAACGGTTTACATTGCTGACCACATATTGGATTGTTTCCGCTACAGTATGCGATTGTGCAAAGGTACAACTTTCGGCCAAAACTTTTGCAATGTTCGGCGCAATCTTTCTCTGTTCAGGCGTAAGACGCACGTTACGGCTGCTCAAGGCCAGACCGTCGTCCTCACGCTTGATTGGACAGGCCACAATTTCCAACTTGAAGCCTTCCAGTTCCACCATACGGCGGATAACTGCAATCTGCTGAAAGTCCTTTTCACCGAAATAGGCACGGTCGGGAGTCACAAAGCTAAACAGCTTGCTTACAATCTGTGCCACACCGTTGAAATGTCCCGGACGGTACTTTCCTTCCATCACTTCAGCCACCGGCCCCAAGTCAAACACCCGGTTATCCGGTTCCGGATAGATTTCCTCGACCGTCGGCATAAACACAATGTCGCAGCCCGCAGCTTCCAGCATTTGGCAATC
>URMA01000026.1 GCA_900548875.1 uncultured Porphyromonadaceae bacterium | reverse complement strand
CCGCCATACCCGTGTCCGCAGGCGGATACCACCAGCAGATGATAATCGACACGGCAAGCGGCCTAAACAGCTTCATCACGTCCAACGGCTCGTGCTTTACCATCATCTTGTAGGCGATACCTGCCGCCATGACGATGGAGAACAGTGCCGCGAGTGCCATGCACATCTGCAATATCCACCAAAAAGGTCCCTGCGCACCGGTAAAAGTCGCGTCAGTCAGAAACTCGTTGGTCTGAAAGATGACATCATCTATTTCCTCCTCCAACAGGTTGATGCCGAAATCCGAAAGTATATCTCCGTTTGCCATAGCCCTGTCTTTTTATTTCCCTCTGTTTACACTCTCGTTGTCATCTTCGCCGTTTCCGTTGCTGCCCGATTGCGAACCACGCACCGCAAGGCGTGATTCCTGCCACCGGCTCATGGCATTGCGGACAATACCGCCTTTATGCAGGGTACGGTTGTCCGTTGCGTTCAGCAGTGCATTCGTCACCGTTGCGTTCTGACGCTTGGCAAGGTAGCCCACTAAAATCTCGTTCTGCCGTGCCACATCCTCGTAAATGCGCAGATACTCCTTCTTTCGCTGGGTATTGGGCATATAGGCGTCTTTCGTGGCTTTGATGGCACACTGATAGACGTGGTAGTATTCCGTCCACCGTTCCTTGTCGGCCGGAGTGCCACCGGACAGGAGAATACGGTCGATGTTGCGCCGGAACCGCTCCATCTGTCCGCTGACCTTATCGCCCTCGGCAAGCCATGCGATGTCCACCTGCCGGTCGGCAACGTTCAACGCCTCGACCTTCGCCCGCTTGACCAAGACCGAATCAATGGCTTCCGCTTCGTCCACCTGGTTGTAGAGATTGATACCGGCAAGCGTGCGGAACGAGAGCTTGTTTTTGGCCGCTGCCGACTTCTTGTATTTGTTGTGCAGCACGGAATAATAGAGGTCGGGCGAGAGTGCGCCCGTACCGGTCTCCATGACCGTTACCTGATTCTGCTTCGGCGAATCATGGTTGTACGTTACATACTGTGCGTGTACGGCTGTCGTTACGGTGACCGCCACCGCCATGAGTAATAGTTTTCTGTTCATATTCTTCTCTTTTTGTCGTTAATAATCCAGTCTTCCGGCTCCGCGCCAACGCCCGAAGGCGTCATCGAGAATCTCCCGCATGGTGCGGGAGCGATATACCTTTGCCTTCCAATAGCCGATACGCACCTGTATATACCGCCATGTCTCGAAATACGCACGGTTCAGATGCCGCTCGATGTTGTCCAATGAGCGGTTGATGGCCTCCAACACCATCAGCAGGTCGGAGGTCGAGCAGGCTGCCGCTCCGGTGGCATACAGCACGAGGTCGCTCACGGACTTGTAGAGCTGTTCCCCCTCACGGGCAATCGCCCTCAGCCCCCTCGCATTGATGGAGATAATCAGGGTATCTGCGGATTCGATGCGTCCCCGTTTCAATATCTTCGCATTGAAATCCTCCAACAATGATTTATAGTCGCCGATACGGTCGCTGACCGATGTGTAGGTATTCTTGACGTTCAGCACCGTGCGCAACGACTGGTACATGACGTCGATGACATCGAACGCACGGGTGTACCGGTCAAGGTCGATATTCAGCTCTTTATAGCCCCCGACTTCCTTACAGCTGTATTCGTGCAACAGTTTGTTGCTGTACTCCAAGGTACTGCGGGCCAACAACAGGCTGCGCTGCTTCTTGTGGTCGTTGATGTAGGCTTCGACGGAGACTATATCGAAAGTCCACTGCGCCTTGGCGATACCGGGCAGCAGGAAGAGCAGCAATGCGGCTATCCGTAAAATGCGTTTCATGGCCGCACCTCCTTTCCGCCGTTTCTGCCGCCATCGTTCCGAAACGTCCGTGCGCTCTCCACCCAGCGGTCATGGCATTCCTCCACGAGCGTCAGCCTGCGGCCTTCGTCCGTGTCCAGTCCGGGCAACACATCCTTCATCACGTCAAGGATGCTCCGCTTGTAGTGCATCATCTTTTCCAGCGATACCAAGTCGGCGTATATCCTTGTGATTCTGCTGTCCACCTCCCTCGCGATTTCGAGGCGGTCGCTCGACCACAGCAGATGGTACACGTCGCCGGACGGAGTTTCCTCCAGCGGTGTGCTGCGGGCGTATTCCGTCGTGATTTTGCAGGACGGGTGTTCACGGGCGATTTCGGCGATGCGGTCGTTCACTAATTTGGTTTTCTCCGCATCCGAAAGCCCCGGATCGAGTGTCAGCACATCGGCGACGTGCGTGTCCGTATAGACCGAGGTCAGTTCCCATTGGATTTGGATGATGGCACGGTGAATCTTGATGCCGAGAAAATATTTCGGCTTGCGGGCAATCGAGACCGTAGCCTTGAATGTGATGATGCCGTTGATGTTCGGCATTGTCGCCTTGCGCACATACGAATAGCCGTTCCACGATCCGCCGTCCTGCCATGTCAGGCCGTAGGCAGCCTTGCAGTCTTGCATGATAGCTGGAATGCGGTAATAGTCATCCGTCGCTACGCTGTTGTCGTCTGCGGCTTCCGACTTCGCCTGAGCATAGTCGGACTGTTTCTTCTTCCACTCCGCGAGTTCGCCTTTCAGACGGTCTATCCGTGTCTTGTTTGCATTATACTGCTGTCGGTAAGCCGCCGCATCCTCAATGCTCGCCGTACTGATTTTCTTCAGCAGGACAGCGTTCTCGTTTTCCAATGTCCCGATTTGCGCTTCAAGATTGGCCGCTTGGCTGTTTGCCTCGTTCAACAGCGCATCCAGTTCCGAAAGGTCGAGGTTGTTTTCCGTCACCGAGGTCTGCATGGCGCACTCCTTGGTGTGGGCATTCAACGAGCTGCCGCATTTACGGCACTTGTATTGTGTCGAGCCCTGTCCGAGCGTAACCCCGTCGGAACAGGTCACGCTGATGGTCACGCTCTCGCATCCCTTCAATTTGGCGGCGTCCGTTGCTTGGTAATAGTTCCGCGTACCGGAAGATATATAATAGGTGTAGCCGTCCTCGTTTTCGTTGAACTCCGCAAGTCGGACATTCAGTTGCGCCCGAAACGTATTCAAGTCCATCGAGTAGGAATCGAAGACTTCCTCATAGACAACTTCTTCCTTATTCCAGCTTTTGCTCACATGGATTTCGTATGCGTATGCCTTTTGGGTCTGCTTGTTTTTCTTGCTGATGATATAGGCACTCATCCAATAGTTGATGCTGTAGCTGAACCCGTCGTTCTGGTTGTTCAACTGCTGCACGCGGTTTCTTGACCAACCGGCATATCCTTCCGAGTTGGCAAGTACCTGTTCCCGTTGCGAGG
Organism: uncultured Porphyromonadaceae bacterium; assembly: GCA_900548875.1. Classification (GTDB taxonomy): domain Bacteria; phylum Bacteroidota; class Bacteroidia; order Bacteroidales; family Muribaculaceae; genus Limisoma. Next base: position 30,951 of record URMA01000026.1, on the reverse strand, counting down.
CGTTGGGATAGAAATTCGGGTCGCTCGTGTTGAACCGCACCCATGCGCCCCCGTTCAGGATGCTGTTGTCGTCCGTCGGAGGATAGTAGTCGCACAGCGATACGCTCCCTTGGTCACGCCGGGCAATGTACCACCGCTGCGTGTAATAGTTCCCCATCGCTTCGTCCAGGTAGTCGGTCATCCATGCCGTGAGGTTGTAGTTGCTGAAGTTGAACAGACCGGCCACGTTGTCCGGACCACCCACCATGTCAATCAGCAAGCCGCCGATGTCATGTTCCGCCTGCTCGAATAGACTCCCGTAGTGTTCATACAGGTTGCCGATTTCTTCAACCTTTCCGCCCATCAGGTCATGGAACGAGCTGCTTTGCAACAGGGCGTCACCGAGATTGGCAATGCCTGCCGTTGCAAGGCCGACACCCGTGTTATAAAGGTTGTCGAGGTCGCTTTTCAGGTTCTCGTGCGTGAAGTTGCCCGGTATGTGGGCGAAGTTGTCCATCATCCGCTGCCAGTCGATGTTTCCCGTTTCGGAGAGCTTTAGCAAGGGGGCAATCTCCGGATTGATTTCGAGAAAGGCGATGTCCGAAAAGGTCAGCGTGCTGTTGGTCACCACGCTCTCGAACTGCATACACAGACTTTTGGTATCGTCGCAGACTTTCATCAGGTAACTGCCCCAATAGATAGCCGTTTGCGGCGAATGGAGCATCTGCTTCGCCACCACCCATATCTTGGGCATGATTTTCTCCGCCACCATCCGGTAGATGCGCCGGTAGTAGTAGTTCTCCGTGCGGCTGTTCCAGATGCCGAGGTCGCTCAGGGCTTTATGCTCCAAGAACTTGGCCGCGAATATCCCGGCGGTAGCGACCTCCGCTGCCGTGTAGTGCTTGAGGATGTCATCGACCTGCTCCCGGTAGTACCCTTCGGCGACCGCTTCCGTACCGAAGGCGGCCACCATCGCCGCAACGGTACGGGTGTCGTAGTTCACGCTGTAATACTGGGCGTGAACCGTCTGGCAGAGTGCGACCGAGGCGATGGTCAGGATAAGGAGTAGTCGTTTCATGGCTGCAATGCTTATTTGGATTCATACACGGGACGGAGGTTGAGCACACGCCCCGTCTCGTTTACTTTTTGTGCAAAAGGCAGGGACTTCCCGATACCGCTGGCATCCCAGTCCCGGCAATATGCCTCGATAGCTTCCTGGTGGCTGCACCGAAGTTCCTTCTTGTAAAGCTTCAGTGCCTCCTTTTCCGCCCGTTCGGTCGTGTAGGTCATGTAGCACTCGTGCGGCTCTTCCACGCCATACACGCCGCTGGTCGTCCCCCGGCGGATGAACACTTCGCGGAAGAAGCTGCGCCCATCCTTGTTCTCCAAGCGGTTGATGGTAAATATCTTCTTGCAATCCACCTCGGTCAGACCAATAATCTTTCGGATTTCGTCAAAGCGTTCCTTGAACTTGCTTTGATCCAGCAGCATCACCACGTCCGAGTTGTTGATGATGGCCTCCTTCACGATTTCGCTGCCGATGATGTCCTGTATCTCCTGCGTCACCACGCCAACAGAAGCCCAAAATTTACGGGCGGTCTTGTACATGAACTTGATGTATTCCGCCATGAGCGGGCTGGCAATGGCCTTCCACGCTTCCTCGATGACAAGGACTTTACGGTTCTTCTTGATGCGCATTTTCTGCAGGAACACGTCCATGATAATCAGTGTGACAATGGGAAACAGTTTCTTATTTTCCTTGATTGCATCCACTTCAAAGACAATGAATGTCTCGTCAAACAGTGCCGAATCCACTGTCTCGTTGAGAATTTTCTCATACGCACCGCCCTTGTAGAACGGCTGCAGCATGGTCGAATAGGTCGAGTAGCTGATTGTCGTGATGTCGTTTTCGGTGCAGATCTGCTCCAGACGGTCGAATGAGTAGTCAAAGAATGAGTTGAAACTCAGCTCCGTCACTTTGAGGGCCGCCCGCCGTGCCTCAAGCACCTCTATCTGTTTGCGCACCATCTCATCCACCTCTCTGGGTGGTTTGTTTGGGTTCTTTCGGCTGGCCGCCGCAAACAGGTTTTTCAGCAGTACCTCCCGTTGCTCGTCGGTGTATCTTGTAAATCCGTTGAAATAGGCATCATAGTAGTCTATGATTATCTGCTCGACAATGCGGAACTCAATTTCGGGGATTTGGCTGTCCGACCCTTTCCAAATCATCAGGATAAGGTTCTTGAGGAAGTCTATCTTCTCGATGTTGTATTCCTCCCGGTTGATGCGAAACGGATTCATCGTGATAGGCCGTTCTTCGGTATAGCTGATATACTTGCCGCCCAGATACTCGCACAGTCCCTCGTATGAGTTTCCCGTATCGACCATGACCACATCCGTTCCCTGCTCATGGAGCTGGCGCACGACCGAGTTGATATGAGAGAGTTTTTGTTACTGAATATCAGCAATATAAGAAAATAAAGGTACAAAAATCCGGCAAGGGAGAAAAGGGGTATAAAAGCTGTTTTTTGAGGAAGTGAGAGGATAGGAAGAAGATGCGTGTGAAGATGAATATTTAACAAAAACTTAACAGTCAGAAGGTATTTTTATCTTTTGCCGCAGGTCTGTCGGAACGGGGGCAAAACAGCAAAAGACTTGTCGGGGAATTATTATATACTGGTAAAAATCTACTTATTAAGCTGCTTATGTACCAATGGCGGTACAAATAGATTAAAAAATTAGCTGTTAAGAACTTAATTTTTCTCTTTTATTGGTGCATACACAATTAAATTGTGTACCTTTGTAGGTAAGAACAAATTAAAACCCGAGATGAATAGAATTAGAGAATTTTTAGAAGTAAAAGGTATCACCCAAACGGATTTAGCACATAGGTTAGGCAAAAGTTTTAATATGGTTAATCTATATGTAACAAATAAGGTGCAACCACCTATACCCGTTTTGTATGAGATAGCCGATATTCTAGATGTGGATGTTCGGAAGTTATTATTGCCCAACAAACAATCTTTTTAAACTATGTATTATTACTAAATAGTTCAATAGTAAACAATTAAACCGCTATCATATGATTACTTTGTCAACAGAAATGATTCTCACGCTTCAACAGTTGAAACGTATTGGAAATAAGACTATCTTAAAACTAACGCAACAGATACAAACTCCCATATCTTCGTTAGACCAATTATATAGATTCTGGAAAACTCTAAAAGGGAAAGATTTTGAATCCAAAACAAAAGAAGATTTGGATGATGCTAACCGAATAGCCAAGCGTATCATTTTTCAATGCGAACAAGAGGGAATAGGCATAATATCTTTCTTTGAGGATTCTTATCCAGAGATACTGAAATCGTGTAAAGACGAGGAAGGAAAACTTGACCCTCCTCTTATTCTGTATTATCGGGGTAATATAAAAGTCTTAATGAAACATGGTATCGCAATAATTGGTACAAGAGAACCAACAGCCAATGGTGTATTGGCAGGAAAACATTTTTCTAGTGAATTTGCTAAACGGGGATATAATATTGTTTCTGGACTTGCCATAGGATGTGATACTACAGGACATCAAGGGGCTTTAGCTGTGGGAGGAGCGACTACAGCTTTTTTGGCTAACGGTCTAGATTGGGCTTCAATATATCCTAAAGAAAATCTTAATTTGGCAAAAGATATTGTTACTAAAGGAGGGCTTCTCCTTAGTGAATATCCAATAGGTCAAACTTGTGGAAAATACAGTTTGGTAGCACGAGATAGGCTACAGGCAGGTCTGTCTTATGCTACAATTGTAATTCAAACAGGAGAAAGGGGGGGAACTATGCACGCTGTTAATGCAACCATAAACTCAAAAAAACCTTTGTTTGCTGTGGAATACAAAACATATGAAGATATTAAGCATGACAAAGTACAAGGTAACATCGAACTTATTAAAGATGGCAAAGCTCACCCACTTCGTTCTACAGCTATAGATGAAGCTATTCGATTCATAGAGAATGCTTATAAAGTTCCGAAGCGAGAAGTTAAACAAACGACCTTACAATTAGACTTATGAGAAATATAATTTTTGATATGGACTTAACATTGGTTGATACTACTTGTTTGGAAGAATCACGCCATAGTAGAAATTGGAATCAAGCATATAATTTGATTCCTCAGACAACAATGTATGATGGTATAGCAGAAGTATTAGAGATTATACGCAAGAATAATATTAAAACAACTATTGTTAGTACTTCACCACGTCCGTATATTGAGCGGCTTATTAAGTATTATGATATTCCTGCCCAATATATTGTAGGTTATCATGATGCTCAACCTGTCAAGCCACATCCTGCTCCTATGCTTAAAGCACTTGAAATGATGGGTGTGTCTGCAAAAGAAACTATTTCTTTTGGAGATAGAGCAATTGACATCCAAGCATCTAATGCAGCAGAAATTGAAAGTGTTGCTTGTTTTTGGGGTACTAAAGAACGAAGTGCCTTATTACATTCTGGTTATTCTCATGCAATTATTAATCCTAAAGAAATACTAACTTTAATAAGATAAATATGGGGCTGTTTGATGCAATAAAAGGCATATTAAACCCAGAGATAATATCCACTTATGAGGAAATTATTAATTCCCATTCTGAAGCATTTCGGAGATGGAAAGGAAGGCAAATTGTGGGTACTTTTTCTTCAACATATAACTTTTCGCCCTCATATAATGATAAGTATTATATTGCGACACACAAATCTGAGATATTAAGGGTAGAACTAGAAATTGCAGAAGAAAAGGCTTTTGAAAAACGTAAGCAAGAAGTAATCAATGCAGCGTCAAAATACCCCCATGCTTTTTATGCTTTGGTAAAACGTCTTGGGCTATCTTCTATACCTGGTATCACTGTAACTTTACCGGGTGAGAGAAAAAGTAAGTATGCAAAAAAACAGGCAGAGCAGGCACAACAACAAAAGACCAACCCTAATAAATCGGTAAAATCCGTATTAGACTATATTGATATTGATAGTATTAATAGACTTGGAAGTTTCATTAATACTTCTTCTCCTTATTCGGGGAAAAAAGTAGAACGCTCGATAAAGACTTTGGATAAAGAAGAATATGAAAAACTATATTTGCATTTATATGAGCTTGCTGATGAGGAACGTAAAATTGAAGTTTCTTTAAAAAAAGAAGATACCGTTATAAAGTTTGAAGATGAAGTTCTTTGTGACAAAAAACGTTTGACATATTACAAGAAATTTGTTGATTCCAAATTAGTAACAACTAATGTGGAAGAATATTGTGTTGCGCATTTATCGCAATTAGACGATTTTATTAATGATATTATTCATTCAGAATACAAACGTATTACGATGGAATACCCTTTGGGGGCTAAATACTTTGAAGACGGTCATAGATACTCTAAAATCCCCAAGGAAGAGAATGTCGTTAATAATGAAATGAGGATAATTTCTTTAGATGATGCGTGTAAAAAATATGACGAACTTAAAAAGAAATATCCGATAGGAGTTCCTGCATTGGAAAAATATTATTCTTATGATGATGGAAAGAATAGTGCAGACTTGTCTATTGAAGAGGTTGTAGAAAGGGAAGAAGAAATAAAAATTTTTCAAATTTATGCAAGGGAGGCGGCTTTTTACGCTAATTGGGAACAAACCCAGATTGATTTTAATTCTAAATGTCGCAAATTAAGAGACTCCGTTTTATCAGGATGGGGATGTTATAAGTATAATATTCCTTTTTCAAAAGTCAAAGAAAATGGTGAAGAAGTAAAGGGAGAGTTGACAGTTTGGCAAATGTTTTATAACTCATTTAGTGAAGATGAAAGTGTAGATACATCATATTATCCCAAAATGGGAGAGAATCGTAAGTTGGCATCTCAACTATTGAACAACGAAGTTCGTTATAAGTCTCATATTTATGACAAAATAGTAAATTATATTGAGGAGTTGAGGAAAATTTATAAAAATGAAGATGAAATATATATTAAATTCGCTTGTACAGGACTTGAAAATAGGAAAGAAGTCATAGAATATCAATTCAAATACTTGAAGACTGAATTAGATAAAAGAGGTATAAAACATTCTCTTGTTCAAAAATCTCCAATATTTATTGAAGACCAAGTAAGGTATGTGGTTATAGATTTAGTAACGACTAATGAACAATTGCGAGAGAATGTTTCAATGCTTCTTGATGCTAAAAGATATTGTAGGAAATATTGCTCTAAAGAGATACGTTTCAATTGTTTTTCAGATATAGTTTATATCACTGTATTAAAGGGGTACGATAAACAGGAAATGATTGCTTTAAATAAAGCGAAAGAACATGAAATCAAAATGAAAGCAGAGGAAAAAAGGAAACAAGAGGAAGAAGAAATCCGAAAGGAAAAAGAACGACAGCAAGAAGAACAAAGAAAACAGAATGAAATACTATCATTAAGAAGTTGCGTTTCATCTTGGGATACACTTTTCCTCACCTTACCATATAACTATTTGCTGCCATATTACCCGACAAGCTGTGATTTTGAAGCTAATAATGAAGAATGGAATGATAGGTGGTTGGTTTGGAATTTCAAAAATACTCCAGGGAAGACAAATTTGCTTCAACATGAACAAGCTCTTAGTAATTTAATTCCACGATTGACCCGATTACTTCAAGACACTTTTGGCTTAGATTTGCCAAAACTGACTTTGGTTTGTATTCCAGCCGCATCGAGAATTAATAATGATGCAAGATATAGGGATTTTTCTGAAAGACTTGTAAGAATTACTGGCATGGAAAATGCTTTTGGACACATACAAATTGTAGAAGATGCTGTACCGAAACATTTAGGAGGTACAGGAATACCTGTTTTGCAATTTGATGAATCCTTTTTTAAGGATAAATATGTTATTCTTTTTGATGATATAATTACAAAAGGCAATTCAATGCTTCGTTTCAAAAATAAATTAGAATCATGTGGTGCTACAGTTATTGCAGGCGTATCTATAGGTAAAACTCACCATGAAAGATAAAATTCTCATATATGTTTCAATTTAGGGGAATAAAATAGTTCATCAGAGCGAGAAACTAAATTGATAATTTACTTCCTTGCTCTTTCTGAATCTTCCAATCATACTTACCCTCTGCCACATCGCCAACCTCTTTGAGTGTATGGCGATGTTTTATTTCGTCAAACGACTGTCGGCTCTCCGCATAGTCACAGAGCCATGCTCCGACCGCATTTTGTTGTTCGGTCGTTTCCCCGTACTCCTGCATCACGCTCTTGATGTCGGCGGCTTCGGAGGGGGCAAAGAATGACTTGTGCTGCTCCATGCCGAAATGGATAATCGCATCTATGGCTCGCCTGAAAACCTCGCTTGCCTTGTAGAGCATATCCGCAAACAGGCTTAGGATATACCTGCTCGCTTTCAGCGTACTCTGCAACAGGCGGATGGTCTTGTCTTTCTCCGCCGTGGCTTGGCTCACCGCTTGGTTGATGCGCTGCTGCTCGCCGTCCTTTTGTTCCTGAAGCTGCCGTACCGCCTTGTCTCTTTCCATGCCAAGAGAGCGGCTTTGCGTCAAAGCCCTGTCACGCTCCGCTTCGGCTTTCTGCTTTTCTGCGGTCAATGCCTTTGTTCGTTCTTCCGCCTTGTCCTTTACGGCTTTGGCAAAAGCTTTCTTCATGCGCTCGTTTTCGGATTTCAGTTTGGCATTTTCCTTTTCGACCGCTGCGGACTTGCCGACCCCGACAAGGCTACCGACACTGTCCAGTATGCTGTCCACTTTCGCCTTTCGCTCGTCTTTCAACTGCTTCTCCTTTTCGGCAATCTCGCTGTCAAGGGAAAGGCGGTACTGCTCTTTCGCCTTGTTCTCGCCCTCCACGAATAAAAGTTCCGCTTCAGCTTCCTCCTTGGCGGCGATGGCGGCTTGCCTTGCGGCTTTCGCCTGTTCCGCTTCCTGTTTCTGTTTGGCGATGATGAAGTCCGTGCGCTCCATATGTTCCTTGCCCGTCACCTCCTTTGAGGTGCCCCTTTCCATTTCCAGACACTCAGCCAAAACCGTCTGCATCTCGCTCATGGCTTTTTCATCCAGCTTGCAGGACTTTCCCGTATCGTGGTTCATCCAGTCCCATACGATATGGGCGTGCAGGTTGGGCTTCCATGTGGCATTGTCGCCGGGTATTCCGTAATGCCCTTCGTCACGGTGGATGAACACTTGTAGGGCTGTGACACCCCAACGCTCCCTGCACACCTCACAGAAACGCTGCAACTGCTCCATTGTGGTATTTTCTTTGATGACGACCACACCCTCCTTGAGCGGAGTGCTGCCACGGACAATGGTCACCTTGCCCGTCTTCTTGTTCACCCGTTCCCGGTCTTTGGTCTGCATTGCCCTACCTGTCTTTTCCTTGACCATTGCGGCTATCAAATTGTAACGCTCGGTGAGCGTGGTTTCGCCGAAATCAGGTGATACCCATGCTTCGTTTCCTGCCATAAGGTCGGTACGGATGTAAAATTTCTCCCTGCGGATATTGGCGAGGTATTCCGCTGTCCGCCTGTTATGCGCTTCGCTGCTGCCGATGTTGCACGGCTTGATATTGATGGATGTCTTCTGTGCCATAGGCTTGTCTGTTATTTTGAGTTTCACTTCGGGTTATTAGGGCAGAGCCTTAATCGGTGGGTGCAGGGAGAGGGTCACTTCCTGCTCCGGGTTCTTAGGGGTGGAAGCCACTAAGCGGAGTTTCCAAAGAGAGGGTCACTCTTTGGTCGGGTTGCACAGGGCTGAAAGTCCTTGCCGGGTTCTTAGGGCAGCGTCCTAAGCCCCTCGGGAGAGCCCACAACTTCGGAGCGTAGCGGAGAAGTTATAGTGGGCTATATCTGGGCAAGCCCAGTCAATCACGCCACGCCTACGGAGTACCGCTGAAATCCTGCGCTGTGCGCCCGTCAGTTTCTCCCGGCTATGTCGGGGTCTTCCACGCCGCCATTCGTGCCGTCCTGCGCTTCTTTCAGGCTTTCTACGGGGTCATTGCCATGCTGCCCGTTGCCGTTGTCTCCGGCATGTGAATTGTCGGTTTCGTCCTCCGCATCCGCTCTGTCATCCGACCTGTCGGAAACCACAGGCGAACAAAGGGAAGAAGAAAGGGCGGCTGCTCTGCCTGCCATGCTGTCCGCTTCCTGCCTTGGGCATTGGCAACCGTCCGGCACGGTACACGGCTTATCCTCCAACGGCATATCATTAGAGTATGGTGTCCGCACTCCGTCTGCCTGTCCTTTGGAAACTGCCGCAGGCTTGACATAATGGGGATTGGTCAGCAGGACACCATCCACATACCATCCTGTCAGGAAATGCAGTGTGTGTACGGAAGTGCGGTTGTTGGTTCGGGTGGTCAGCATACCGAGCCTGTTGAAGCTGTCGATGAGCTTTCCGATGGTCTTTCGGTTGCAGCCCATGTACTCCGCAAGTTCCACATCGGAAGCTGCCGCCTGTCCCACCTCCAACTCAATCTCAACTCCCTTGATACGGAAGGTGGTCTTTGTCCGCACGGCTGCGGTCATCAGCCTGTACAGGCACTTCTGCCTGTCGATGGCGGCTTTGCCGTCCAAAAGGAAATCCCACTGCCCGGCGGAAAGGATGGTGCAGTAATGTATGGTCTGTTCGTTCTTGCACATAGTCTATGATATTTATAGGTGTTACACCGGTCAGCTATCTGCCCATGCCATACCCGTGTTCCGGCATGTGGTATTCCCTGTCCGCTGCGATATGGTTCAGCACATCCTGCAAACGGTCGAGCTGGTCATGGTCAAGCACACGGATGGCGTTGATGGTTATCTTCTGTGTGGCAATCCTGCGGTGGGCGATGTTGCTCTCGCTCATCGTGCCGTCACCGTCCGCATGGACGGAACGGAGGTAGGCATTGACCGCTTCCGTCTGTTCCTTTGAGGGGTACGGTGCTGCCCACCTGTCCTGAATGTAAGCGACCATTTTGCCGACCGCATCAGCTAAAAGTGGGTCATGCCGTGCGATGGCGGCTGTCAAATCTTCTGTCTTCATAAGGCTTCTTGTTTGTTGTCCGTCCGTAAAGAGCCCGGCTTGCGTTTCTTGCCGCTGCGCAACGCTTCGAGCCGTTTGTTGAAATCCTCCTCGTTGCCCGTGTCCGATGTTCCACCCTGTTCAATCCACTGCATGACTTCATCCTCGAAGAAGTAGAGCCTGTTGCCACGCTTTCGGTACGGTATGCGCTTTTCGGAAGTCATGGCATAGATGGTGGAAGCCGATTTGCCGAGCAGGGCGGCGACTTCTTCAAGGGAAAGCAGGCTACGTTTGCCCGTGTCTTTTCCTGCCGCCTTGCACAGTACCTCGTCCACCTTTCCGACAAGCTGCTCCACCCGTTCTATCAGGGTGGAAACAGCCTGCGGCAGTTGTTCAAATGTGATGTTACCCATATCCAATCTTTTGTTTTGGTTGTCCTGTTCCAGTTATTTTAGCGTTATCTGTTCGGAAGCCTTGCGCTTCAGGTCGTTCACCACATCCGCATAGACCTGTGTTGTCGCCACAGTGCTGTGTGTAAGCATTTTTGATATGGTGTAAAGGTCAGTCCCTGCGGCGAGTTGCAGGGTTGCGTAGGTATGCCGGAAGCAATGAAAGGTTATGTGCTTCGTAATCCCGGCAGACCTAATCCAGTCCTTGAGATACAAAGGGAGCAGGGCTTGTGTCATTCCCTTGAACACCTGTCCCGTGGAACGCTCGCCGCAGAGTGCGAGGGCTTCATCCGACAGCGGCAAGACGGCTTCCGTCCGGGTTTTCTTGGTGACGATGTGCATACACCAACCGCCGTCCGCACCCCTGATGATGTTCTCCCACTGCAGGCGTATGATGTCGCTGATGCGCAGTCCCGTAAGGCAGGAGAAAAGAGCCGCCGACTTTACAACAGGCTTCTCGCATGGCGTGTTGGCAAGCATCTTCACTTCCTCCAGTGTCAGGAACTCACGGCGTGTATTGGCTTCCTTGGCGTGTTTCAGCCGTGTGGCGATATTGTCCTTGATGCGCCTTTCCTCGTATGCCTGCCGCAGTACGCATTTCAGCTTGTTCAGGTTGTTGTTGGCTGTGGACGCCATCATCTTGGTGCGGTTGTGCGTGGTGAGCGACAGCATGTAGGTAAGGAAGCCTTGGCAGTATTCCACCGTCAGGTCGTCAAAGGTGCAGCTGCCGCCGCAATACTTCTCGAAGTGTTTGTAGGCAACGTTCCAGTTCCTGAAATTATCATCGTCCGCCATTTTGGAGCGGAAATACTCCAAGAAGCTCTCCTTGCCCCTGTTGCGATCGAGGAAACCGAACTCCTCGTTGATGATGGCTTCCGTCCGCTTGCATTTGATAAGTTCCGCATTGCGCAGCATGGTCTTGTTGAACTCCGCTTCAAACTTCTCTGTCGGGTTGGCGTAGATGTAAATGCCGAGGTACTCCCTCCGTGTCAGCCTGCCCGTTTTCGGGTGCCGGACGGGTGGGTAGAAGTCCAGATAAAGCGATAACTGCCCGTTCTTGATGGGTCGTTTCCTGACCGTCACTTTCGTACAAATGTTCGTCATATAGCTAATGTATTTAATGATTAAAAATTTCTATTGTTCCCGCTTGGCTTTCGTGCTTGCGCTTTTCCGCTCGGCTTCCTTTCGTGCCGCATCCCAGTCAGCTTTCAGGTAGTACAGGCGGTTGCCGTGTATGCGCTTAGTCCGTACCCCGTGGGTGAGGGCGAACCTGCGCACCTGTGTCTTGCCCAGTCCGAACAGGCGCATGATGTCGAAGCACGAATACCAATGCTCCGAAAGGTTGTTGCCCAACCGTTCCGCTTCCTCCGCCATAGCCCTGTCCACCTCCGCTTTCGGAAAGCACTTGGTGGCGTTGGCTTTGATGCAGGGTATCGAGTAGCGCATACGGAGGTTGTAGAAACGTCCGTAGGTGTAATTGAACTTTTGGCATATCTCCGCCATCGTGTAAAGGTCGCCTGCGACACTCTCCCTGTCCGTGAACGTATCACGCACGGACTGCTTGTAGTTAGCCGCCGGAATGAGCCGCCGTTTCGCCGGGCTGCCCTTTGCTTTTTTCTTTCCCTCCTGTCGTGTGAGGACTGTTTCCTCTGTTTTTTGCATATTTTCTTTCATCTTCCCTTTTTTCTTTTTCCCCTGCTTGGCGAATACTGAAACGCTCCGTTTGCAGTAGGTTTTCTCTTTAATCATCAGGAAGAAATCCTCCTTGGTGATTAGCGTAATGTGGTATGTAATCCTGCAAGCCCGGAGCGTGCCGCTGTATATCAGGTTGTACACGGTACGGCTGCTCACTTGCAGCAGGCTCGCCACCTCCCCAATGGTGAGGAACGGCTTGTCTGGCATGACCCGTCCGAAGTCGGGCTGACCTGTTAATTTGTGTTCATTTTGACGGTCCATCATCGAAGAAATTTATTTGCACACTGTTGAAAGTTGTTGCACGCTGCTGAAAGGAAATCGAACCGTGCGACCCCTCCGGCGAGGTACAACTGTGGTACAAATTTACTCCAATAAGGACTAAACGCCAATAGCCGGTTTCTTCGTTTGTTAAAACATATTAGCTGTAAATCAAGTATTTATAACAATCAATTTTGCAATCGCTTGCCGCCGTTTTGTCCTGTTTTTCTCCATGTGGAATACATATGAAAGCTCTTGCCACTCCCAGAAGGCCCCAGACAAAAGAAATTCGAGTTGTCCGTCAGCTTGTTCTTTCCCTCTTTTCCCGTGATGTCAATAGCCACCGGCACACCCTGACGGTCGGTGTAGTAAATCTTCAGCGGTGTTTCCTCGCTGTGCAGCACGCGCTCCTTGTACATCAGGCACATCGCCGCATCGGAAAGGGTCAGGAAACGGTCGTATTCCTCATTGAGCGTGTAGCAGTTGCCCGGAAACGAACCGACGAACAGTTCCAGTTGGTTGTACGCCCGCTTGCTGATATGGATGCCCATGCGCCCGAATGCGTTTTCCAAGTGGTTCGTACACTTTTGCAGGTCTGCACCGGCAGATACGGCTACCACCATGTTGAAGTGCGTATATACCAGTTGCTTGCTTTCACGGGCAATGACCTCCTGCACACGCTTGATGTCCTCGACCGCCATCTGGTTGTTCGGGTTCGGAATACTCGCGTGGCGGTTCTTCTTTTTGTCGAGCATCGCCAGTTCCCGTTTTTGGTTGGGTAGGAAGATGACTTGGTTATAGACCACCGTCTCGGCGTCCGGTATGTTGTCCACCACCGAAGCCAGATCGACCGGCATTTCCGTGTTGTTCACCTCGATGTTCGTGTACGGACGTATCATCGAGGGCAGTGCGGCACAGTCCACGTCCACAAGGCTGTACACCTTGCAGCGTTTGTCGCCCATCGACACCGTTTCATCGTCCGCCTTGAAGTTCGTCATCGACACGGTGCGGTCTTTGAAGTTCATGGCGAAGTAGCGGTCGACATACTCGCTCGCCTCGGCTTTGTTCAGGAACCTGGCCTGTACGCCGCTGTCATGCAGTTGGTCATGCACCTTGCGGATTTTCACGAGGAAATCGCGCCACTTCTTGTTGTCGAACGAGAACAGGCGGCTCTTTTTCGCCTCCTGCGTGATGGTCAGGTAGCAAAGGCTGTCCGTGTAGGGACGCCCTTTGAAGTAGCGGAAATACGACGCCGACAGGAACTCCTGCCCGTCAGCCGGTTCGCTTGCAAACTGTTTCCTGACGAAGATATCCTGCTTGTGGATGGCGTACCCTTCGCCTAAGGTCTGCGCAAGGGCGGTGAACAGGTGCGTGAAGTCGTAGTAGCTATCTATGTCCGCCGAATATTTCTGTACCGGATTCTCTATCTTAAGTACGGCGGAATATTCGCCGGTCTTGGTGTACAGCACACCCACACCGTCCGTTTCCTCCGCTGAGAAATAGATGTCCTGAAAGATTCGCTTGCGCTTGCCGCCCGTACCGAACGCATAGACCGACAAGGCCATACCCGCGCACAAAGCGACAAAACATAAAATGATGTATAGGGTCATTTCGATATACGTGTAATTAAATAGGGGCAGGTTCGCCTTGCTTCAAGACAAACCCGCCCGCGTTCAACAATCAATAAAGCCATGCACATTGCCGTGATGGTTTTTCTTTCGTCAGATCTTGCGCGAGTGGGCATACACATACACACCCGGAGCGACCTTCTTGCTATGCAGTCCTTTCCGCTGTTTGAGAAGGATGAGCACGATACCGACCGATACGACGGTAGCCAGCACGACAAGCCCGGCAATGAAACCGAGCAGGCAGTAGGCGGCGACAAAGCCGACAATGGCTCCGCACGTCGTCACCGCCGCCCAATATATGTACCGGCCTTGGATGCCCAAAAACTCAAGAGGCCGTTGCAGTCCCTTGAACAGCGGATAGTCCGGATAGCGTTCGTCCTTGCTTTTCATACTTATCCTTGATGTTTAAGCGGCAATACCGAAGAACAGAGGCAACGCCTTGGCCGCCGCAATGAGGAAGATACATGCTCCCACGACCATCATAATCTTCTTCTTGACGTCCTGCTCCTCGTTGTTCATGGCGATATATACCGAGATTGCACCCACGATGGCCACAACGCCGGCAATGGCGTAGCACAATTTCACCATAATAGGCACATACTTGGCAATCTCATCGGCGACAGTGGATAATGCGCTCGTACCGGCGGAATAGTCGCCTGCGGAGTTCTGCGCTTTCGCCACCATGCCGGACAGCAGCATGAAGGAGAACATCATTACTTTGGTAGGGATTCCGTTGACGAATCCGAATGCCTTGCGGCACAGCTGTTTGGTTTTCTGAAACATACGTTTACTTTTTTAGTGAATATTTTATTTGTCTGCGACCTGATACAAGTAAGGTTATATGCGGTAGCCGAAGAAAGCCGGGAAAACATAGAATGCCCCGATCAGGAACAGGCACGCGCCGACAAGCGTCATTATCGACTTGGTGATGCCGTCCTCGCCCGTGTTCATCTTGATGTATATCTGACAAACGGACACGATGACGTAAACCCCGGCTATGGTGCAACAGATATACTGGACATAGAGCATCATCGTCACCACGAAGTCGTGCATCGTGGCCAACGCGTCCGCTCCCCAGCTATAGTTCACGCTGCCGCTTTTGGCAAAAGCCGTGTAGGGGAACGGGAGGCACAGCGCACATAGAATCTTTTTAGCTTTCGACATCTCACAACCGGTCTTGAATTGGGTTCCACTTTATTTCCGGTCGGTTGTCTAACCGTCCCTTGGAAATCATAGCCTTGTACATCTCCTCCGACGTGCGTGCGTCCGACAGGTAAGGCGTGGTCTCTTCCATCTGTTCCTCCGCCTCGGCCTTCAGCCGTTCCAGTTTCTCCTGCGCCGTTCCCGGTTTGTCCTTGATGTCCTCCTCAGGGGATGTTTCGGAAGAGGTAGCCGTACTTTCCGTCTCGTAGTTCTCGCTACCGATACTGAAGCCGCTCTCGCTTTCCGTGACAGCCACACTCTCTTCCTCTTCCGGTGCGCCGAGGTCGAAAACTTCCTCGTCCGGTTTGTCCGTCCCCTTTTTCCCGTAGAGGTCATGCGCTATGATGACGGCGTAGTAAATGATGTAGGCAACCGTCAGGACAATGGCAAAAATGAAATATGAGTTCATGTATTTAGTATGAATATTAAAAATTCGTATTAGTATGATTTTGCAAAGAAACGCACGAAATATAAAACCATAAAATAATTGAGCATTAAACATCTGTTTCGTTAATGAGATTTGTGTAAGTTTCAAAAATCGAACTATTAAATCGTACTATATTGCAGTCTCTATGGTGGGAAATGGAGAAATCGGGGCATAAAAAAAGCTCTCGTGGTGGAGAGCTTTAGGTGGCAAAAGAGAACATTGAATATCAGCGTTTCTTTCCGCGCAGGTAGTCGTTCAGGTCTTTGTATTCCGCATAGTGGCAAGATTCATCGCTGACACGTCCGCCATACATCCCGGCAATGGTCTCTGTGGTTCTCTGCCCGGCAAGGTCATTGTCGAGATAACAGTGAATGTCCGAATACTCCTGTAAACGTGCTAGCGTCTTTTTCAAATTGTTTACCGAGTTCATCACGAGGTAGTCGCATGGTATGGCAAGACAGACCGTCCGGTCGCCTGCCAGTTTCAGTGTCATATAAGAAAGAAAATCCATGAATCCCTCGAAGACACAGACGTTTTCCTGTGTCTCTTCTGTCAGATGTCTTATCAATGAGATGTCCTTGTTATTCAGGCATCCCTTGTAATAGGCGTTTCGCACCTCGTAACCGCCTGATATATTGCCGAATGCGAGAGCGAAGTAATGACGGCCTCGCAGTTCGTAATGCACCTCCTTGCAATACATACGGCTGATGTCCGCGTCGATAAGCCGGGATTGGAGGTAAGAGAACAGGGCGTGATGACGGAGTGGAATCACGATCACGTCTTTCATTTCAGCCTCCACCGGTCGGGGTGGAGCGGTCAGCATACGGGTTCTCGGTAGTGATGCGCCATTCACAAGCCTCTCTATATACGCCAGGGCCTCGCTCACGCAGTCCGTCCGGCAAATGTATTTTGCCAGTTCCACCAGGTCGCCACCGGTCGCCTCGCCGAAATCGTACCATTCATTGATGCGGTCATTCACTTTGAACGACGGGGTACGCTCGTTCCGTAACGGTGAGAGATACCAGTATTGTCCCGATTTTATGTGCTGCGTATGGTGACCGAGACGTGCCAGAAAATCCACGATACGCACTTGTTTTGCTTCTGCTATGGTCATGTCTTTTTTCTTTCACTTGGTTTCACGAAAATGGTTTAGTTTAGTTTTTTCCTATATATATAAATACTAAAGTAAACTAAATCATACAGGCCCGCGCCCGGCATCATTCTTCATCAAAAAGCATGGCCTCGGTAGGCGTCATGTCATAATAGAACAGCTTGTCCCGTTTGATGATGAGCTTGAGGTTGTCTATCAGGTATTGCATCAGTTTTATCATGACGCTCCGACCACGTTTGAACCCGATTGCCTCATAGGAGACCATCAGGCTTTGCAACAGGTTGTCGAATCCCCGGATAGGCTTTTCCCCGAAAGCGGCGGAGAGGGCTTCCCGGTGCTGTTCGATGCTCAGCTCCGTGAACCCCGTCCGAGCCTTGGGCTTCGGGGGCTCTCCGAACGAGTGTCCTTCCGCAATGACGGGCAGCCCAGTCTCGTTGATGGTGAACGCAAACGGCTTGAACTCCTTTTCCCGGATATGGAGCGCATGGACTTCGCTGATACCGGGATTCTCGTTGCTCTTGCTGATGACAAGCACGGTTTCCGCCTTGTTGCTCATTTCCGTACCAATGTGTCCCCGCACATTATTATCCCCTTTGTTCAAATGGAGTACACAATGGATATGCAGGTCGTACCTTGAAGACCATTCCATCATCCGGTTGATGACTTCCACCGATTCACCGGTGCTGTTGATGTCAAGCATCAGGTCGCGGATGCCGTCAATGATGACCAGCCCATAGCCTTTGTTCTGACGCAGCGCATAGTCGATGACCTCGACACGCACCGACGGCGAATATTCACGCAGGCAGAAGAAGTCGAGATTCTCCGGGTCGGTTGTCGTGGGCAGCCCGGCCAGCCGCAATATGCGCTCCAATACCGAGCGGCAATGGAAACGGCTCTGTTCCGTATCGACGTACAGAATCCGCTGTTTGCCTTCGGGCAGATGCGCACGGTAGTTCAACACTTGTTTCCCGGCCAATGAAGCGGCGACAAGCGCAGAGACATTAAACGTCTTCTTCGACTTTGCCTTTCCTGTCGATGCACTGAAATTGCCGAGCGTGGCAATCGTCGAGTTGTCTATCCAGATGATTTGCGGCGGGGTCTCATAAATGTCCGTTGCCTTGATTTGCGAGGCCAGAAGGATCTCCGACAGGCGGTGTTCATCCATTCCCATATCGGCTGAGCGGTCAGTCTTTCTTTCGTTTTCCATTGCGTCTCTTATTAAGGAACGGTTCTGTGGCGGCGGCTTCCGTCGCCATGCGCACGGCCTCGTTCACTGTAGGTTCATAATTCTGCAACAGCCATTCGTCCAATTCCTCCTTGGCGAAATAGACCATTTTACCGCGCGGTTTGTAGTGCGGTATCTCCTTGCTCGATGTGAGCTTGTACAGCATACTTTCAGAAACCCCGATATACATACAGGCTTCCTGAAACGTGAACACTCTCTTGGTCGTGAAGATGGTATTTTCCAGCAACGTGATACGCTCCAAGAGACTTTCGACCGGTTCCAATTTCTTTAGTACCGATTCGATGGCGGCGAGCCGTCCGCTCATCCGCTCCATGAATGTCATTCTATTCGGCATAATAACATGGTTTGATTTTTGACAATGGAGATGCAACCTCCGTTATGCAGCGCGCTAACGGAGGTCAAAGGTATGTCCGGTAAACGAAGATGCCGTGATTTGGGGAATGATACTATGCGCGTATCATTGCAACTCTCATGCTTTTACCTTTCACATACTTCGCTTCTTGTCACTTCCTGTCATTCTTTCAGCCGGTCAATGGTCTTTCGGATGCCGTATGCGACCGATGTCATGTTGTTCTTGATGGATGACAGCGCGGAAGACAGGGTCGATACCGAAACGGAACGTGTCCCGTCCTTGGACTGCAGGAATGCACCCTTGCCGAGAACATTCTGCCACCGGGACTGGATAAGCGAGTTTTCAAGAAGCGCGTCGAACAGGATTACCACACGGCGGATATTGTTCACTCGGATGGAAAAGCCTTTCTTACAGGCGAAAAGAGCCTCCATGTCTTCAATGCGTACAGAAACACAGAACAGATGATAAGTATTGGCACAAGCCACAATACTTTCCATCTGTTCCGGGGTAAAATCACAGCCAAAAGAAAGGGAGAGATCTGCCGGTCGGTCAATGTGGGGCGGACCGAGCGGAGGCAACGATTCCGAGGTATCATACATCCGTTTCAGCTTCATGCACTCGTCAAACGTGAAATTCGGCGTAGCAAAGCAAATCTGGACGAAACGGGCGTACTCGGTCAGCAGCCCCTTGACGATGTGGATGTTCATTTCGTGGCAGTTCCGGCAGGCCGCATGGTCGCAGTCTATGTACCGGTGTCCGTTTACGAAATCGTCCACATAACGGTGGTACTGTTTACCACCCGACACAACATCGTGGAGATAAACTGTTTTTGCTTCGGTTAGCAGGGCGAAAAGTTCATTCGCCACATCCTTCTCCGCAGCGAAGTGCTGCAGGTGTTGGCTCCCTCCAAAAAGAGAGAAGGCCGTCTTCAGGTCTTTTCATGTCGATTTACCTTTTTGAGTTTATAATATGTGATGAAAGCATTAACTTCGGTTGCGTTCACAACCGGAGCAATGCCATAAATTGATGTTTGTAAATTAGACATGAACCACATAGTGCCGTCAATTAGTGAAACAAACCGTTTACAAGATTCACTGCCTCGTCCTTCTTCTTGTTGATAATCTTGGCATACACCTGTGTCATTTTTACGTCGGCATGACCGAGCAACTTCGAGACGGTATATAAATCCGCGCCGAGCGTCAGCATCATGGTGGCGAATGTATGCCGGCTGGTGTGATAGGAGAACCGCTTGGAGATTCCGGCTGCTTTCGCCCAAGGTTTGAGCTGCATCCTGATTGTATTGGCGGACGGCAGGTCGAACACATTATCTTCCGATGATTTTCCCCCACGTTCCGGCATCCACTTCAACGCTTCAGGAGAGAGGGGCAGGTAAATAGGCTCTTTGGTCTTTTTCATGGACACGGCCAAACGGTACTGTCCCCGGTCAACGAACACGTCTTTCCATTTCAACTTGATTATATCGCTGATGCGCAATCCGCAGAAGCAGGAGAACAGATACGCGCATTTTACTATCTCGTATTCCTCGTGGGGCATAGGAGTGTCAATCAACGCCTGTACCTCTTCGATGGTCATGTACGACCGCATACTCTCCGGCTTACGGATTTTCTCCGACTTCTCAAGCTCGTTGAAAGGGTTGGCCTTCATCTTTTTCTTCCTGACGGCAGAGTTCAACGCACCGTTCAACGCACGGTAATAATTGTGAAGCGTGTAGTTTGATATGTCCTTGCCTTTCGGATGATATTCCGTCAACAGATAAGTGATGTAGCCCCGGCAGAAGTCCCCGTCAATCTGATCCAGTGTGACCATTTCTCCGGCATAGTCTTTCAGTATGCGCATGGCAATCTTGATTTGGTTGCCGTCTTTCTTGCCCGCACTCTCTTGGGCTTCCATGTAAACCTTCATCCAGTCCAACAGATAAGTCTTGTCCTTACGGAATACGATTCCTGCCTCATTGCTGGTCAGTTCGATAATACGTTTCGACTTGATGGCATTGGCGGCATCCATTGTCGCCTGATTCTGCCTACGGGCATTATTATCCGTCTCCGGGATAATATACATCTTGAGGTATTCATACGTCCGCTTTCCATCGCGGTATATATCCAGATATAGACTCTTGCTGCCATCGCTCAACGGCTTCATCCGAAGACGAATCGGCTCTTTGACTTTTGTATGATTCTTAACTCGTGCCATAGGGATTCCTTTCTCATTTTTCCTATTGCAAATATACGGATAAGTATCGAGATTAAGAAACAAATAAGAAACAAAATTGCACCAAATAAGAGCCAATTCACTGAAAGTACTGAAAACAACTGAAAATAAAAATAGGCTTATAAAACACTGATTTATAGCTTATTTATTATCACTTTATTGGGTGTTGTTTGCGTTTTGTATATATACTGCGTAAATCTGGTAAATTCTGACTGACACAAGGAACGACGAAGCTGCCTGTATTATCGTATGATCTTCTTAAATCATACCTTTCAGGTGTGGAACAATTGTTTATTGTGTTAAGGCAGTTACCAGGGCCTCAGTTTGATAAACTCTGTATCCACACTTTTTTTATTATGGGAAAACAAGTAAAAAACACACTGCACATAGGCAGACTGATTGAAAGCAAAATCAAGCTCAGAGGCATGACGTATGCCGAATTTGCACGCAGGCTGAACTGCAATCGGACAACAGTCTACAACATTGTGCGCAGCAGCAGTATCGACACTGAAAGATTAAGGAAAATCTCACAAATTTTGGAGTATGATTTTCTTCGGGAAATACAGCATCCCGAAGAAGAGGAATGCGTGGAATTCGACATTCCCGAAGAGATGATAAAACAGCTTCGGGAAAAGGATATCCAACGAATCACGATACGCATATCCTCCAATCCGACAGCCAAGGCAAGCGACAAACCGACGGCATAAAGGCTGTTTCCACACACGGCAGACGTGCTCAATCCTCCGCATTTTTCAACGCGGCACAGATGGTTTTGGCTTTGGCCGGTCCGACCACGGAAGCGACATCTTCTTCGCTGGCTTCGCGCAGGCGCTTCAGGCTCTTGAAATGGGTCAGCAAAGCCGTGCGGGTCTTCTCCCCTACCCCCTTGATGGAATCGAGAGCGGAAACCGTCTGCCCCTTGCTCCGCCGGTTGCGGTGGTGAGTGATGCCAAAGCGGTGGGCCTCGTCGCGCAACTGCTGGATAACCCGAAGCGACTCGGAGTTTTTGTCAATGTAAAGCGGCACGCTGTCGCCGGGGAAATAGATTTCCTCCAACCGCTTGGCAATGCCGACAAGCGCCACCTTTCCACGGATGCCCAATCGATCGAAGGCTTCGACAGCCGAACTCAACTGGCCTTTACCGCCATCGACCACCACCAGCTGCGGCAGCGGCTGGCCCTCTTCTATCAGCCGGCTGTAGCGCCGCGTTATGACCTCTATCATGGAAGCAAAATCGTTCGGGCCTTCTACGGTCTTGATATTGAAATGGCGGTAATCGCGCTTCGACGGCTTGCCGTTTTTAAACACCACGCACGATGCCACCGGGTTCGTACCCTGAATGTTCGAGTTATCAAAACACTCGATATGCCGCGGCAGTTCCGACAGCCGGAAATCCTTCTGCATGCGCGTGAGCAACCGTGTGACACGCTGCTCGGGGTTCAGTTTCTCGGCGTTTTTCAACTTGTCGAGTTTGAACTGGCGGGCATTCTGGAGGGAAATGTCGAGCAGTTTTTTATTGTCGCCGCGCTGCGGAACGACAAACGTGTATTTGTCCGTTTCAAAGTCCGGAACAAACGGAACTATCACCTCTTTCGTATCATTGTGGAACTGCGCTTTTGCCTCGGCAATGGCATAAGAAAGCAACTGCTCCGGCGTTTCGTCGAGTCGTTTCCGAAAGTCGAAAGTGACACACTGCACCACCGAACCGTTGCGGACGTGCATATAATTGATATAGGCACAATCGTCGTCGGGCTCGTAGGAAAACACGTCGACGTTCGTAATGCGGCTGCTCACCAGCACCGACTTTGCCTTGTATTTCTCCACCAATAGATATTTTGTCTTCAATTCGTTTGCTTCCTCAAAACGCATTTCGCCAGCCAGACGCGTCATTTCGTTCATCAGAAAATCGGAAATCTGCTGCGTGTCTCCACTGAGAATCTGTTTGATTTGCGAGATATAGACGCCATATTCCTCCGGCGAAATCAGTCCCTCGCAACAACCTTTGCAATTATGAATATGATATTCGAGGCACACCTTCACCCTACCCTTCTCCACCGACTCGGCCGTCAACGGGAAGCGGCAGGTGCGCACGGGATAGATTTCCTTGATGAGCGAAAGCATGGTCCGCGCCACCGTCACATTGGCATACGGTCCATAGTATTTGCCGCCTTTCGCCGTCACGTTCCGCGTCAGGAACACACGCGGATAAAGCTCGTTCGTCACACAAATCCAGGGATAGGACTTGTCGTCCTTCAAAAGGATATTGTAGCGCGGCTGATACTCCTTGATAAGGCTGTTTTCAAGATGCAGCGCATCCTCTTCGCTGTCCACGACAATATAGCGCATGTCGCAGATATTTTTCACCAGCACGTTGGTCTTTACCGAGTCGTGAACGCGGTTGAAATACGACGACACACGCCGCTTGAGCCGCTTCGCCTTCCCCACATAAATCACCGTTCCGTTCTTGTCGTAGTAAAGGTAGCACCCCGGGGAATCGGGAAGCATGCTGATTTTTTCTTTTAAAGCCTCCTTTTCGCTCATTGCAAAACCATCATTGATTAGACAAAAACAGGGACATACTTCCGCATGTCCCTGCAAAGCATTCTATATATTTTCAATTGCGAATCCGCGCCTGATTTTAATATACAATCAGAGAATCCACATCCACTTCAGCCGGGAAAGCGGCACGTCCGTTCAGGAATTCGAGTTCTACGATGAAGCTGATATAGATTTTCTTCGGGTTCATGCTCTTCACCAGTTCGTAGGCGGCGGCCATTGTTCCGCCGGTTGCCAGCAGGTCGTCATGAAGCACCACCACATCATCTTCCGTAATGGCGTCGCGGTGAATCTCGATAGTGTCCGTTCCATACTCTTTCGAATACGACTTCTGCAACGTGTCGGCAGGCAATTTGCCCGGCTTGCGTACAGGCACAAAACCGGCGTTCAGTTCATAAGCAAGTATAGAACCGCCTATAAAGCCACGCGACTCGATGCCTACTACCTTCGTCACGCCAAGGTTTTCATAACGGGCGCGCAAAGCTTCGCTGATGGCACGCATTGCTTCCGGATTCTTGAAAGCCGTTGTCAGGTCCTTGAACACGATACCCTTCTGCGGGAAATCCACGATATCGCGAATCACGTTTTTCACTTCTTCAATTTTCATACTTTTCTATTTATCTTGTTTATATTTCGATGTTTAAAAATGTTCCACGTGGAACATCGCTCCTTCCATTATCTACCCAACAGCAGCAGAAGGATATTAATATCACTCGGCGAGATACCCGGTATTCGCGAAGCCTGCGCCACTGTCTCCGGATCAATCTTTGTCAGCTTTTGGCGAGCTTCTGTCGAGATGGCGTGCACCTCCATATAATTAATCTTTCCACGGAGCTTGACATTCTCAAGCCGGGTTATTTTTTCTGCAATCAGCCGTTCGCGGTCGATATAGCCCTGATATTTTATCAGAATTTCGGCAGCTTCCACAATTTCCTCGCGGCGTGCTTCCTCTATCTTTTCCACTTCCGCCTTCAACTGCGGAATCTGTTCGGCAAGCATCGCAATGTTCAGCTGCGGACGGAGAATCAGGTCATACAACCGTTGCGACTGCTTCAGCGGCGACAGCCCCAACGACTCCAGATAGCCATTGATTTTGGCAGCCTTCACGGAAAATGCGCGTGTAAATTCCACCAGTGCGTCGCGCTGTTCACGCTTTCTCACCATAAGGTCGTAGCGTTCCTGCGAAGCCAATCCGAGTTCATAGCCACGGGGAGTAAGACGCATGTCGGCATCATCCTGACGGAGCAAAATACGGTATTCGGCACGCGAAGTGAACATACGGTACGGTTCGTCGACACCCTTCGTCACAAGGTCGTCAATCAGTACACCGATATAGGCTTCGTCACGACCAAGCACAAACGGTTCCTTTCCTGCCACATGCTGATGGGCGTTGATACCGGCAATAAGCCCCTGCCCTGCCGCTTCCTCGTACCCGGTCGTTCCGTTTACCTGTCCGGCAAAGAAAAGTCCTTCGACGAGCTTCGTTTCAAGCGTATGACGAAGCTGTGTCGGGTCGAAGAAGTCATATTCGATGGCATAGCCCGGACGATAGATTTGCGCCTCGGAGAGCGCGGGAATTTTGGAAAGCGCATCAATCTGCACATTCAAAGGAAGAGACGACGAGAAGCCGTTCAAATAGTATTCCTGGGTGGTTTCGCCTTCGGGCTCCAGAAATAGTTGGTGCATATCCTTGTCAGCGAAAGTTACGATTTTCGTTTCAATACTCGGGCAATAGCGCGGACCTATGCTCTGAATCTGTCCGTTGTAGAGCGGAGAATCGGGCAAGCCTTCGCGCAACACTTCGTGCACTTCCGGGCTGGTATACACAATCCAGCACGGGCGTTGCTTGAGCGTACGCGACACCGTAGGCAGATAGGAAAACTTATGGAAATCGTTCTCCCCATCCTGGCGGGTAGCGAGTTCAAACTTGATGGTACGGCCGTCAATACGCACCGGCGTACCGGTTTTCATACGGTCGGTAGCAAAGCCGAGTTCTTTCAGTTGTTCTGTAATACCATGGGAAGCCGGTTCGGAAATACGTCCTCCGGCAAGCTGTACGCGTCCGATATGCATCAGCCCGTTCAGAAAAGTACCGGCAGTAAGCACCACGGCCTTAGCCTTGAATGTCACGCCAAGCGCAGTCTTTACGCCTGCCACCTTGCCGTCCTCAATCACCAATTCCGTTGCAGAATCCTGCCACATATACAGGCGGTCGGTATTTTCGATAGTCGTTCTCCAGTTTTCAATAAACTTGATGCGGTCGCTCTGCGCACGCGGGCTCCACATGGCCGGACCTTTCGAACGGTTCAGCATGCGGAACTGAATGGCCGACTTGTCGGTAACAATGCCCATCTGTCCGCCAAGCGCATCTATCTCTCTGACTATCTGACCTTTAGCAATTCCACCAACAGCCGGATTACAACTCATCTGCGCTATCTTGTTCATATCCATTGTGATAAGCAATGTTTCCGAACCCAAGTTAGCGGACGCACACGCAGCTTCACAACCGGCGTGACCTGCGCCAATTACAATTACATCGTATTCAAATTTCATCGTTCTGAATTTTGAAGTTGAGACAATAAGGCAAGGGATTCGTTTTCGTGGCGCTCCATGATTTCGCGCTCGCCTTCACCCTTGTCGTTCACGCCGCAAAGATGCAGGATGCCGTGAATCACGACACGATACAACTCCGATTCGTAGGCAACGCCCAGCATTTCGGCGTTGCTCGCCACCGTGTCGAGCGAAATGAACATATCGCCCGAGATACGTCGCGGACGGCTGTAGTCGAAAGTTATTATATCCGTAAAATAATCGTGATTCAGATACTGACGGTTCACTTCAAGAATCTTCTCGTCGTTGCAAAATATATAGGTGATGTCGCCCAGAGATTTTCCAAAACCACCGGCGACCGCCTCAATCCAACGACGCATCAACTGCTCGTCGAGGCAAGGTAACTCAACCCCTTCGGATAAAAAAGTCAATTCTGCCATTATCAATAAGAAACGACTACAAAGTTAACACTTTTACTTGAAAAAAGAAAACAGAAAAAGGCGTCCTTTTCAGAACGCCCCGCATATTTTGAGCCTCTCCCCCACTCTATCCGAAGAAGAAGTAGGCAACGGCTATTCCGGTAATCGAACCCACCACATCGGCAAGGAGAGCAAACGGAACGGCATAGCGCGTATTGCGTACGCCCACACTGCCGAAATAAACGGCAAGGATATAGAAAGTGGTGTCGGTACTGCCCTGGATACAGCCGGCCACACGCGCCACAAACGAGTCAACCCCGAAAGTGTTGATGACATCCACCATCATGCCGCGGCTGCCGGTTCCGCTCAGCGGCTTCATCAAAGCCGTTGGCAAGGCTTCCACCCAGTCGGCATTGAAGCCGAGCCAGTGAACAAACGAAGTGACAGCACCCGTAATCACATCCATAGCCCCGGAAGCGCGGAACATGCCGATAGCCACCAATATGGCCACCAGATAAGGGATAATCATCACAGCGGTCTTAAAACCGTCCTTAGCGCCTTCTATGAAGCTATCGTAAAGGTTGATTTTCTTCCTGCATCCGGCAATGATAAAGCCGATAATCACGCTGAAGAGAATCAGGTTGGCGATAAAAGAACTCTGGCGCTGCATTTCCTCGGCCGACAAAGTGGAAAAATACCACACAATGCCTGCCACAAAAAGCGTGATACCGCCCAGCCATGACAGAATCACCTTGTCGAACATATTGATGCGCTGCTTGATGCAGAGGGCAACGATGCCCACCAGCGTAGCGATAAACGTGGCTATCAGAATCGGAACAAAGACGTCGGTCGGATTGGCCGCACCGCAACTGGCACGGTAGGTCATGATGCCAATCGGAATCAGCACAAGCCCCGAAGCATTCAGAATCAGGAACATCAGCATCGCATCGGTTGCGGTGTCCTTTTTCGGATTGAGTTCCTGCATGTGCTGCATTGCCTTCAATCCCAGCGGCGTGGCTGCGTTGTCAAGACCAAGCATATTGGCCGACACATTCATAAAAATGGCACCCATTGCCGGATGATTACGGGGTATGCCGGGGAAAAGCCGGGAAAACAACGGGCTCACCAGACGACCGAAAAACGGAATCACTCCCCCATTCTCACCAATCTTCATTATCCCCATCCAAAGCGACAGCACTCCGGTCAATCCCAATGAAAGTTCGAATGCCGTTTTTGCCGAGTCGAACGAGGATGTCATTATGGTCGTCCAAATGTCGATGTTTCCGTTGAACACCGTTTCACAGACAGCGAAAACAAAAGCCAACAGAAAAAAAGCAATCCAAATATAGTTTAATACCATTCTTACGATTTTTATAAAAAAGTGGCTGTTTTATAAACAAACACTATAAAAAACAATCAATGGCTACAAAATTAGCAAAAATCCGCCGTTAGCAGGTGATTTTTAAGCATTTATTACATTTCAAATTTTTCTGTCAATTTTAGCAGTTCGCGCAAAACAACCATAAACACCAATAAATCAGATAATTAGTAGAAATATAACGCGCTGAGAATTTAAAATCCCACACAAACCCGAAAAACTGTCAAGAATTTGCGAAAGAAAAGACAAAAAATTTTTATACCTTAGTGCAACTTTTTGCGACGTCATTACGTCAAAACGTAAAACAACCAAAAACACAAAACGATGAAAATTTTTACACTCCTTTCGGCCGCGACACTTTCACTCTGTTCCTGCTCAATCAATCCGGCGGCAACTATTTCCACAGGAAAAGACAGTAACGGGAACACCACTGCCGTTGAAGCGTCCAGCGAGACATCTATAAGGAAAGAGCAAACCGAGAAATTCGACAAGTTACAAATCGACGGACTATTTGAATGTGTCTACACCCAGAACAACGAAAACAAATATACCGTCACTATCACCGGTCCCAAAAACATTGTCGATCTCTACGACTTGACGGTCAGAAACGGCCAGCTTCACATCGACCTAAAAAAAGGCTATCGAATCAAGAAATATAAGACGAACGACGTGCTGATTGAAATTTCGTCACCCGACCTGACAAAGCTTTCAAACGACGGCGTCGGAAAAGTGACCGTTGAAAATCTTGCAACCAACAATTTCGAAATGGATGCGACCGGTGTCGGCTCGACGGAGATTCACAACCTGAAAGCCCAGACCATTGACCTGAACAACTCCGGTGTCGGAAACGTGGACATCCGTCTGGAAGCCGCCAACGTGGTGCTCGAAAACTCCGGTGTCGGAAAAATATCCGCTTCGGGCAAAGCCAAAACAGCCGACATGGAAAACAATGGTGTTGGCAGCATTGAGGCAGGCAGCCTTATCTGCGAAACACTGGAAGCAGAAAACAGCGGTGTTGGCAGCATCGAAGCGCACGCCACCCAATATGCTGAATACAAAAATTCAGGCGTGGGAAGCGTCAACATTCAAGGCAACGGGAAAGTTGTAAAAAAATAATTTGCTCCCTACCGAACCAAAAAGATTCAACAGTTGTTAAAGAATAAAACAAACAATAACTTTTTAATTTATAATTATATGGATAAATACATTTGCACAGTGTGCCAGTGGGTTTACGACCCAGAAGTAGGAGATCCGGAAGGCGGAATCGCACCGGGAACAGCGTTTGAAGATATTCCTGACGATTGGGTATGCCCGTTGTGCGGTGTCGGCAAAGACGAATTTGAAAAAGTAGAGGACTAATCAACAATTTAGTTACAAAATAATCGATTGGAGGGATAACAGCCATTTGCGCCCTACTCTCCAATCGATTTATTTTTTTGAAACAGGAATAAACACAGATTAATTTCCTACCTCTTTTTATTATATATGAAAACCTCCAAAGAATGGATTGCGGCACTGAAGCCGTACGAAAATGAAGAAAAGAAAAAGGTACTTTCCCAGTTTTTCAAAACGGGAAAAGGAGAATACGGCGAAGGCGACGTAATGGTCGGCATCTGCGTGCCCGACAATCGGCGCGTAGCCCGCACCGCCGCCATGTCCGACTTCACGGTCATCGAAAAAATGCTGACACATCCCAAAGTGGTGGCAATTGGAGAAATCGGCCTTGATTATTACTGGGAAGAGCCGGATAAAGAGATCCAGAAAAAATGGTTTCGGAAAATTCTGTCTGATTTTGCAGGTTATTATGAGTGCGGCATTTATGGGAGTACTCGTACTGCTTGATATGCTTCCTTTGAAATATTTGGCGCTTGCCGCGCTGATCCTTTTCTTTTTGTGGTGCATTACATTTACGACACAGGCAGTTAGAAAGAAAAAAGGAGTGACGGGAAAAGTATACAGTATTCTTCTGATTGCTGTTTTAGCTGTGGGCACATATTACATTGCAAAGACAAATGATATGATCGCGGCAATTACAAGCGGCGGTTCAAAAGTTGATAAGATGGTAGTGGCTGTTTTAAAAGATGATCCGGCAGAAACATTGGAGGATGCATCCGATTACGAGTTCGGAGTTCAATTTAATACCGGAGCTGAGAACATGAAAGCTGCTGTTATGGATATTCAGGATCAGATCGGAGATATATCCACAACAGAATACAAGTCTGTTCAGGAACAGGCAGAGGCGCTTATTTCGGGAGAAGTGGACGCAATTATATACAATCAGTCTTATACAGAATTGATGGAAAATGCTGTTGAAGGCTACAACGATCAGATCCGGATCATTTATAAGCACGAGATTGAAACGAAGTTTGATTTCGGAGGTTCGGCAAAAGACGACAGTTTGACTAAAAAGCCATTTACTGTGTATATTAGCGGAATTGATACATACGGAGACGATGCGGACGATGACCGTGATTCCATACGAAGTGATGTGAATATCATTGCAGTCGTAAATCCGACGACGCATCAGATTTTGCTGATTACGACACCGCGAGATTATTATATTCCGATACCCGGAATATCCGATGGAATGAACGATAAGCTGACACATGCCGGAACATATGGAATAGATGTGTCCATGGAAACGCTCGGTGCGTTGTATGAAACGGATATTAACTATTATGTAAGATTAAACTTCAGTTCCCTTATTGAGATTGTAGATATCTTAGGAGGAGTAGATGTTTACTCGGAATATGCATTTACGACAGGATGGGAATCCGGTTATGAGATGGAAGTACAGCAAGGAATAAATCATTTTGACGGAAAACAAGCGCTTGCTTTCAGCAGGGAACGGCATGCATTGGAAGGCGGAGACAATCAAAGAGGTAAGAACCAACAGGCTGTTATAACAGCTATGCTTAAAAAAGTGCTTTCACCGACGATGCTTTTGAAAGCAAATTCGATCATTAATCAAGTGAGTCAGGATGTAGAGACAAACATTTCACAGGGACAGCTGAATTCTCTTGTGAAAAGCCAGCTTAAGTCAGGGGCAAAATGGACAATTCAGTCTGTGGCGGCAAGCGGAACAGATGGGGAGGATTATTGCTACTCTGTGCCGGACATGCCTTTATATGTGCTCTATCCTGATGAAGAAGTTGTGAACAGTATTGTTGAATTGGCGAATATCGTGGAAGAAGGCGGAAGTCTTGAAAGCGGAGAGGCGTTGAATTAATACTGATTATAAAGAATGCATAGAAATAACGTTACTGTTATATTTGAATTATAAAAGAAATAGATGAAAAGCAGAGCTGTTTACAGGCGTGGAATAGATAACTGTAGAAAGCTCTGTTTTTTGTTATCTTGAGTACGTGGAAAGAAATTATGAAATGATATGTAAATAGTATGGCGCTAAAAAGTGGTGGTAGTGGTTGTATCTATATATGTAAAAATCAGTTGA